>JAXDOS010000097.1:0-7117 GCA_034668785.1 Alphaproteobacteria bacterium
CTAACGGTGTCGAAGAAAGTCTTCACCCCGGCCGGGCCCTTTCGCAACCCAAACGTCGGAAAATCGGCTGGCCGGCCGACCATTTCCCAGGTCGAATCCGGCGCCATCGCGTTGACAAGTGTGGCGATGTCGCCGCGGCCGAAGGCGGCATAAAGGCTTTGCGCTAGCGTCACATTGGCATTGGTCATGGCACCCTCCTTGATTGCAGATGTGCGTAATACGGTGAGAAATGCCCGGCGGTTTCAAAAAAATCCGAGCGGGCCGGCTTAATGCAAAATTTGGCTGAGAAAGAGCTTGGTCCGCTCGTGCTGCGGATGGGAGAAAAACGCTTCCGGCTCGTTGGCCTCGATGATCTGGCCCGCATCCATGAAAATCACCCGGTTCGCCACCTCGCGGGCAAAGCCCATCTCATGGCTGACCACCAGCATGGTCATGCCGTCCCGCGCCAGCTCGACCATGGTGTCGAGCACCTCTTTGACCATTTCCGGGTCGAGCGCCGAGGTCGGCTCGTCGAACAGCATGATTTTCGGCTGCATGCAGAGCGCCCGGGCGATCGCCACGCGCTGCTGCTGGCCGCCGGAAAGCTGGCCGGGATATTTATTGGCTTGTTCGGGAATCTTGACGCGCTTGAGATAGCGCATCGCGATCTCCTCGGCGTCTTTCCTCGGCATATGCCGCACCCAGATCGGCGCCAAAGTGCAATTCTCCAGCACCGTGAGATGCGGGAATAAATTGAAATGCTGGAACACCATGCCGACTTCGCGGCGGATGTCGTCGATCTTCTTCAGGTCGGCGGTAACCTCGACGCCATCGACGACGATGCGGCCTTGCTGATGTTCCTCCAGCCGGTTGATGCAACGGATCAAGGTCGATTTTCCCGAGCCCGACGGCCCGCAGATGACGATGCGCTGACCGCGCATGACTTTGAAGTTGATGTCCTTGAGCACATGGAAATCGCCGTACCATTTGTTCACGCCGACCATCTCGATGGCGGTCTCGTTGCGCGTGGTGCGGATGTCTGCGGCGCCATCTGCGGACAACATGCTCATGCCTCGACGCCCCTTCTACCGCCGGCCTAGTCGCGGCCCGTGCGCAGCCGCCGTTCCACAAACAAAGAATAACGCGACATGCTGAAGCAAAATACGAAATAGACCAGCCCTGCAAAGGCGAAGCCGGTGAACAGGGTGGACGGCGTCGCCCAATTCGTATCGGAGAAAGCAGCCCGCAACTGCCCGAGAAAATCGAAGATCGCGACGATCAGCACCAGCGTCGTATCCTTGAACAGGCCGATGAAGTTGTTGACGATGCCGGGAATGACGAGCCGCAGCGCCTGCGGCAGCACCACAAAAGTCATCGTCGTCGTATAACCCAAGCCGAGCGCCATGGCGCCTTCGAATTGCGCCTTGGGAATAGCCTGCAAGCCGCCGCGGATCACTTCCGCCATATAGGCAGAGGCGAACAGCGACACGCCGACGAGAACGCGCAGCAGGGCGTCGATGGTCCACGTCGGCGGCAGAAACAGCGGCAGCATGTAGGTGGCGAAGAACATGACCGCGATCAGCGGCACGCCCCGCCAGAATTCGATGAAAATCACCGCCACGCTCCGCACCGCCGTCAACCGCGACATCCGTGCAAGCGCAAGCAGGATCCCAAGCGGCAGCGAGATGACAATGCCGGTGACGGCGACGACCAGCGTCACCAGAAGCCCGCCCCAGGATCGTGTCTCCACATGGGGAAGGCCGAAGGTGCCACCGACCAGAAGAAAAAAGGCGACGAACGGAAAAATTCCGAAGAACAGGACGGCATTTATGCCCTTGTAAGCAACGCGCGGGATGAGGAGCGGCAGCAAAAGGATCGCACACAGCGCGAAGGTGAGATCGACCCGCCAGCGTTCGCTCTCCGGGTAAAAGCCGTAAATGAACTGCGCGAATTTGGCGGTGATGAAAGGCCAGCAAGCGCCGACTTCGCGGCCGACGGTTTCGGCCAGGCAGTCGGTACGGCTCGACCCCACCCACACGGCATCAATGATCAGGAATTTCACCGCCGGCCAGACCACGAGCCAGATCAGCAGCAAGCTCAAGAGCGTCAAGGCGCTATTGAACCAGCCGGCGAACAGATTCCACCGGAGTCCGGCGCGCGCATGCGGCGGCGGCATCGGCGCCACCAGATCGCGGCGGACAAAGGCGGCGTTGGCGGCTTCGGAATCCATGCTCAACGCTCCACCAGCCGCATGCGGGCGTTGTAAATGTTCATCAACAGGCTGGTGGCGAGCGAGATCACCAGATAGGTCGCCATGGTGATGGCGATGATCTCGATGGATTGGCCGGTCTGGTTGAGCGCCGTCCCGGCGAATACAGCAAACAGGTCCGGATATCCGATACCGACCGCAAGCGACGTGTTCTTTGTCAGATTGAGATATTGACTCGCCAGCGGCGGAATAATGACGCGCAGCGCCTGCGGCATCACCACGAGGCGCATCGTCAAGCCGCGCGGCAGGCCGAGCGAATAGGCAGCCTCGGTCTGGCCGCGCGAGACCGCCTGGATTCCGGCGCGCACGACCTCGGCGATGAAGGAAGCCGTGTAAGTCCCAAGCGCGATAAGCAGCGCCACGAATTCGGGAAAGAGCCGCATGCCGCCGACGAAATTGAACCCGACAAGTTTTGGGCGTTCGAAATCGATGGGAAAGCCGGTGGCGACCAATGCGACCAGCGGCAATCCCAGGATAAGGCCGAGAGATGGCCACAGCACCGGAAACGGCTGCCCGGTCGCCGCCTGCCGGCGTCTTGCCCAATACCTTAGAACCAGCGTGGCGAAAATGCCGAGCGCAAAAGCCGCGACCACGTAGCGGGTTCCTTCGCTAAAGACCGGGCGCGGCATGACGATGCCGCGGTTGCTGAGGAAAATCTCGTCGAAGATTGAAATGCTCTGACGGGTCCCAGGCAGCGTGCCCAGCACGGCGAGATACCAGAACAGCAGTTGGAACAAGAGCGGCTGGTTGCGGATCAGCTCCACATAGAATGTAGCCAGCCGCGCGATCAGCCAATTGTTTGAAAGCCGCGCGATGCCGATGATAAAGCCGAGGATGGTCGCAATCACGATGCCAAGAACCGACACCAGCAAGGTGTTGAGCAGCCCGATCAGGAATATGTGGCGGTAAGTATTGGTCTCCTGATGCGGAAGCAGCGAAAAGTTGACATCGAAGCCGGCATTTTGATCCAGAAAACCGAAGCCGGTGGCGATCTTCTGCGCTTGCAGATTGGTCCTGGCGTTGCCGGCAAATTCGTAGCCGAGCCACAGCACCACGAGAACCAGGATGACCTGAATAAAAATGCCGCGCACCCGTGGATTTCGGTACAGCGCGACCCGCGGCGCCCGCGTCGATATTTCGTCTTCAATCGCGGTCATTTAACCTCACACGATATCACAGGACGGCGGGACACCGGGGTCAAGGGGTTGACGGCAAACGCCCTTGGCGGGGTATATGGCTTGACGTCGCACCGGGCGAGACGCTCGCGTCGCGGACGACACCGGCACATCACATGTCGAACAAGAGTGACGATAATTCGGAGAAGCCGCAACTTAAGCCGGACACCCGCCTTGTCACCGGCGGCCGCGATCCGTTTTCCTATCATGGCTTCGTCAATCCGCCGGTCTACCACGCCTCCACGGTGCTCTATCCGACGGCCGAGGATCTCCTGGCCAGTCGTGGACGCTACCATTACGGCCGTCGCGGCACGCCCACGTCCGACGCTCTCGAAGCGGCAATGGCGGCGATTGAAGGACCAGCTTGCGCCGGCGTCGCCTTGGCGCCGTCGGGGCTTGCGGCGATCTCCTTAGCGCTTCTCGCTGCCGTCGGCTCCGGCGATCATCTCCTCGTCAGCGATAGCGTCTATCAGCCGACCCGCACGCTGTGCGACACGGTGCTCAAACGGCTTGGCGTTGAGACCACCTATTATGACCCGCTGATCGGCGGCGGCATCGACAGTTTGTTCAAATCAAACACGCGCGCGGTTTTTGTCGAGGCTCCGGGCTCGCAGTCCTTCGAGATGCAGGATATCCCAGCGATCGCCGCCAAGGCTCATGCCCACGGCGCGCTAGTGGTGATGGATAATACTTGGGCGACGCCCTTGTATTTCCGCGCGCTCGATTCCGGCGTCGATCTTTCGATCCAGGCAGGCACCAAATATATCGGCGGCCATGCCGACCTGATGATCGGCATGGTCTCGGCGAACGCCGTTGCCTGGCGGCGGCTGCGCGAGACGGCCGGTACGCTGGGACTTTGCGTCGGGCCGGACGATATGTTTCTCGCTTTGCGCGGATTGCGCACGCTGGGAGTGCGGTTGGCGCGGCATCAGGAATCCGGTTTGCGGGTGGCGCGCTGGCTGACCGAACGGCCGGAGGTCCTCCGCGTGCTGCATCCGGCACTTGAAAGCGATCCGGGTTATGCCATCTGGCGCCGCGACTTCTCCGGCGCCTGCGGCCTGTTCGCCATTGTGCTGAAGCCGGCAGTCCCGGAAGCCGCCGTTCGTGCATTTCTCAACGCGCTTCGTCTATTCGGCCTGGGATATTCCTGGGGCGGCTTCGAAAGCCTGGTCATTCCCTTTGATTGTTCGGGCTACCGCACGGCGACAAAATGGGCGCCCGGCGGACCGGCTCTGCGCTTCCATGTCGGGCTGGAGGACGTGGATGATCTGATCGCCGATCTCGAACGCGGCTTCGCCGCACTCGCCGCGGCGTCTCGGTAGCAGCGACTAGGCGGCGGCGCGGCGCTCACGCAAGACGAATTGCAAATTGCGCAGATAGACAAAGACGCCGAAGGCCTGACCGGCGATGAAGACCGGATCGCGCCGGTACAGCGCATAAACCAGCAGCAGCAAGCCCCCACCGATAGAGAAAAACCAGAACGCGATCGGGATCACGCTCTTGCCTTGGCGTTCCGACGCGATCCATTGCACCAGGAAGCGCGCGGTAAACAGCGCCTGCGCGGCGAAGCCGAGCAGCACCCACCAATCCAGGCGGACGACGAAGACATCCCAGAGATAGGCGCCGACAGCATTCGAGAGATCAATGAGCATCGGTCACCTCCGAAATATCGGGCACGCGCTTGCGGCGACGGATCAGCCACCAGACGCCGGCAAGATCGAGAATGCCAACCCATAAGCGATCCCATAACCCGTAGTTGGAGACGCCGTGGCCGCGCGGCCTATCGACGACATCAACGTAACCCACATCGTAGCCTTCCCGCTTGACCAAGGCTGGCAAGAAGCGGTGCAGGCCATCGAAATACGGAAGGTTGAGGAATATGTCGCGGCGGAATGCTTTCAATCCGCAGCCGGTGTCGCGCGTCCCGTCCTTCAGGATCGCGTTGCGCACCGCGTTGGCGACACGTGACTGGAATTTCTTGAATCCGGTAGCGCGGCGGCCGACCCGTTGACCGGCGATCAATCCCACGCGCGGCGTGCCATCGATGAGCGCCTGCACCAGCGCCGGAATGAATGCGGGATCGTTCTGCCCGTCGCCGTCGAGCGTCACGATGATTGGAGCACGCGCCACAGAGGCCCCGCTGCGCACAGCCGCTGATTGGCCGCAGGAGGTGGCGTGCCTGATCTGCCGCAGCCACGGCCGGCTTGCCATCAGCCGCGGCAACTCGCTTTCGCTGCCGTCGCTTGAGCCGTCATTCACATAGACAACCTCGAAGCTCCAGCGTCCATCGAGCGCAGCGGCGATCTCGTTGACGAGCGGCGCGATGTTACCGGCCTCGTTGCGGATGGGGACGACGACGGAAACAGCCGGTGCCGCCGCAACTGCGCTCGTTTCAGTCATGTCAAATCCCAGCGGAATGGCCTCGCTCAACGCGGCTTATCCGATGCAAGCTTCTATTGAGCGATGAGCCGGGCGGCAACTTCTTTGATCCGCCGCCAGCTTGGCCCGGGCATGGCGCGCACCGAACCACCGGCGTCGATGGCGAATCCCAGCCGCCGCGCCGCAAACCAGCTCCGAACCAGAAGCGCGCCCACGGTACCGACGACCGCAGCGGCGATGACGTCGCTCGGGTGATGCGCCGTGATGACCACGCGGCTGATGGCTATGACCACGGCATAAACCCACATGACCGGTCGGGCGCGCGGCCACACCACGCCGATGGCAACGGCGGCAGCGAAAGCCGTGGTCGCATGGCCGGACGGCATGCTCGCATAAGCCGGTTCCCAGGCGAACGGCTTATAGACATAAGGGTCGGCAATAGTCGGAACGAAAGGACGACCGCGCCCAATCACCCGCTTGAGAATGGTGTCGAACAGGCCGGGCAGTCCGATGGCGATAAACAAAAAGCCGAACCGCACCACAACGGCTGACACTAGCAGTTGGGAGAAGCGCGGCAGCGCGGGGGACGCGGTCGCGGCGATCATCAGAAGCAGAATTCCGAGCGGCCACAGGAACCATCCGGATTTGCCGAAATCCGTGATCTCCGCAAAGACTTTAATCACCCAGCCCGGCGAACGCCGCGCTTCAGTGATCGCCCACGCATCCATAAAGATCATGGTGGCCGCGACGATGAGGATCGCTAGCGCCGCGCTCAGAACGATGCGGCCAGTCAAAGGCCATAACGGCCACCAGCGCCGCGCCGGAACACGCGGAGGCCGGAAAAGCGTAACGAACCACGCTCGCACATTGGTACCGATGCGCCGCAGCGAAAACCCGCGCCAGCCGCCCGTTTTTCGTTGGATGCCGCCGGTCACGGTCACGGCTGCTCCTCGGAGCGATAAACCGCGATGGTCACCGCGCGAGCACCGCTGATGTTATAGGCGTCGATGCGCGGGCCGGGTGCGTAGCGCAATCCGATCGCCTCGGCGCGCTGGGCAAAACTTCGTTCCAGCCGCGCATCGATGAAGGCGAAGCGGCAGCCGCCCTGGCGGAGGAACTCGGCGGCGTTGGCGGCGTCCACGAGAAGCGTTGACGTGCCGGCGAGAAACACCAGGCTCGGCTCCTCGTATCCCGCGGAGGCGGCAATGGGTTGGGAGCAACTCGCGTCGCGCTGAATCTCGGCCAGTGTCACGCTCGGAAACAGCGGTCCCAGTGAAGGAACAATGATGCCATACATGGCGATCGCGATCAGGAT
>JAXDOS010000098.1:0-34788 GCA_034668785.1 Alphaproteobacteria bacterium
GGTCGGATCGCAATCCGAACCGCGCCTGATCATCGATGCGCTGCATCGCGTGGCCGCTGTAAAGGTTTTGTCGAATCCGTCACTGGTGGTGCTCGATAACCAGGCGGCCACCCTTCAGGTCGGCGATCAGGTACCGATCGCCACGGGCTCCGCCACCGTGCTCACAACGAACACGCCCATCGTCAACACCATCGATTATCGCAACACCGGCATCATCCTACGCGTGGTGCCGCGGATCAACTTCAACGGCACCGTCGTGCTCGATATCGAGCAGGAGATCAGCAACGTCGCCAGTGGCTCGGCCAATACGCTGACGCCGACCGTTTCGCAGCGAAAAGTGAAGAGCTCGATCGCGGTCGCTAGCGGCCAGACCGTGTTGCTTGCCGGGCTTATCAGCGAGCGCGGAGACAACAGCCGCTCGGGCATTCCATTCCTGGATCAGCTTCCCGGGATCGGCGACGCCTTCTCGCATAACAACAAGTCGAACGAGCGGACGGAGCTTATCATCTTCATCCGCCCGCAGATCATTCGTGACAGCGTCGACGCGTCGATGGTGGCGGAGGAGCTGCGTTCCAAGCTGCGAGGCAAGGTCGGATCCGCCGAACAGCTGCTTCCCGGGCCGAAGGTACTGCCGATTGCGAGATAAGCGCGGCGGCGATTGGAGCGGGCCACGACCTGCCAATACGCTCTGCATCACCGGATCGGAATCAATGCTGCCTCCTTCGCCCGTCAGGGCCGTTGCGAATTTGAAGGGGCAATTCCGCATCAACGCGGCGACTACGTTCGTCGCTTTACTGGCTGTCGGAGCGAGCATGGCAGCCGCGCCCGGCTTTGAAGGCATATTCGGCGCCGCTCTGGCGCTGTTGATGGTGGCTATCGCCGTTATCGATGCGCAGCAATTCATCATTCCGAATATATTGAATGCGGCGGGATTCATGCTTGGTCTCCTGCATGCGGCGTTGCAGGAGCCGAACATCGCGGTGGAAGCCGCCACTATGGCGATGGTGCGAGGTGCGGTTCTGGCGCTGGTTTTGCTCGCGATCCGCATTCTTTATGCGCGGCTGCGCGGGCGGCAGGGTCTCGGGCTGGGGGACGTCAAGCTTGCCGGCGTCGCCGGTATTTGGCTCGATTGGTTGACGATGCCGCTCGTGATCGAGATCGCGGCGCTCACCGCGCTCGCGATCTACGTGTTACGGCATATTTTCGGACGGCCGATGAGCGCGACGACACGGCTGCCCTTCGGGCTGTTTCTGGCGCCGGCGATATGGCTGTGTTGGCTATTGGAAGCGACGCTACTTCGCCCTTAGGCTCAGCGTTGTGCGCGGCTCCACCAAGACCACCACTCGTTCCGGCCTCGCCCACCATTCGTGCGCCAGCCATTGCGCTTCGGCGATCTGCGCCGGACTCATCTTGAAAGCGACGGCATTGCGTAATCGCGTGTAATACTCGCGCTCACGGCCGTTTGCGCCCGCCGCCGCCAAGTTCAACCACTTATGCGCCCAGACGAATTCGCGCGGAACGCCATGGCCTTTATCGTACATGAGACCGAGCTGGGCCTGGGCGCTGGGGTTCCCCTGCTCGGCGGCACGGCGGTACCAATAGACCGAGTCGACGTAATTCTGTGGAACGCCGCGGCCGTTGGCATACATAAACCCAAGGTAGGTTTGCGCTCTGGAATTGCCGCGCTCAGCCGCGGGCAGCAGCAGCCTTGCCGCGGTGACATAGTCGCCACGAAGATAAGCGGCGGTCCCGGTAACTTGGAGCACTTGTCTGCGGCTTTTGACAACAACAGCGGCCGGACCTTCAGCCGCCTGCGCCCCTCCGACGCCAGCAGCGAGAAAAATCGCGCAGAGGCTTACCAGTGCGACCTTGTTCATCCTGCTTACTCCGGGTCAGTTCGGATCAGAATGGCGGATGCGCTGTCGTCATACAAGAGGGGCAATTGCTCGCTCCAGGTACGTGATCGCGGCGAGAAAGGCTCGAGTTGTTCGGGTGCATCGTTTTATCGCGTTCCATGAATGCTGGTACTTCTTTACCCAACTTGCGGGTCTTAATGCATGCGCTGCCGCTCTCTAATGGCGGTTGTCCGACATAGCGGTCAGATCGCAGATTAACCTAAGTCCGACTAATCCAACAAAGGCGTCGCAATACTATTCAAGGGCTGCCATATGTGAAACTATCAACCGCTAGGCGCTCCAACCACTGAGCCGTAACTGTCTCTTTGAACTGCATTCGCAACGGAGGTTTCTGCAATGGCGGGAAGAAGGCCCAACCAAGTGGACAAGCTGGTAGGCCGCAACATCCGAATTTATCGGCTGGCAAAAAATTTGTCGCAAACGGAATTGGGCGACAGCCTCAGCCTGACATTTCAACAAATTCAAAAATACGAAAAGGGCGTGAACCGGGTCGGCAGCGGGCGACTTTTGCAAATCGCCGGCGTTTTAGGCGTCCACATCACCACTCTCTTTGAAGGAACCGAAGGCGGCGAGAAGTCGGCGGCGAACTCGGCGCTCAACCTCATCGCGGATGCAAGAGCGCTTCGGCTTGCCCAGGCTTTCTCCGCGATTAGGGCGCCCGAAATCCGGCATTCCCTCGTGGAATTTGTCGAGCAAGTTGCGCGCGGTGAAAAAACGCTTTGACCGGCGTCTATTGAGGCGCCAGCACTTATGCGGCAGGCCTAAATCGCTCCTGCTGCAGCGACTGGTCGATCGCTTCCCTTAGTCGCCCCAAGCCCTCGTCGAGCAAAGCGGGTTCAATTGTCAGCGGCGGCATTAGCTTGATGACCTCGGCATTGGGGCCTGACGTCTCGATCAAAATATTCTTGCGGAAGGCTTCAGCGGCAACGCGGCGGGCCATCTTATGCTCGGCAAAAGCCAGCCCCGACAGTAAGCCACGGCCTCTAGGGCGCAGGGTGTCAGCGCCCGCCGCGGCGGTCACCTCATCGATCCAACAACGTATTCTGCGGCAGGACTCAGAGAGTCCCGCGACGAAGCTGGCATCTCGCCATAGCCGGAGCGCCGCCGTGCCGGCGACGAATGCGAGATTATTTCCCCGGAACGTCCCGTTGTGCTCGCCGGGCGCCCATTTGTCGTGCGCGGGATTTATCAGCAACAGCGCCATCGGCAGACCTATCCCGCTGATGGACTTGGCAAGGCAAACGAGATCGGGATTGATACCGGCTTTTTCGAAACTGAAAAAATCGCCGGTGCGGCCGCAGCCCGCTTGAATATCATCAATGATCAAAAGCGCTCCGAGGCGCTTCGCCACAGCGTCAAGATGACGAAGCCATTCTGCCCGCGCTTGGTTGAGCCCCCCCTCCCCTTGTATTGTCTCGACGATGAAAGCCGCGGGCCATTCCATCCCGCCGGACGGATCTTTCACCATCGCCTCATAGCGATCGAGCTCCGCGGTGCCGGCGCCGCAATAGCCGTCATACGGTAGCCGCACGATCTCCCCCAACTGGACTCCGGCCGAGCGCCGATGCTGGCGCCGGGCGCTCACGGAAATGGCTCCGAGCGTCATGCCGTGGAAGGCGTTGGTGAAGGCGACAATAGGCTGCCTGCCGGTAACCTTGCGCGCGAGCTTAAGCGCGGCCTCGACGGCGTTGGTGCCGGTAGGGCCGGTGAACTGAACACGGTAGCTCAGGCCCCGTGGCTCAAGAATGGTCTCCCGAAATTCCCGCAGGAAGTTCCGCTTCGCCACCGTGTGCAGGTCCAAGCCGTTGAGTATTCCATCGTTGGTTAGATATTCGATGACGGCGGCCTTCATCGTTGGATGGTTATGGCCATAGTTGAGCGAGCCGCATCCGGATAAAAAATCGATGTATTCAGTGCCGTCCTCGTCCCAAACGCGGGCGTTGACGGCCCGAGAAAAGACCCCGCGCATGTCCCGGCAGTAGTACCGCACGGCGGACTCATTCATCTCGAATTCAGATGCCGCGGAACTAGCAACTTTTGCACTTTTCATGGGGGCTGTCTTTCGGACTGTCACTCAAGGCGATGACTTGTTGTCTTCTTTCAGCGAATTATTTGCTTGCGCCTGTTCGCTCGCCACATCCAAAAGGTGGACACGGACAGTGGACAGGTTGTTGGCAATGCTCGGCAGCCCCGCGTCGGCGGCAACGCGAATCAGAAAACTGACAGCATCCGCCATATGGCGCGTGGTGGTTTCCACCGACGCGTCGGACGCGCCTTCCGGCGGCTGTTGCGTAGCCCGGCGCATCACGCGGCCACCTGATGCGAGATCGGGTCAAACGTCAGCAACTGAGTTGATAAGCCGTATTTGGCACAGTGAGCAGTGGGCCGCATGTGCTCAAGCGGAATCCAGAATGCGGCTTCCTGCTCGCCTTCAACTTCGGTGGGCTCCCCAAGCCATTGGACCTTGCCAGGGAAAAAATGGTCGAGCAGATGCTGCCGCGTAACGCCGATGGCTGCCCGGATGCCGTTATGCCGTGAAAACTCCTCCACGGCGCAGAGCAGACTTGGCATGATGACCTTGCGAAGGCTGGGATCGTAGGAGCGGTCGACGCACACCCGACTCGACTCCCATATGCTTTCGGTCTTGGGCAATTCGCGCGATTGGCAGAGGTGCGGCCAATATTTCTCCATCATGTAGGGAACAGACGTCGGCACGAGACGTATCAATCCGCGCACGATCATGGCTGGATCGCGCCAGACGAGATAAACCGTCGCCGGCGTATCGAATTCGTCGTACTCCATGCCGTCATAAAACGCATGCGGCAGAGTTCGTTGTTGCACGAACACGCGGTAACGAAGGCGCGCTTGCGAGGCCAACGCGTCGCCAAAACGGTGAGCGGTCTTAAGGGAAAATGCTTCGATCATGTCTGCCTCCGGGACCAGCGTCCGCGCAGAACAGCACATCAGATCGCAGCGCTAAACTAGGCGCCTACCTAGGTGGGGTTTTTGGCTAAAGTGCGATCAAACCGCGTTGAATCCCAATGACGACGGCGGTGATCTGGTTGCTGGCGCCAAGCTTGTTCATCAGATTGCAGAGATGAAATTCCACAGTTTTGTGCGAGATCGAAAGAATGTCGCCGATTTCCGGACGCGTTTTGCCGTCTTTACACCAGCGCAGAATTTCCAGCTCGCGGGGAGTGAGGGCGGCGACACCCTCCGGCTCCAGGAAAAGCTGATCCTCGGATAGTTCCAGATACCTGCTCCAGGTCTGCGTGCTCAGGGCATGCAGGAGACTGGACCGTTCTTTATTAGGCGGCTCAGCCACCCGTTTGCTGATGCTCAAGACATCAAGCCGATGACCGGGGCCGTGGAACGGGAAAACCACGCCTGAATGCACTTGTAGGTCTTGGCATCCATGCATGAAGTCCAGTTGCGCGCCCGAAAGCTTTGTCTTTTCGACCACGTCGCTCCAGTAAAACGGCCGAGGCGCGCGAAGCGAGCAAGCCAAGACCGGATCGACCCGTTCCCAGCGCTGTTCGATATAGGCGTTCGCGTATCCGTCAGGGAAGTCGAACCACGCTACGTGCCCCACCTTTTGGCCGCGAAGCGAGGTTAAGATGCAATTCTCATAGCCTTCAGCGGCTATGGCGCCGCCGTATTGCCGGGCTAGCTCGGCAACCGTCTTGGCTTGGCGGCTCTTCTCGACGTAGTCTTCGAAACGCAACATCTCCTCCGGGAGCTGTTACATCGTTCCGACAACTATCGCGCGACCCGAGGTGGATTGGCAATGGGAAATTAGTCGGTGATTGAGATGTTTTTGCAAACTGCAGAAAGTCTAATAACACCGTGTTAAAGGCATTAGGACACTGCCAATGCGGGGCGTGACCTGCTCCAGAGATCAAATGGACGCGGCCCTTCCAAAGTGCACAATATTTCAGCGACTGCAAGTAATCGAGGCGCACAAAGGGTTCCTCTTCGCCATGGACCACGCAAAGCGGCTTGTCGACTGTTTCGACGGTCTCGCGTTGGTCCGTACCGACGCCGCGGAGCGCACTTGCGAATAAAAGCCGTCTCGCTTCGCCATCCGTGCGCTGGACGTTTGCCAATAGCCGCGGCGCCAGATGCTCCTCGCCGCCCATCATCGCGGTACCATAGGCAAGCGCATCCGCCTCATTGAAGTGCTTTTTACCGGCGAGTTCCATCGTTTCTGTGGCATGAAAAGCCTGCTCTAACGCTTCCAGGCAAGGTCGCGCCGGCGGCGTTCCAACAATAAGAAGCGAGCGAACCCGCTGGTCGGTCGCCAATAGCTCCAAACCGATGTGACCGCCCAGCGACCATCCTACCACATCCACTGAGTTCCAGCCTGTCGTATCAAGCAAGCTGCTGATTACTGCGGCATAGCCCGGAAAACTGTAGGTGAGTTCCGGCGTCGGAGAGTTTTCTGACTGACCGTGGCCCGGCAGATCTGGCGCTAAGATCGCATGCCCGTGCTGCTGTAACAAAGCGATCTGATGAATCCACACGTCCTTGGCCGACGAATTTCCATGGAGAAAAACGACTGGACAATTCGAGCCAGATTCAATGATGGCAGAAATCCGCGTATTCGCGATTTGTATTTGTTGCGTTCGAAACATCGCGGGATTCTGCCAATTCTAAACCGCGGCGATTCTTACAGTGGATGAACCTTAGTGAGAAACCCGCGGCACGGCTTCTACCGAAATGGCCGGAGGAACGCGGTAGTCGTCCGTGAGTTGGGAAATGCACTGTTCCAAAAGGTCGGCGCAAAACCGATCGTCGAGAGCACGCAAGAGCTCAAGCCGGGCATAGGTGAGGACGTGCAAGAGAGCTAAACGCGGGATAACTTCCGCGGACGTCAGGCATAAGCCAACGTCAGATTGGGAAAGACAATGCGTTCTCATCAGATGCAAAATGCATTGTTCGATGAGTTTAGCGCAGATCCCATCTTCGCTGTCACTTTCCGCCGAAATCCTCGCCGACAGCAGCAGTTGGAGCAGAGCGAAAATATCGGATTGTTCGAGACCGAGCTTCGTTTTTGCTCGCGTGGCGGGTTGGTGCTTCGACCTTTTGTCCATATTGCCCCCAGCACTAACGATGAACTGGTCATCGTGAACCATAAGATATGTCGAGCAATTGACGTCCAAAGCGGCCCCCCGGACAACTAGGCTCTTGCCTAGGATGACTAATTTCCATTGGTTTTTCCGGATTTAGGAGACCTGCACCCGGTCAGGTGCATGGGAGCGCGCGCCAAAATAACGCGGACTTAAACTCTTTGCTAAGAAACCGCCTCCGGGTCGACCACGTCATTATCCGAGACAGGCGCGGCGTGCTTGCCGCTCAAATCCGACATTCCCACCTGCCATGAACGCAAAACAGCCGCGCCGATAATCACTGCTCCCACCAACACGGCGGCAGGCGCCCCGATCAGACCGACCAGCAGGCCACTTTGCACGCGCCCGAGCTGGGCGCTGCCGCGGGTCACCATCATCACCACCGACATCACACGCCCCCGTAAGGCGTCGGTCACCACCAGCTGCGCCAACGTGTTGCGCATCACGGACCAGACTCCATCGGCCGTACCTAATGCGAACAGCAGGATCACCGACAGCCAAAGCCATGGCGACAGCGCGACCGCTGCCCAAAGGATCGTGTACACGGCGCCGATGATCAGGATCAGACGCCCATGCCGCTCAACGTTGAACGCCACCAATAGGCCCATGCCTAGAAACGCTCCGGCGCCAATGGCGCTAAGCAGCAAGCCCAGGCCTTCCGGCCCGGCGCCGAGAACGTCACGCGCGAGAATAGTAATGAGCGCGCTGTTATGACCGAACAGCCCGGTCGCGATTTCCAAACCCAAGGCGACCTTGAGCATGGGGCTGCGCCAAACGAATTCCACGCCTTCGGTCATGCCGCGTCTCAAGCTGGAACGCGGCAGCGTCGCATCTGCCTTGGAACGAGGTAGGCGCATCGTTACCAGCGCCAGCAGCATCCCCAAAAAGCTCACTGCATTGAGAAAAAACGGAAGGGAATAACCGCCGAAGGCCAAGGCCAGCCCGGCGATGGATGGGCCGATAAAGCCGCCGCTGCGCACCGCCACCGAATTGAAAGTAACGGCGCTTTGCATCGACGAGCGCGGCACCAGGCCGGCGAAGAGCGCATGGCGTGAGGGGACGGAGAAGGCCGAAAGCGTTCCGCTGACGACACTCAGAAGATAAAGATGCCAGAATTGAAGTTGGTCTGTTGCCGCCAATAGCCCCATGATCAACGATGCGATCATCATCGTCGATTCGGTGAGCAGCAGCAGCAATCGCCGCGGCACGCGGTCCGCGATTGCGCCTCCAAACAGCGCCAGCATGATCATCGGCGCGGCGCGGAACAGGCCGCTTAGCCCCAGCAGCAAGGGGGAGTTCGTCATCTCATAAAGTATCCAACTCACCGCCGTCATCTCGATCCAACTGCCGAGCTGCGAGGTGAATTGGCCGACGACATAGAGAACGAAGTTACGTTCGCGCAAAGCCACCAGGCCGGCAGGCAGGCGAAGGCGCGTCGGGGTTCTCTTCATTATGCTTGTGAAATCGAGGTTTTGTACGAAAGCCGGTTGATATTAATGGCTATGGACGCGGCCATAGAACTTTCCGTTTTTTATCGTGGCAGAAAGGCGTGATAAGCTTGCCCTTCAGCGCAGTCAATCACCGAGCTGGCAGCAGCTAGAGCAGCAAACATGATTTCAGATGAAGCGGTCACCCGGCTTGGCAAGCTCGATACCTGCGCCGTATCGGATGCACTTGATCGTTTGGGCTTAAAGGGTGCCGTGATCGGCATCCGGCCGTTGTGGCCGTGCCCGCGCATTGTCGGACGCTGCGTTACCGTCAAGATCAAGCCGGCGGGACTGGAGAAACCGAAGCAGCATTTATGTACGCCGGCGATCCATGCCGCCACGCCCAGTGACGTGATCGTGGTTGACAACGGCGGCCGCATTGATGTGGCCGCCTGGGGCGGGCTGCTGTCGCTGGCCGCACAAGTTAAAAAACTAGGCGGCGTGATTGTTGACGGTGCGTGCCGCGACGTCGACGAAAGCCGCGAGCTGCAGTTCCCGGTTTATGCGCGCGCGGCGGTGCAGGTCACCGCGCGCGGCCGCATCATGCAGCAGTCATTCAACGAGGAAATCCAATTCGCCGGCGTGCAGGTGCATCCGGGCGATCTCGTCATCGCCGACGGCAGCGGCGTGGTTTTTATCCCGCGCGCGAAGGAACAGGAAGTGGTCGCGCAGGCCGAGGCGCTCGCGGAGCGGGAAGCAAAGATGGGAGAAGCCATTCGCGAAGGCCGTTCCGTCGTCGAAGTGATGGAAAGCCTGGGCTATGAAGCCATGCTGAATAAAGACAAAGAGAAATAATGCGGACGCGAATCTGTTCGCGTTGCAACAGCGTGATTGGTCGATTGATCGGTCCCAAGGTATGCGGCTATACTTTGATGTCTATCAGGTGAGCTTGAGTTCTCACTATGCGAGAAGCAGACAACGAGGCCCTGACACGCGTTGGCCCTGGCACGCCCGCCGGAGAATTGCTGCGGCGTTACTGGCATCCCGTAGCGGTGGCCGGAGAACTTACCGAAGAAAAACCGATCAAGGCGGTCACGCTGCTCGCTGAAAAACTGGCGGTGTTCCGTATGCCGCTCCGTTCCGGTGAAACGCAGCCGCGCTATGGATTGGTCGCCGAACAATGCCGGCATCGCCTCGCATCGCTCGCCTATGGGCGGGTCGATGACGAAGGCATCCGCTGTCCCTATCACGGCTGGAAATACGATCTGCGCGGCCAGTGCATCGAGCAACCGGCCGAGCCTCCGGGCAGCACTTATAAGAACGAAATCCGCCAGCCGGCTTATCCGGTGCAAAAACTCGCCGGGCTGCTATTCGCCTATATGGGACCCGAGCCGGTACCGCTGTTGCCGCGCTGGGACTGTCTGGCACGCGAGGACGGCAAACGCTGGATCACGATGGAGTCAGTGATCGACTGCAATTGGCTGCTACCGATGGAGAACTCCGTCGATCCCTCGCATCTCTATTGGCTGCATGGCGAGACCGCCGCGCTCGGGAGAGAACTCGGAAAGTACAACGAGGAACACGAGTTCATCCCGTTCGAATACGGCATCATCAAACGGCGCGTCACGCCGGGAAAGAATCCGAGCGACCCGCCACGCGTGGACGAACATCCTTTGGTGTTTCCGACGATGCTGCGCCATGTGTCTCCCGCAGACCGCGGCGTCAGGAACGGGAGATATCGGCACAATATCCAAATTCGCGTGCCCCTCGACGACACCCACACGCAAGTCTATCGCGTCAACTTCATCCCTTCGGCAACCGAGCGCTCGCCGGCGGACCAGGATCCGCCCTACGAATCCCGGCCGCTGAAGAACCCGGAAGGCGAATATTACATGGACATCGTGTCCGCGCAGGATGCGATGGCGTGGGAAACACAAGGGCCGATCGAAGACCGCCTGATGGAACACCTGGGCTATGGCGACCGGGGTATCGTCATGTTCCGCCGGCTGCTGATGGAACAGATCAATATCGTCCGCGCCGGCGGCGAGCCGATGGGCATTATCCGCGATCCGGCCAAAAACCAGATCATCGACTTCGATGTCGCCAACGAAATGATCGGCTTATATCGACCCACAGGGACGGTGCATGCTCAAGCGTCGTAGCCCATGATTGAAGGCCAGAAGATCGAGCTTGGCGGCAAAACGGCTTACCAGAAATGGACCGAGGGGCATGGCATTCCCATCCTTCGCGAGTTCTATATAGAGGATCTGCGCAAGGTCGAACTCGCGCCATGGGATTGGAAGGGCGGCCGCGGCGCTTTTCTCAACCTGATCGGCACCGGCGAGATCAACGACGCTTATCTCTGCGAAATTGATCCGGGCAAAAGCCTGAAGCCGCAACGGCTGCTGTTCGAGGAAGCCGTTTTTGTCGTCGAGGGTCACGGCTCGACGTCGATCTGGAACGACGACGACAAGAAAATAACGTTTGAATGGCAGGAAGGCAGCCTGTTCTCGCCGCCGCTCAACACTTGGCGGCAGCATTTCAACGGCAGCGGCACCAAGCCTGCCCGGCTTTTCGCGGTGACCTCGGCGCCGCCGCTGTTCAATTTGTTCCGCAATCTAGACTTCATGCTGAACAACCCCTTCGCTTTCAATGACCGGTTTAGGGCCGATTCCGATAGTTTCTCCGGCAAAGGCGAAGCCTATCAACTAAGGGACAGACACGTCTGGGATACCAATTTCATTCCCGACGTTCGTACTCTGCCCGTCTTCTCGTGGGAAAAACGCGGTGCCGGCGGCAGCAACATCATGATCGAGCTGGCCGAGAATTCCATGGGCGCGCATATCTCCCAGTTTCCCGTCGGCACTTATAAGAAGGCACACCGGCACGGTCCCGGCGCCCATGTCATCATCATCGGCGGCGAGGGTTATTCGCTGATGTGGCCCGAGGGATCGCCACCGCAGCGCTTCGATTGGCGCGATGGCAGCGTCATCGTGCCGCCGGAGCACTGGTTTCATCAGCACTTCAACACCGGCGCGACCCCGGCGCGTTATCTGGCGCTGCGCGCGGGCGGCCGGAAACATCCGCGGCCCTGGGGGGCGAAAGCCTACGGCGTCGATGAGAGCGTCAAGGGCGGCGGCGACCAAATCGAATACCGGGACGAGGATCCGCAGATACGCCGGATGTTCGAGCAAGCATTGGCCAAACAGGGCGTCACCTGCCGCATGGACGCAGTGGTCGGTGCTTAAGCCTTGGTCAAATATTGGCTTTGAACGGTGATAAAGAAAATTATCGCACTGTGGATGTTGGTGGCGTCTGCGTCCTGCGCCGCGGCGCAATCCTCCGATTGGCAGAAGACATGGGACGAGACCCTCGCCGCGGCGCGACAGGAGGGCAAAGTCGTGGTGGCGGGCCCGCCGGACGCGCAGGTGCGCCAGGCACTGCCGGCCGCGTTCAAGGCGCGCTTCGGCGTCACGCTGGAGTATCTCAGCGCCCGCAGCACCGACTCCGCCTCGAAGCTGCGCGCGGAACGTGCCGCCGGCATTTACACCGTGGATGCCGCGCTCGCCGGCATTCAAACCATGGCGACCGTTCTCTATCGAGAAAAGATGCTGGACTCACTTAAGCCCGCGCTCATTCTGCCCGAAGTGGTGGATGGATCGAAATGGAAGAAAGGAGAACTGTGGTTCGCCGATCCAGAGAAACAATATGTATTGAGGCTCTTCAACACGGTGAACAGGGCTTTCACCATCAATACCCGCGAAGTGAAACCGGATGAGCTTCGCTCTGTCCGCGATCTGCTCGATCCGAAGTGGAAGGGGAAGATCTCTTTCATGGACCCGACCATATCCGGAACGGGCAGCAATCAGGCGGCACAACTTTATGCTCAGTTGGGTGACGATTTCATCAAGCAGCTATTTATCGATCAGAAAACGATGATCAGCCGGGATCGGCGGCAGTTAACCGACGGACTGGCACGCGGCACCTATCCGATCTCATTCGGCGCGGAAGACGGCGAATTGCAACGGCTACGCAAAGAAGGACTGCCAGTGGTGGCGATGTACAGCCTAGAGAACATGCGGCCGTCCGTCTCCGGCGGAGATCAGGTTGCTTTGTTCAACCATGCGCCGCATCCGAACGCAGCCAAGATTTTCGTCAACTGGATCGCTTCACGGGAAGGCAATGAGATTTTCGGCAAAGCATTGGGCATGGTGCCGACACGCAACGATACCGACGAATCCGGTTTCCTGCCGCAGATCATTCCGCGCGCGGGTATCGATTATTTCGATCCCTACGACTGGGAATTCACCGTGACCACCAAGGAGCAAGTTCGGCTGCGGATGAAAGAGCTATTGTCGAAGCCCAGGCCATGATGAACGGGCAACAGATAGAGTCCAACGGCAAGACGCCCTACCAGAAATGGATCGAGGGGCAAGGCATCCCTGTTATTCGCGACTTCTATATCGAGGATCTGCGCAAGATCGAACTCGCGCCCTGGGAATGGAAAGGCGCTCGCGGCGCTTATCTCAATCTGATCGGCACCGGCGACATCAACGATGCTTATCTCTGCGAGATACCGCCCGGCGGCAGCGTCAAGCCGCAGCGCTTGCTGTTTGAAGAGATGGTCTATGTCCTGGAGGGACAGGGCTCGACGTCACTCTGGAACGATGAGGACAAAAAAGTCGGCTTTGAATGGCAAGAGGGCAGCCTGTTTTCGCCGCCTGTTAACACTTGGCGCCAGCATTTCAATGGTAGCGGGGAGCGGCCAGCCCGCTTACTGGTGGTGACTTCGGCGCCGGTTCTCATCAACTTATTTCGCAATCTGGATTTCGTTCTGAACAATTCTTTTTCCTTCGCGGAACGCTTCAACACCAATCCCGACGGTTTTTCCGGCAAGGGCGAGGCGTACAAAGGCCGCGCCATGCACGTCTGGGACACCAATTTCGTGCCGGATGTTCGCACGCTGCCGCTCTTTACCTGGGAAAATCGCGGCGCCGGCGGCAGCTCCGTCGCGATCGAACTGGCCGAGAATTCCATGGCGGCTCATGTCTCGCAGTTTCCCGTCGGCACTTATAAGAAGGCACACCGGCATGGCCCGGGCGCTCATGTCGTCATTATCGGCGGCCAGGGTTATTCACTGATGTGGCCGCAAGGAACACCGCCGCAACGCTTTGACTGGCGCGAGGGCAGCGTCGTCGTGCCGCCGGATTATTGGTTCCATCAGCATTTCAACACCGGTCCGACGCCGGCGCGTTATCTGGCATTGCGCTGGGGCAGCCAGAAATTTCGGCGGCCCTGGAGAAGCAAGGGCTACGGCGTGGACGAAAGCGTCAAAACCGGCGGCGACCAGATCGAATACCAGGATGAAGATCCGCGAATCCGACAGCTATTCGAACAAGAGCTGGCCAAGCAGGGCGTGATTTGTCGCATGGATGAAACGGTCGCGTGAGCGCGTCAGATGCCGAGATGGCAATGAAAAAGATAATCTTGCTGCTGATGTTCATCCTTGCCCCCAGCGCCATGGCGCAAACCACCGATTGGAAGACGTCGTGGGACGAGACCGTTGCCAAGGCGAGGACGGAAGGCAAGGTCTCGGTATCCGGCCCTCCCAGCCAGCAGCTGCGGCAAACAATGCCGGCCGCATTCCACGCACGCTTCGGCATCACCCTGGAATATCTCGGCGGCCGCAGCAGCGAAACCGCAACCAAGCTGCGCGCTGAACGTCAGGCAGGTGTGGATACCGTCGATATCATGATCGCCGGTATCCAAACCATGGCGACCATTCTTTATCGGGAAAAATTACTCGATCCGCTCAAGCCCGCGCTCGTGTTGCCCGAAGTCGTGGATGCATCGAAATGGAAGAACGGAAAACTGTGGTTCAGCGATCCTGAGGATCAATATATCCTGAGGCTATCAAATACAGTGACCACGACCTTTCATATCAACACCGATAAGGTGAAGCCGGGTGACCTGCGTTCGGTTCGCGACCTGCTTGACCCAAAATGGAAAGGGAAAATCTCGCTGCAGGATCCCACCGTGCCGGGAAGCGGAAGCAACCAAGCCGCCCACTTATATGTCCAGTTCGGCGAAGACTTCGTCAAACGCCTCTATGTCGACCAAAAACCCGTTATCAGCCGCGACACACGGCAACTGACCGACTGGCTGGCGCGCGGCACCTACCCCATCACCTTAGGCGCCGAGGACGCCCAGGTGGATCAACTGCGCAAGGAAGGTTTACCGATATCGTCCCTGGATACTTTGGCTGATTTGCCGGGAGAAATCTCGGCGGGCTTTGGCCAAGTCGCATTGTTAAACCATGTGTCGCATGCGAATGCAGCCAAGGTGTTCGTCAACTGGCTCGCTTCAAAAGAAGGCAGCGAAATTTTCGCGCGCGCCATGGGCGTGTCGCCGACGCGCAATGATATCGACGAAAGCTTTCTGCCCCCTGAGGTCATTCCTCGTGCCGGGGTGAAATATTTCGACACCTATGACTGGGAATTTACCGTGACCAAAAAGGAAGAGGTCCGGCTGCGGATGAAAGAGCTTTTGCGCGCGCGATGACCGGCCGTCGGCAGTCGCATTAGCGTTACGCCGGAACATAAACCGGCTAAAATGGCGCAGTCGCCACGATGGGTTCGCCTCTAGACACTGCCCGCGAACTTTGCGATTATCGAAATTCGTAAAGCATGTCGAAAAATGCCCGCGGCCTTCCAGATGGTCGTGAGAAGCAAAAAAGAAGACCTCGGCGGAGGGGCAAAAGGAGGTAACGAATGTCAAAGCAAGTACAAAACGAAGCATTGACACGCGTCGGCCCCGGCACGCCCGCCGGAGAACTGCTGCGCCGCTATTGGCATCCCGTAGCGGTGGCCGGAGAACTCACCGAGGAGAAACCGATCAAGGCGGTGACACTGCTTGGCGAAAAGCTCGCCGTGTTTCGCCTGCCCCTGCGCAACGGTGAAACGCAGCCCCGTTACGGATTGGTGGCGGAGCAGTGCCGGCATCGTCTTGCGTCGCTCGCCTATGGGCGCGTCGACGATGAAGGCATCCGCTGCCCCTATCACGGCTGGAAATATGACCTGAGCGGCCAGTGCATCGAGCAACCGGCCGAGCCTCCGGGCAGCACTTACAAGAACGAAATCAAACAGCCAGCCTATCCGGTGCAGAAGCTTGCCGGTTTGCTGTTCGCCTATATGGGACCGCTGCCGGCGCCGCTGCTGCCGCGCTGGGACTGCCTCGCGCGTGAGGATGGCAAGCGCTGGATCACCGTCGAGTCGGTGATCGACTGCAACTGGCTGCTGCCGATGGAGAACTCGGTCGATCCCTCGCATCTTTATTGGCTGCATGGCGTCAACTTCAAGTCAGGCCATCTTCCTGATCATGTGGCGCGATACCAGGAGAAACACGATTTCATCCCATTCGAGTACGGGATCATGAAGCGGCGTACCACGTTTGGGAAAAATCGGTCCGATCCCGCCCTCGTCGACGAGCATCCGCTGGTTTTTCCGACCATGCTGCGCCATGTCTCCAACGAAGTGCGCGGGGCCAGGCGACGCGGAGAAGAGATATACCGGCACAATCTTCAAATCCGCGTGCCGCGCGACGACGAGCATACCCAGGTCTATCGCGTCAATTTCATCCCTTCCCCGACGGAACGCTCGCCGGCGGACCAGGACCCGCCCTACGAGTATCGACCGCTCAAGAGTCCGGAAGGCGAATACTACATGGACGTAGTCTCCGCGCAGGATTCCATGGCCTGGGAAACCCAAGGGCCGATCGACGAGCGCATCCAGGAACATCTAGGCGCCGGCGATCGCGGCATCGTGATGTTCCGCCGGCTGCTGAAGCAACAAATCGACATCGTGGCCCAGGGCGGCGAACCCATGGGGATCATCCGCGACCCGGCAAAAAACGAGATGATCGACTTGAACGTGATCAACGAACGGATCGGCTTATACCGACAAGCTCCCCAAGCCGCAGAGTAAGTAGAACGTGTCGAAGTTCAGAGTGGGCATGGCGGGGCTGGGATCTGCATCCAAGCAGATCCTTCCGCATATCGCGCGTTTTCCCGAAATGCAGTTGACGGCTGGCGCGGATACTCGCCCAGAGACGGTTCGGGAATTCGAAGAAAAGTATAAAGGCAAAGGCTTTTCGACCGTCGAAGCCATGTGCAAGAGCGGCGAAATCGATGCGCTTTGGGTGGCGACGCCGAACGTGAATCACGCCGAGCACACGGTTATCGCCGCGGAGAACGGCAAGCATATCATTGTCGAAAAGCCCATGGCCGTTAACCTGGCCGAAGCAGACCAGATGATCGCGGCGGCCAAGCGCAACGGCGTAAAGCTAGTGCAGGGCCATTCCAAGATCTACAGCCCGGCGATCCAGAAGATGCGGGAGGTGATCCTCAGCGGGCGCCTTGGCCGCGTCATCCAGATCAACACCTGGAATTCCAACGACTGGCTGCAGCGCCCGCGGCTCGCCTCTGAAGTCGACACCCGCATCGGCGGCGGCATCGTTTTCCGTCAGGGGCCGCATCAGATCGACATCGTGCGCTATCTCGGCGGCGGCATGGTGAAGAGTGTCCGCGCAGTCACCGGCCGTTCGGACAAGAACTTCGACACTGAAGGCGATTACACCGCTTTTCTGCAATTTGATGACAGAACCCCGGCGACGCTCGCCTTCAACGCCTATGGCCATTTCGACATAGCCGAGTTGACCTGGGGCATTGGCGAAGGCGGCCGCAAGCGCGACCCCGCCACCTTCGCGAATTCAGGCAACCGCTACACCGGCGCGGTTGACATGGACATCAAATACAGCAACCCGCGCACGACCGAGGAGTCCTCGACGCGTGAACGCGAAATGCAGGGATTTTTTGGTCTGACCATCGTCGGCTGCGAAAAGGGCGTTATGCGTCAATCGCCGCAGGGAGTTTTCGTCTACACGGACACCGGCGTCGAAGAGATCGTCTGCGGCAAGGACATCGGTCGCTCAGCCGAGTTGCGCGAGCTCTATCGATCCGTGACGCAAAAACGCGATCCCTTTCCGGATGGCCGCTGGGGCAAGGCGACGCTCGAAGTTGCGCTCGCCATGCTGCAATCGTCCAAGGAAGATCGGGAGATCAAGCTCGCTCATCAAGTCCCGAGCATTGAAATGCACAAGCTACATGCGTTGGAGGAGGCATAACCATGGCTGAGTTAACCGGCTTCGTCGCAATGTCCCACGGACCCCAGCTCATGGTGAAGCCCGACCAATGGGATGTTTTACATAACAAGCACGGCGACACGTTGAAGGTGCGCCCGGAGCTTGAGAAGGAAACCCTGGACGACAAGTGGGTGAAATTCAACCGCTGCATGAAAGCGATCGAAGTCTTGCGGAAGAAGATCGAGGAATGGAAGCCGGATGTCCTGGTCATGGTCGCCGATGACCAGCATGAGAACATTCTCGACGACGCCAACCCGCCGTTCACAGTGTATATCGGCGGAGATTTCGAGGCGAGCACCAGTCTCGGCTATTTCAAAGAACCGAAGTCCGCCAACCGCACCAAATACAAGGCAAACCAAAAGCTCGCCCAGGGCATCTTGGAAAAGCTGATGGATTCAGGCTTTGATCCCGCCTACTCGAAAGAACTGCGCTACGAAGGCGGAATGGGCCATGCGTTCTCCCGCGTGCTCAAGTTCCTCACTCCCGATGCGCAGATCCCGGTGGTGGCGATCATGGTGAATACCTATTTCCCCCCTGCCCCTTCAGCCAAGCGCTGCGTGGACTTCGGTAAGGCGCTGGCCGCCGCAATCCGGCAAAGCCCGGAAAGCGGCAAGGTCGTCGTCATCGCCTCGGGCGGACTGAGCCACACCATTATCGACGAGGCTTTGGACAACGGGGTGCTCGACGCGATCAAGAAGAACGACCTCGGGAAATTGAGTGAAATCTCGTCGACCACTTTGATGGCCGGCACATCCGAAATCCGTAATTGGTTCGTTGTGGCGGCGGCCGCGAATAAACCTGCGACCGTCGTGGACTACGTTCCCGCTTACCGTGTCCCCAATGGCATCGGCTGCGGCATGGGCTTCGCGTACTGGCAAGGGTGATCGAGTAACAACGTGCAACAGCTTCGTGAACGCGTAGCAAAGGCCTGCCGGGTGTTGGGCAAGCTCGAATTGACCAAAGCCGCGACCGGGCACGTCAGCGCCCGCGTGCCTGGAACCGATACGTTGTTGATCCGCGCCCGCGGACCCGGCGAATCCGGCGTTCGTTTCACCGCCACCGAAGATGTCATCACGGTCGATTTCGACGGCAAGAAACTTTCGGGACGCGCCGACCTGGAGCCACCGCAGGAGGTGTTCATCCATACCTGGATGTATCGCACGCGATCCGACGTCGGCGCGGTGGTGCACGCGCATCCAAAGACCGTGGTGCTGTTCACGATATGCGATAAGCCGCTGATGCCGATTTACGGCGCTTACGATCCTGGCAGCCTGCGCCTTCTGCTCGAGGGCATTCCCACCTATCCGCGCAGCATCACCGTTTCCAACGACACGCTGGGAAAAGAATTCGCCGCGGCCATGCCCGGGCGCGCCTGCCTGATGCGCGGCCACGGCATTACGACCTGCGGCGCGACGGTGGAAGAGGCGACGCTGACCGCGATCAAGCTCAATGAACTCGCGGACATGAATTATCGCGCGCATCTTCTGGGGAATCCGCAGCCGATCCCGGACGAAGACATCGCGCATTTCAAGGCCGCGAATAAGAAAGGCAAGGATACCCACGGCGCGCCGTTGTGGCGTTACTACTGCAAGCTGGTCGGGGAAACTGAATGATCAAGGGACAGAAGATCGAGCTGAAGGTCAATTCCTATAAGAAATGGGTCGAGGCTCAGAATGTCCCCGTCATCAAGGAATATTACATCAAGGATTTGAAAACCGTTTCTGTCGCCGACTGGAAATTCAAAGGCGCGAAGGGGGCAATCCTCAACCTGATCGGCACCGAGGATACCAACGACGCCTATGTCCTCGAAATCCCGCCCGGCGGAAGCGTCCCGCCGCAGCGGATCCTGTTCGAGGAATTCTATCTGGTCCTCGACGGCAACGGCTCAAGCACGGTCTGGAACAATGAGAAGAATAAGATCAGCTTCGAGTGGCAGGAAGGCAGCCTGTTCTCGCCGCCGATGAATACCTGGCGTCAGCACTTCAATGCCAGCGGCGAGAAGCCCGCGCGCTTCCTGGTTGTGACTTCCGCCCCCATTCTGTTCAATCTGTTCCGCAATCTGAAATTCCTGTTCAACAACGATTTCACTTTCGAAGACCGCTTTGACGAGGAGCCTGATAGTTTCTCAGGCACCGGCGTCTCCTATCCGGTCGGCGCGACGACGACTTGGGACACAAATTTCGTGCCCGACGTGCGCACGATCGAGCTGTATCGCCGCAACAACCGCGGCGCCGGCGGCAGCTTCATCGGTCTCGAAATGTCAGAGAACCAGATGACGGCCCACATCTCTGAGATGCCGGTCGGGACCTACAAAAAGGCGCATCGTCATGGCGCCGGCGCGCATGTCGTCATCATCGGCGGCGAAGGCTATTCGCTGATGTGGCCGCAGGGCGAGCCAATGCAGGTATTTCCGTGGAAATACGGCAGCGTGGTCGTGCCGCCGAACATGTGGTTCCACCAACACTTTAATACGGGGCCCACGCCGGCGCGCTATCTCGCGATCCGCTGGGGCGCCCGAAAATACGCGCGCGCGGTGGGCCACGCTGACGGCGGCACCGACGTCAGTATCAAGGACGGCGGCCATCAGATCGAATATCTGGATGAAGATCCGAAGGTCCGCGAGATGTTCGAAGAGGCTTTAGCCAAGAACGGCGTTAAGAGCAGGATGGACGACGTTTTTAAGATTGCATCGTAACAAACGTACTCGGAGGGGAGCATTCGCTCATGATTATCGACGTCCACGCCCACGTTTCCGCGCCGCCGGAATTATATGCCTTTCAGGCGAACTTGCTTGCCAGCCGCGCCGGCAAGGCGCTGAAGCTCGACGATGAAAAAGTCGAGAAGGGCCTCAAGTCGCATCTGAAATTTCTCGAAGAGGCCAAGACCGACATGCAGCTGCTGTCGCCGCGGCCCTATACAATGATGCATCACGAACCGGAAAAGATCGTGCAGGCCTATATCCGCGCCTGCAACGATCTGATCGCGCAGCAAGTCAGGATGCATCCGAACACCTTCAAGGGGGTCGCCGGCCTGCCGCAGTCGGTTGGACTACCCATCAAGAACGTGATCCCGGAGCTCGAGCGTTGCGTCAAGGAATTAGGCTTCGTCGGTTGCCTGATCAATCCCGATCCGGGCGCGCGCGGCGACGACAGCACCCCGGCCATGGGCGACGAATATTGGTATCCGCTGTACGAGAAGCTTGTCGAACTAGATGTTCCGGCGATGATCCATTCATCCACCTGCTTATCATCGCGGCTCAACTATACCCTGCACTTCATCAACGAAGAAAGCATCGCGGTCGTCTCGTTGATCAACTCGAAGGTGTTCGAACATTTCCCGAAGCTGAAGATCGTCGTCGCCCATGGCGGGGGTGCGATTCCCTACCACATGGGACGTTTCATGGCGGGCCGCTATACCAGCCGCCGGGACTTGGGACGCAAGGCCGTAGACGAGTCCAAATACTTCGAGAACGTGGCGAAGAAACTGCACTACGACACTTGCCTCTACACGCCGGAGGCATTGGAATTGTTGTTCAAGGTGATGGGGCCCGCGAATTGTTGTTTCGGCACGGAAAGCCCCGGCGCGGGCTCATCGGTCGATCCCCATACCGGGCGGGCGATGGATGACCTCAAACCCATTATCGAGGGTTTCGATTGGCTCACCGACGCAGATAAGAAGAACATCTTCGAAATGAATGCGCGGAAACTTTATAAAATCTGAGCACAAGCAGATGTGCAGTGAGGCATGTGGTGAGTAAGGCGCTCCTGGAATTTTCCAACGTCGTCAAACGCTATGGCGACACTCCCGTCGTGAACGGGATCAGCTTTACCGTCGCGCCCGGCGAGTTTTTCACGCTGCTCGGCCCCTCCGGCTGCGGTAAGACCACGACGCTCCGGTTGCTCGCCGGACTGGAAACTCCCGACGAGGGCGAAATCACGCTCGATGGGCGCTGCTTAGCGGCGCCGGCACGCAATATATTGGTGCCGATCGACAAACGCGGCATGGGCATGGTGTTCCAGTCCTATGCGATTTGGCCGCACCTGACAGTGTTTGAAAATGTCGCCTTTCCGCTGCGCGTGAGGCGCGAGTCGAAGGCGGTGATAAAAAAACGCGTGACCGAAGCGCTCGAACTTGTGGGTCTCGGAGGACTCGAAGAACGCGGCGCCACCGAGCTCTCCGGCGGGCAGCAGCAGCGTGTCGCGCTGGCGCGCGCTGTCGTCTACACGCCATCCCTGCTGCTGCTCGACGAACCGCTGTCCAATCTGGACGTAAAGCTGCGCGAGCAAATGCGCACCGAAATACATGCACTGCATCATCGGCTGAATCTTGCCGTAGTGTACGTGACGCACGACCAAGAGGAGGCGTTGGCCCTGTCCGATCGCATTGCCGTGGTCAATCAAGGGCGGCTGGAGCAAGTCGGCACGCCCGTCGAAGTATACGAACACCCTCTCACACGTTTTGTCGCCGATTTCCTTGGCCATACCGTAGTCATGAAAGGGACCGTGCACAAAGACGGCGCGCAAAGTTGGGTCGATGTGCAAGGCAAGGGACGCGTCATCGTACCTTCCGATGGAAAATTCACCGACGGGGAACTTGTACGCATCCTTTCCCGGCCGGAAGATATCGCGCTATTGCCAATGGGCGAGGTCGGTCCCAACGAAGTGACCGGCAACATCGAGCATGTCGCTTATATGGGCGATCATCTTCAATATACGATCTCCGCCGCGGGAAGGTCGCTGATTTTACCGGCAACGAAGAAGGACCGTTACGAGATTGGCGCCGATATTCGTTTGGCGTTCGATCCCACCTGCGTGACGACGCTGCCACAATGACCGATCTCGCCGCCTCTCCTCTTCCTGCTGGTTGGCCGCGGCTGCGCGGCGTCCGGATCGTGGAATTATTGGTGTTGCTGTTTTTCGCCATTGTCATGGCGCTGCCGGTTTTGTTCCTGCTAGGCGGGAGCTTCAATACCGCCGCACCCGGCCAGACTCCGGTTTATGGCTTGGCAAATTGGGTGCGGGCATTCTCCGACCCGCAAACTCTCAGCGCCCTGTGGATGAGTTTCTCCTTCTCCGTAGTGCGCCTGATTCCGTCCTTGATCATGTCGGTGAGCTTTGCGTGGCTTATCGCACGCACCGATATGCCGGGCGGGAACACGATAGAGTTTCTATGCTGGTTCGCGTTTTTCGTTCCGGATTTTCCGCTGACGCTTGCCTGGATCTTATTGCTCGATCCTCATTTCGGTTTCTTGAACAGCATCGCTAGCTCCCTGCCCTTCGTGGATGGCCCGCTGTTCAACCCTTATAGTTTTTGGGGCATTGTCTGGGTGCATCTCGGCACCGGAGGTATCTGGTTCAACGTGATGTTATTGACGCCGGTTTTTCGCCGCCTGGGCGCCACACTGGAAGAAGCCGCTCGCGTCGCCGGCGCCAATACATTCACGACGCTGTGGCGCATCAGCCTTCCGGTGCTGTCGCCGATGATCTTGGCAATTGCGGTGCTGAGCTTCATCAAGGGCCTGGAGTCGTTCAACACCGAATTGTTGCTGGGCCTGCCGGCCAATATCTACGTCTACGGCACGCGTATCTACGACTACCTACGCCAGGAACCTCCCGCCTATGGCGAAGCCACGGCTCTGGGATCGGTGTTTCTGCTGGTTTTGGTGGTGCTGGCATTTTTCTATCGCCGGTACTTCCAAGGCAAAAAGAAATTCACGGTCGTCACCGGCCAGGGCTACTCGACACTCCGGGTCAAACTCGGCAAATGGAAATACGTCGCGCTCGGCGCCTTCGCCTTGTGGTTCACGGTGATGATGATCTTGCCGCTGACATTCCTCGTCATCGGCTCGTTCATGCGGCGCTACGGTTTCTTTCACATCAGCTCGCCGTTTACCCTGGCGCATTGGCAGAACCTCTTCGGCGATCCGCTATTCCTAGGATCGCTGCAAAACAGCCTCATCATCGCCAGCACTACGGCCACCCTTGGCGTGTTGCTCTATTCCACCGTCGGCTATCTTCTGGCATCGCGGCGTCTCATTGCGCCGGCGGTGCTGGAATTCTTCTGCTGGCTGCCGTGGGTGATCCCCGGCATTCTCATGAGCTTGGGGCTGCTGTGGATTTTTCTCGCCACGCCGCTGCGCAGCGTGCTGTACGGCACGGTGTGGGGTATCGCGTTGGCGCTAACTATTCACGACAGCCCGGTTAGCACCCAAGCCTTTAAGTCGGCGTTTCTGCAATTGGGCCCTGACCTGGAGGAAGCCGCGCGTGTTTCAGGCGCCTCGTGGCGCTATACGTATCGGCGCATCCTGTTGCCGCTCGTGGGGCCGGTGGCGCTAACCGTCGCCATGCTGAATTTCGGCACCGCGCTCACCAGCATCAGCACTCCAGTCCTGCTTTATAGTGCACAGTCACGACCGCTCTCGATCCTGCTGCTGGAATACAGTTTCACCGGCGAAATCGAGCGTGCTGCGGCATTGGGTCTCCTGATCACAGTTATCATTTGTGCGATGATGCTGGTTGGCCGGCGTTTCGGCCTGCAACTGACGAGACCCCAGCGCGAGAACGCCAAGCCGGGACCGGCACGCACTACATGACTCGTGGCGATGAACGGCGGGAGTGAGATCGGTAAGGAGCGATACGCAATGAGAAAAATATCATCCCTGCTGAAAACACTGGCCGTGCTGACATGGGCCGCTTTCCCGAATGCCGGCATAGCGCAATCGCCTGACTGGCAGAAGACCTGGGATGAAACCCTGGCTGCCGCAAAAAAGGAGGGCAAGGTTGTTGTCATGGGGTCGCCCGACCCCGTTATGCGCAACCAGATCGTCCCGGCCTTCAGCGCACGTTACGGCATTCCGATCGAATATATCGCCGGTCAATCCGGCCCACTTGCCGAGCGCGTGCGTATTGAACGCGATTCCGGAATCTACTCCGTCGACGTTTTCATGTCGGGCGTCGGCACCACCTTCAACACGTTGCTGCCGCTCAAGATGCTCGATCCGATCAAACCGATCCTGCTCCTGCCTGAAGTAACTGACGGGTCCAAATGGAAATTCGGCAAGCCCTATTTCATGGATGCCGAAGAGAAGAATGTCCTGATGCTGTTTCGCAGCAGGGACAGCCTGCTGTTCATCAACGCCGATCACGTCAAACCGGAGGAAATGAAGTCGGCGACGGACCTGCTGAATCCCAAATGGAAAGGCAAGATTGAAACGCAGGACCCGCTTGGCAGCGGCAGCGGCGGCGACACCGCTGTGCATTTCTATACGCAGATGGGCCCGGAATTCGTAAAGAAGCTATACATCGATCAGGCTCCCGTCAGGCTCCAGGACCGGCGTCAGCTTATGGATCGGTTGGCGCGCGGCGCCAATCCGATTTGTTTGACCTGCAAATTCGAAACCGCGAGCGATCTGCAAAAAGAAGGATTCAACATCCGGGAAATTTTTGATCTTGCCGGAATGAAGAACCGCGTCACCTCTTCGCCATTCGTGCTCAGCATGGCCAACAAGGCCGCGCATCCAAACGCCGCGCGCATCTTTGTCAATTGGGTGGCTACCCGGGAAGTGCTGGAAATCTATTCGCGCGAAAATGGTACAGCGACATTGCGCACCGATGTGGACGAATCGTTCCTTAATCCGGAGATCATTCCGAAAACGGGCGTGGAATATTTCGAATCCACCGATCTGGAATGGATGATGACGGGAAGACCGGCTGTCACGGAAAAAATGCGGGCACTCCTCAAAGGCAACAGATAGGTTCGCGCCTATAAAACAGAAAGACGGAAGCGCGGAATCGAGAGGGAGGCAGGATGAAAAGAATAATAGCGCTGCTGCTCTCGTTGGCGTTTGCTCCCTGCGCGCTGGCGCAGTCTGCGGACTGGCAGAAGACTTGGGATGAAACACTGGCCGCGGCGAAAAAAGAAGGCAAGGTGATCGTCGTGGGATCGCCCGATCCCGTGATGCGCAACGAGATCATCCCGAAATTCACGGCACGTTACGGCATTTCGGTTGAATTCATCGCTGGCAGCTCAGGGCAAGTCGCGGGCCGCGTCCGTACCGAACGCGCTTCCGGAATTTACTCGGTCGACGTCTACATGTCGGGAGCGAGCACCACAGTCAATGTGCTGCATGCGGAGAAGATGCTGGATGCGTTGAAGCCAATGTTAATTCTGCCGGAAGTGACCGACGGCGCTAAATGGAAGCGCGGCAAGCCGTGGTTCGCGGACGCGGAGGGCGAATACATATTGATGCTCTTCGCCAGCGTCGATGCGCTGATCTTCATCAATACCGATTTCGTCAAGCCGGAAGAGATGCGGGCTGCATCAGACCTGTTGAATCCAAAATTCAAGGGCAAGATCGCCACCCAAGACCCGAACGCCAGCGGCAGCGGCAGTAACAGCTCCGTGCACCTTTATGCGCAGCTCGGCCCGGATTTCGTGAAGAAGCTCTACATCGATCAGAAACCGGTGATCAGCAGCGACCGCCGCCAACTTACGGATTGGCTGGCGCGGGGCACTTATCCAATTTGCCTGACCTGCCGCGCCGACGACGCGCGTACGCTGCAGAAAGAGGGATTTAAGCTTCTGGAGATTTTCGAACTAGAGGGAATGCAGAATCGGGTGAACTCGGCTCCCTTCCTGTTGTCCGTCGCTAATAAGGCGCCGCACCCAAATGCGACGCGCGTCTTCGTCAACTGGCTCGCCGGCAAAGAGGCGCTGGAGATTTATTCGCATGGCTACGACGCTGCCACGTTGCGTACCGACGTGGACGAGTCGTTCCTCGACCCGCGCGTCATTCCGCATCCGGGCGTAACCTACCCCGACGATACCGATCTGGACTGGGTAGCCTCCGGCCGCAGGGAAGCCGCGGAAAAGGTCCGCGAACTATTAAAGAAGCAATAGCCATGCAGCGGTCGAAACCAACCGTGGTCGCGGGTCTGCTGGCGTCGGCACTCGTATGTTGCGCGTCTTATGCATCGGCGCAAACCAAGGATTGGGAAGGTCAGTGGAATGACTTGATCGCCGCTGCCAAGAAAGAAGGCAAAGTAGTAGTTCTCGCGCCGCCAGACCAGCAGGTGCGGCAAGCGCTACCTGCAGCGTTCAAGGCCCGCTTCGGAGTGACGCTCGAATATCTCGGCGGGCGCAGCAATGAGTCCTCGGCGAGGCTGCGCACGGAGCGGCAAGCGGGAGTCTATACCGTGGATGCCACACTTTCCGGGATTCAAACCATGGCAACGATCTTTTATCGCGAAAAGATGATCGATCCCCTGCCCCCGGTGCTGATTCATCCCGAGGTCGTGGATGGGTCCAAATGGAAGAAGGGAAAGCTCTGGTTCATGGACCCGGAGCAGACCTACATTTTGCGCCTTTTTAATACGCTCGGAACGGCATTTCACATCAACACCAGTCTGGTGAAACCGGGAGATTTGGCATCCGCGCGCGATCTGCTCAATCCGAAGTGGAGGGGCAAGATCGCTACCCATGATCCGACGGTGCCGGGAACCGGGAGCAACGATGCCGCTCGTCTCTATGCTCAGTTCGGCGAGGATTTCGTCAAGCAACTCTATGTCGATCAGAAGCCCGTCATCAGCCGCGACCGGCGGCAAGTGACCGACTGGCTCACGCGCGGCGCCTATCCGATCGCGTTCGGCGCCGAAGACGAGCAAGTAGATCAACTGCGCAAGGAAGGCTTGCCGGTTTTGCCGGTCTACAGTCTGCCCGATCTGCCCGGATCGCTCTCCGCGGGCGTGGGCGAGGTCGCGCTCTTGAGTAACGCGCCGCATCCGAATGCAGCCAAGCTCTTTGTCAACTGGATCGCCTCGAAGGAGGGACTGGAAACATTCGCGCGCGCCCGCGGTGAGGTGCCGACGCGCAACGACATCGATGAACTCAGCTTCCTGCCCGCCGAAATCATTCCGCGTCCCGGAGTGGAATACTTCGACACCTATGACTGGGATTTTACCGTCAGTAAAAAAGAAGAGGTGCGGCTTCGCATGAAAGAACTGCTGTCACGATAATGGTCGCGGAATGATATGAACAAATTTATTGCCTTGATGCTGGCGTTCTGGACTTCATGCGCAATGGCGCAAGTACCGGATCGGCAAAACCAATGGAACACGTTGGTCGAGGCGGCGAAGAAGGAAGGCAAGCTGGTGCTGTTGGGTCCGCCCGACCCGCAGGTACGGCAGGAGCTGCCGGCCGCGTTCAGGGCGCGCTACGGAATATCGGTTGAATATCTCGGCACCCGCAGCACGGAAAGTTCGGCCAAGCTGCGAGCCGAACGAAGCGCAGGCGTCTATACCGTGGACGTGGTCTTTGCCGGCAGCGATACCATGGCGGGCGTCTATCATGCCGAGAAGATGCTGGCGCCGCTGAAGCCGGAACTGATCTCGCCTGAAGTCCTGGATGTTTCGAAGTGGCGGCGAGGCGGGCTATGGTTCACCGATCCGGAACAGATTTATGTGCTGCGCCTGTTCAACACCGTCGGTGCTGCGTTTCACATCAATACCGACGCCGTCAAACCGGAAGAAATGCGCAGCGCCAGCGAGCTGCTCAATCCGAAATGGAAGGGCAAGATTTCCGCGCATGATCCGACCGTCGGCGGCAGCGGCATTGGCCACGCGACGCGCTATTACCTGCAGTTCGGCGAGGACTTCCTAAAGCGCCTGTACGTCGAACAAAAGCCGATGATAGCCCGGGACCGGCGCCAGCTCACCGATTGGCTGGGGCGTGGTTCCTATCCGATTTCGCTCGACGCGGAGGATGACGAGCTGAAGCGGATGCAGAAGGACGGGATACCGGTTGCTGCGGTTTATAAACTCTCAGATATGCCCGGCACTCTCTCCGCGGGCGTCGGCCAGATGGGGTTGCTGGACCACGCACCGCATTCCAATGCGGCAAAGCTCTTCGCCAATTGGATGGCGTCGAAGGAGGGACTCGCGATCTATGCGCGCGAGCGTGGCGAGGCCCCGACCCGCAACGACATCGACGCCACGACCTATCTACCGGCTGAGATGATCCCGGAAGCAGGTGTCACCTATTTCGACATGCATGACTGGGTCCAAGGTGTCACCGCGCGGCAAAAGGTCCGGTTGATCATGTTGGAGATGCTGAAGAATCGCCGCAACGATTAATTTTTGGAGAAAACGAAATCATGGCCAAGAAAAATATCCGCATCTTCTACCGCGCGCCCACGCACGTGGCGCTGTGGAAGGTGATGGAAGAAGCGGGGTTCCTGGCCAAACATGGACTGGAAATGAGTTTCGGCTCGCTTGAAGATAAGCGCAGCCGCGCGACGGCGGGACTGTTGACCGGCGAACTCGACATTGTCTCCGGCAATCACCACAGCTTGTACGCGCGACGCGCTCTCCATAACGAGCCTTTCGTGCATATTGCGCAGGTTAATACGCAATGGAACCAGAACTGGATGGTCGCGGGGAAAGGCATTCGCAGTGTCGCCGACTTAAAGGGCAAGCGCCTTTGCATCAACAAGCTTAGTGGCCATCCGGGCCTCAATGTATGGCTGTATCTGCGGCATAACGGCTTGCTGGCCGGCCGGGATGTCGAACTGGTTGACGGCGAGCGAAAAACCGCGGAACGCGTGCGGCAAGTCACGGCCGGCGAATTTGACGCCACCTTTGTCGGCGCGGTCGATCAGATGCGTGCGCGGGCAGCGGGCGCGACGGTAATCGAAGTGCCGACTATGCCGATGATCGAAGGCGTCACACTCACGACGACCACGCGCTACGTCAACAGCCATCCGGAGGAAGTCACCAGCTTGCTGCACGCGTTGGTCGACGCGATTCACTATTTCAAAACGGAGCGCCGAGGCACGCTCGACATCATCAACAAGACCTGCCGCGGCCTGCTCAAGCTCGAATCCGATGAGGAGCTCGAACACTTTCGCGCATATCAGGCGGAGACCTATCAGCCGAAGCCTTATCCGACCCCCGAGGCGATTGAAAACGTATTCCAGCTAGGAGTGAAAGATACTCCCGAAATCGCCGGCTTCAATCCGCTCGTCATGTGGGACTTGCATCATCTGCGCGCTATCGACGACAGCGGCTATATCGATAAGCTGTATCAATAGCGGCCAGGTGGATTCCCGGTGGTGCGGAGCCAGGTGGGAAAACGCCGCAAGTAAGGGAGGCGACAATGAAAAAAGTAATTGTTTTGCTCCTGCTGACATTTGCATCGAGTGCCGTGGCACAATCCGCGGGCGCGCAAAACTCGTGGGACGAAATACTCGCCGCGGCGCGCAAGGAGGGCAAAGTTATCATTGCCGGCTCTCCCGACCCGGTGATGCGTAACGAGGTTCTTCCGGCTTTTACTGCGCGGTATGGCATCGCCGTGGACTTCATTGCCGGAAAAAGCGGGCAGATCGTCGAACGCGTGAAGATTGAGCGCGCATCCGGCGTCTACGCCATGGATGCTTACCTGTCCGGACCCGATACCCAGTTCAACGTGCTCTATGCGGAAAAGATGATCGATCCACTGCAACCGTTGATGGTCTTGCCTGAGGTGACAGACACCAGCAAATGGAAGATTGGGAAGCTTTGGTTCATGGATCCGGAGGAGAAGTATGTCCTTCGCCTGTTCAGCAGCGTCGATAGCCTGCTCTTCATCAATACAGATTACGTAAAACCGGAAGAAATGAAGTCAGCCCAGGATTTGCTCAACCCCAAATGGAAGGCAAAGATCAGCACCGAGGACCCGCTCAACGACACCGGCACCGGCGGCAATACCGCGGCGAATTTTTATAAGCAGCTTGGTCCCGATTTCACAAAGAAACTTTATGTCGATCAGAAACCGGTGATCAGCCGCGACCGCCGGCAATTCACCGATTGGCTCGCTCGCGGCACCTATCCCATTTGCTTGAGCTGTCGCACGGACGACGTTCGTCCGCTGCAGCAGGAGGGATTCAAGACGCTGGAGGTTTATGATTTGGACGGCTTGGTCAATCGCGTGAACTCCTCTCCATTTCTTCTCTCAGTCGCTAGCAAGGCGGCGCATCCAAATGCCATGCGCGTCTTTGCCAACTGGATGGCTACCAAGGAAGCGCTACAGATCTATTCCCGCGGTTTCGATGCCGCCACCTTACGTACCGATGTGGATGAATCGTTTCTTGATCCCCGAGCTATTCCGCGCCCTGGCGTGATTTATCCCGATGACGCCGATCCAAAATGGAGGTCCGTGGAGAAGCTCGACATCAGCAAGAAACTGCGACCGTTGCTGCAAAACCTTAAACCATAGGGAACAGAATGGCAGGCAAGAGAAAAATCCGAATCTTCTACCGTGCTCCGCCTCACGTGCCGTTGTGGCAAGTGATGGACGCCGGCGGATTTTTGGCCAAACACGGGCTGGAAATGAGTTTCGGCTCGATGGAAGACAAGCGCGCGCGGGCAACCGCGGGACTACTAAGCGGCGAGCTCGACATTGTGTCCGGTAACCACCACAGCCTTTACGCGCGCCGCGCTCTGCATGCGGAGCCTTTCGTCCATATCGCCCAGGTGAATAATCAGTGGAACCAGAATTGGCTGGCCACGGCGCCGGGCATCCGCAGCGTCGCCGACTTAAAGGGCAAGCGTCTGAGCATCGACAAGCTTGATCAACACCCGGGTCTAAACGCCTGGCTGTTTCTGCGGCAGAGTGGCTTGCTCGCAGGCAGGGATGTCGAGATGGTCGCGGGCGACAGGAAGGCCGAGGAACGCGTGCGGCAAGTCATGGCCGGAGAATATGATGGCACCTTCCTCGGCGTGGTCGACCAGGCGCGCGCTCGCGCCATGGGCGCGCAGGTAATCCAGCTGCCGACGATGCCGATGATCGAAGGCGTTACGCTTACGACCACGACGCGCTACGTCAACAGCCATCCGGAAGAGGTTTCCGGGCTACTGCACGCCTTGGTCGACGCTATTCATTACTTCAAGACCGATCGTCAGGGCACATTGGAGATCATCAACAAGACCTGCCGCGATTTGCTCAAGTTCAGGTCGGATGAAGAACTTGAATTGTTTTACCGGCATCATTCAGAGACCTACGAACCAAAGCCTTATCCGACCCCCGAAGCAATTCGGAACGTATTCGCGCTCGGAGTGAAGGAGACGCCGGAGATCGCCGGCTTCAATCCGCTCGTCATGTGGGATTTACATCATCTGCGCGCCATCGATGACAGCGGCTATATCGACCGATTGTATAACCACTCAAACTGATCGCATCAGCCTACGCACGAAAATCTCTTTACTGCACGTCGAGCCCCTGCTTGCGCAGGATGACGGTCATGTATTCGGTGGCTTCCGGCGGAAGATCACCAAGCTTGTGGATCAGCGTTTCGACTTCCGGCGCGGATAGGGGCACGAAGTCCTCGCTGATCTTCTTGGCTCGCTCCAGGAAGTCCGCGTCCTGGGCGATCTTGCCGTAGGCTATGCGATAGGCATCCACCATTTCCTTCGGCGACTTGGGAGGCAGCGCCAGCCATTTATCCGTCAATGCAATGTTGCTCCAATATTCAAAAGCCTTGGTCGCCAGCGATTCCGTGATCTTGCCTTCCACCGCCTTTGCCAAAAGCGGCGCGTCGCCGAAATCCGGTCTGCCAATGAGCGTGCCATTCTTCAACGTGCCGCTCTGCACGAGAATCTTGAACTTACCGCTTTCGGTGAGCCGCTGAATGACAAAGAGATTACCGGTAGCGGTCATATCGATTTCGCCGCGCTCCAGCGCGATGGCCAAGTCATTGGTGCCTGGATAGCCGAGAACCCACCTGACGTTCCATCCGAGGAACTCCGCGCCCCAGGCGGTCATCTGCATTCCCGAGCGCGGAATACCGTTGAGCGAACCCATGATGACGGGAGCGGCTTTTTTATCGTAAAGGCGCTTTTCCGCCTCTTTGTTGATGAGAAGGACTTCGCCGCCGCGTCCGGCGCCGCCGATGATACTGAAGTCTACGGGATTGAAATGCGATTGCGGCTTTCGAAAATTCAGCGGATCGGCCGTGGTATTCGCGGTGGTGGTGAGGGTGTAGCCGTCCGGCAGCGCTTGCTGCACCAGGAAGTTCATTGAAGTGATGCCGTCTCCGCCCGGAACGTTACGCACGACAACAGTCGGATTGCCGGGTAAGTATTTCTCGAGATAGGTCGCGACCAAGCGCCCGTAAGCGTCGGTACCGCCGCCGGGGGGGAAGCCGACGATCATGTTGACCGTTTTACCTTGGAAAGAGACGGTTCCCTGCGCTAAGGCCGCGGAGCATCCAAGAACGCAAGCCAGAATCCACAAGCTAATTCTTTTCATCATCGCTCCTCCCGAAACTTCGACGCTTCTTCCGGCGTCGGCTATTTAAAATGGTCTCACGTTCCTGCCGAGCAGTCTAGGATTGCAGGAATGGCAGGGTCTTTTCCCATTTGAGCCGCACCTTTTCCAACTCGGCCACAGCAAACTGATTGACCTTGGGATATTCATCCTTCCAGTGAAACGGCCGCACGGCGTAGATGACGATGCGGCTGTTTGTGAGATCGCCGCTCGCGCGCTTCTCCGGCGTCAGGGTCGGATCAAGATTTCCCGTCCAGCAATTATCGATGATGTCGGTCTGCGTCTTCGGGTCCCATCGCGTCGCCAGAGCCCACATCACTTCCGCCGTTTCGGTGATGTCGATGTCGTCGTCGACGACGATATTGATGCGGCCCATAAAGGCGCCGACGCTGCCGATCGCCGCCATGCCGGCAAACTTCGCATGGCCTGGATGAACCTGGCGGATCGAGATCACGTTGATGAAACGCGTGCCACCGCCGCGCAGCTTCCAGACGCCTTTTATTTCCGGCACGCCCGCCGCCTCCAGCGCATCCCACAGGGCCGCGGTGCTGATGAGGTTGACCTGCCGACCCGGATAGGTCGGCTTCGCCGGCGGCTGCCCCAAGACGATGAGATCGTCCCGGTGATAGACGCGGCTGACCTTCACCACCGGCTCGGGGCGTGTGTCCGATGCGTAATAGCCGGTCCACTCCGCGAACGGTCCCTCGGGGCGGCTTTCGACTTCAGGCGAGGGCATGAAGCCTTCAAACACAAGCTCCGCGTCCGCCGGGAATGGAAGTCCGGTGACTTCTCCGCGCACGACCCGGATCGCGCGACCGATGCGCCCGCCGGCCTGGGCCAGCTCGGAGACGCCCTGCCCAGATGGCGACCCGGCGATGTTTCCGAGCACCGGCGCCTGTCCGACGCAGATCACGATGGGACAGGGCTTCCCCTGCTCCCAATATTTGCGGCGAATGATGTCGCCGTGTTTGCCGGGCTCGATGAAGACGCTGAGCGTCGTGTCGTCCTGCACCATGACGCGATAGGTGCCGACATTGACCCAATCGCTGTCGGGATCCTTGTTGATGATCAGGCACTCCGTGCCGATATAGCCGCCGCCATCAAGTGGATGCCATTTCGGCGCTGGGAAACTGAGCACCCGCACGTCGCCGTCACGCTGGATGTTGCTCAGCACCGGGCCGTCATTGACCTCCTGCGGCAGGATGCTGTTTTTGATACCCCGCTGCCGATGACGGCGAAGCTCTTTCACCGCTTCGAGATCGAGATTTCCAACCAGTAATGGTGACGTGCGGACGTTGGTCGCCACGCGGAAATTCGGCGCATAGCCCTTGATGTCTTCGAATAGCAAAACCGGCGGGTAGGTCTTCCGCAGGCTCAGCTCATAAAGCGCGCCCATCTCCAGGTTAGGGTCGGCGCCGCGCACAACCGTTAGTTCGCCGCGTCCCTTGGCGATGTCGAGAAATTCCCGAAGGTCTCCCCATGCGGCTTGCTGCACAGATTCGCTGATACCCTCGGCAGCCATTCAGTCGTTCCCCCGCGATGCACAGTGATTGCCCGGGGAAGCAATATAGCCGACAATCGCTGGGTTCTAGGAGGAAATGATGAAAAGAATAGGCTTGTGTCTGTTGGCTTTTGTGCTTGGCGGGTCTGTCGCCGAGGCCCAGACGTCCGGCGCATTCAGCGGGAAAACGGTCACCCTGATTATCAGCTCGGCGGCCGGTGGCGGCACGGATGCCTATGGGCGCTTGGCCGGCATGTTCCTGGAGAAATATCTCCCTGGTTCGCCTAGCATAGTTCCGCGCAACGTCCCCGGCGCCGATG
>JAXDOS010000099.1:0-10055 GCA_034668785.1 Alphaproteobacteria bacterium
CAGGCCTCGCCGATACCGCGGATGCAGCCTACCAACTGACCCATGATCTCGGGCTTCTCGGGATTGCCGAAATTGAGATTGTCGGTGACGGCGAGCGGTCGCGCGCCCACCGCGATGAGATTGCGCCAAGCTTCCGCTACCGCCTGCTTGCCGCCCTCGAACGGATCGGCCTCGCAATAGCGCGGCGTTACGTCGGTCGTCATCGCGAGACCTTTCGGTCCGTCGAGAACGCGCACCACCGCCGCATCGCCGCCCGGACGCTGCACGGTGTTACCGCCGATAATGTGATCGTATTGCTCCCAGACCCAACGCTTGGAAGAAAGGTCCGGCGTGGCGATCAGCTTCTCCAGCGCATCCGCGAGTCCGATCGGCGGCTTTACGTCGGCAGCCTCGATGACCGGAAGTTTTGGGCTTTCGACAAAAGGCCTCTTGTATTCCGGCGCCTCGTCGCCGAGTTCCTTGATCGGCAGATCGACCATGACCGCGCCGCGATGCTTGACGATGAAGCGCTTGGTCGGCGTGGTTTCACCCACAATAGCGAAATCGAGTCCCCATTTGCGGAAGATCGCCTCGGCTTCGGCTTCCTTCTCGGGCTTCAGCACCATGAGCATGCGCTCCTGGCTTTCCGAGAGCATCATCTCGTAAGCGCTCATCCCGGTTTCGCGCGTCGGCACCGTGTCGAGATCGAGCGTGACGCCGAGATCGCCCTTGGCGCCCATCTCCACCGCTGAGCAGGTCAGGCCCGCCGCGCCCATGTCCTGGATTGCAATCACGCAGTCCTTGGCCATGATTTCTAAGCAAGCTTCGAGCAAAAGCTTCTCGGAGAATGGATCGCCGACCTGTACCGTCGGGCGCTTCTCCTCCGCGCCTTCGCCGAATTCGGCGGATGCCATGCTGGCGCCGTGAATGCCGTCGCGTCCGGTTTTCGAGCCGAGATAAACGATCGGCATGCCGACGCCCGATGCAGCTGCATAAAAAATCTTATCAGTCTCGGCGAGGCCAACCGCCATGGCGTTGACCAGGTTGTTGCCGTCATAGCGGGTGTGGAAACGCACAGAACCGCCCACCGTCGGCACGCCGAAGGAATTGCCGTAGCCGCCGATGCCGGCGACGACGCCGGAGACGAGGTGCCGCGTCTTCGGATGGCCGGGATCGCCGAAACTCAGCGAATTGAGGCAGGCAATGGGCCGCGCGCCCATGGTGAAGACATCGCGCAGGATGCCGCCGACGCCGGTCGCCGCGCCCTGATAAGGCTCGATATAGCTCGGATGATTGTGGCTCTCCATCTTGAACACGACCGCCAGGCCATCGCCGATGTCGATGACGCCGGCATTCTCGCCGGGACCTTGGATCACCCACTGCGCCTTGGTCGGCAGCGTGCGCAGATGCACCTTCGACGACTTGTAGGAGCAATGCTCATTCCACATCGCAGAAAAAATGCCGAGTTCGGTGAGCGTCGGCTCCCGCCCGATCAGGTCGAGAACGCGCTGATACTCGTCGGGCTTCAGCCCGTGCTCAGCGACGAGCTCGGGAGTGATTTTTGCCGCGTGCTTCACGCCGCCTTCGCCAAATGGTCGACCAAGCCCGCAAATAACCCGCGTCCGTCGGTGCATCCCACAGCCGCTTCGACGTGGTTTTCCGGATGCGGCATCATGCCTAGAACGTTACCGCCTTCACTGACGATACCGGCGATGGCATTGACAGCCCCGTTGTGATTCCAATCGAGGTCGAGTTTTCCGTTCGGATCGCTGTAGCGAAACAACACCCTGCCCTCGCCTTCGACTCGCGCCAACGTGTCGGCGTCGGCCGTATAATTGCCCTCGCCATGCGCAACCGGCACGCGGATCACTTGGCCCGCGTTATAGCCGCGCGTGAACGGCGTGTCGGAGCGCTCGACGCGCAGATATACATCGCGGCAAATAAACTTAAGCTGCGAATTGCGCATCAGCACACCGGGCAACAACCCCGCTTCGCAGGCGATCTGGAAGCCGTTGCAGACCGCGAGCACCAAGCCGCCCTTCTTCGCATGCGTGCGCACCGCATCCATGATCGGCGAACGCGCCGCAATAGCGCCACAGCGGAGGTAATCGCCGTAACTGAAACCGCCCGGAAGCACCACGAGATCAGTGCCCGCCGGCAAAGCTGTATCTCCATGCCAGAGCATCGCCGGCTCGCGGCCTGACACGAGCCGCAGCGTGCGCGCCATATCGCGCTCGCGATTGATGCCGGGAAAAACGATGACGGCGGACTTCATTATTGAGGCAGCCCCGTAGACGCATCGGCCCATTTGAGAATCGAGTCGCCATTCAAGAAATTTAACGCGGCGCGCTCGACATCCGCGCCAATTTCGCTCCCGGTCATCACCGTGGCAACCACGGCGTCGCACTTGTTGTTGACCGCGAGCGCCAGCGCAAAAAACGGGCGCGTAAAGGAGACTTCCACGCTGAAGGGACGCGCGCGGCCTTTTAGCGGCCCCATGGCTACCGTGTGCCCGTTCTCCAGTGCGGTGTAGCGGCCGCCAAAGATTTCGAGATCGCCGACCCGCTCCAGTTCATCGTCGTCGGAGACCCCGTTGGTGCAACTACAGAACCCGACCTTGGCCCGAAGATAAACATTGATCTCGGTTCCGCAATCGTCGGGGCGGCATTGGAAAGCCTGCCCATCGCCCCACTGATCGAGCGGAAACGGCCATTTCACCTCGGCGAATTTTTGGCTGAGCGCCGCACGGCCGACTGCATTATTCGCGGAAATGTCGCCGGGGATAAAACCCGCGACCGCAAAGGCAGAGATGAGACCGGCCATGCGCGCGGGCGTCATCACGTCACCTCGATGCGATAATTCTCGATGACCGTATTGGCGAGAAGTTTTTCCGCCGCATCCTTGAGCGCGGCTTCCGCCTTTGCATGGTCGCCCGCATCTAATTCGATATCGAAGACCTTGCCCTGCCGCACGCTGGCGACGCCATTGACGCCGAGCGAGCGCAACGCGCCTTCGATCGCCTTGCCCTGCGGATCGAGGATGCCGGATTTCAGAGTGACCGTGACGCGGGCTTTCATGTCGTATCCTTTGTCATTCCGGGCGAGCCATGAAGTGGCGAGACACGGGAACCCACGACCATAACGATGGGTCCCGGCTCGCGGCTGTTTCGCTGCCTTGGCCGGGATGACAACCAGTCAGCTACCCCTTCACCAACACCGGCCCGGTGCCCTGCGGGCGCTCGTTCTCGCCCATAATGCCGAGCCGCTTGGCGACTTCGGTGTAGGCCTCGATAAGGCCGCCGAGGTCGCGCCGAAACCGGTCCTTGTCGAGCTTGTCGTTGGACTTGATGTCCCACAGCCGGCACGAGTCGGGCGAAATCTCGTCGGCGACGACGATGCGCATCATCTCGTTTTCCCACAGACGGCCGCATTCCATCTTGAAATCGACGAGTCGGATGCCGACGCCGAGGAACAGGCCGGACAGGAAGTCGTTGACGCGGATGGCGAGCGCCATGATGTCGTCGATCTCCTGTGGCGTCGCCCATCCGAAAGCGGTGATGTGCTCTTCCGACACCATCGGGTCGTTGAGCGCATCGTTCTTGTAATAGAATTCGATGATCGAGCGCGGCAGCTGCGTGCCCTCCTCGATGCCGAGCTTGGTCGACAGCGAACCGGCGGCAACATTTCTCACCACCACCTCAAGGGGAACGATCTCGACCTCGCGAATCAGCTGCTCACGCATGTTGAGGCGGCGGATGAAGTGAGTCGGAACGCCGATGTCGTTGAGATGCTGGAAGATGTACTCCGAAATACGGTTGTTGAGGACGCCCTTGCCCTCGATCACTTCATGCTTTTTCGCGTTGAAGGCGGTGGCGTCGTCCTTGAAATGCTGGATCAGCGTTCCCGGTTCCGGTCCTTCATACAGGATCTTCGCCTTGCCCTCATAAATGCGGCGACGACGGCTCATCGGAGTGTACCGTGGTTTGTGAAAATCCATTGGGTGCCGTGGCTCCATTTCGGTTCGAGGTCCGCGGCGGCGGAACCGGAAGGCGCGACTCGCATAAGTGAATAGCCTATCCGGCCACCAGCGCAAGCTAGCCGAACGCACCGCGCAGCACAATCGACATGGCTGCGTCCATTACAGAGTCGATTCGCCACGCTGTTGCCTTGACGGTCCCCGCCCGATATGCAAGGCGCGAAGCGTTCTGCAATTAGGCGAGGGTGGCATGACGACATTCGACAAGCGCGAAGAAGGCTTTGAGAAACAATTCGCGCATGACGAGGAGCTGAGATTCAAAGCTACCGCCCGGCGCAATAAATTGCTCGGTCTGTGGGCGGCGGAAAAGATGGGCATCACCGGCGCGGACGCCGATGCCTATGCCAAGGAAGTTGTCGTTGCCGACTTTGAAGAGGCCGGAGACGACGATGTGTTCCGGAAAATCCGCAAGGACTTCGATGCCAAGGGCGTGGCGCAATCCGACCAGCAGATCCGGCAGATGATGAACGAGCTGTTGGCGCAGGCGGTTACGCAGATCAAGGCCAGTGGCTAGCCCTGCTGCGTCAATACGCGCCGTTTCTCGGGAATAACACAGCTCCTAAATAGTTACTCTAAGGCTGGGCCTAGTAGCTCGTATAGCCGGGAGGATAACTATGGCAGCAATCAGACTGACGCTGTCCGCGGCGGCGGCGCTGCTCACGTTGAGCGTCGGCGCGCAGGCGCAGCAAAACGACATGAGCTTCTTCGTCACCAGCGTCGGCATCGGCAAAGGCGCTGACCTTGGCGGTCTTGATGGCGCCGACAAACATTGCCAATCGCTGGCGCAAGCCGCCGGCGCTGGCGGCAAGACCTGGCACGCCTATCTCAGCACCCAGGGTACCGGCGCGGTGAATGCCCGCGACCGCATCGGGCGCGGGCCTTGGAAGAACGCTAAAGGTGCTGTTATCGCCAAAAATGTCGAGGAACTCCACGGCGAGAATAATCTAAACAAGCAAACCGCGTTGACGGAAAAGGGTGAAGGCGTGAACGGCAGCGGCGACACGCCGAACACCCATGACATCCTCACCGGCTCGCATGAGGACGGCACCGCCTTCACCGGCAACGCGGACATGACTTGCGGCAACTGGACCAAGAGCGGCGAAGGCTCCGCCATGCTCGGCCATGTCGATCGTACGGGAACTGGCGACAGCGCGGCGGCAAAATCCTGGAACGCGGCACACCCCTCGCGCGGGCCAGGCGGCGGATGCAGCCAAGCGGATCTGCGCAGCACAGGCGGCGCCGGGTTGTTGTACTGCTTCGCCACGAATTGAGGGCCCGTCAAATTTCGAGCTGATGGATGGTTCGGTTGGCGCGGCGCAGGCGACCGCTCAGCTCGCGGCCGAGCCCAGACAACAACTTGATGGCCACAGCGGGTGTCTGCGCCGACAGGGCGGCGAAGGATGCTTCGCTCAAAGAATAGCAAATAAGGTCGCTATTCGCGATCACCGAGGCCGATCGCAGTCCGGCGTCCAAAAGCGCCAATTCTCCGAATACCGTGCCGGGTGCGAATGTTGCCAGACGAATATCCCCGCCGTGGGGCTGCCGCAAATACGCGCTGGCTGTTCCCTTGGTGATGATGAAAAGCTCTTTGCCCGCATCTCCCTCTTGGAAAATGATGCTACCCATCGCCGGCGTCACACGCGTGAGATGCGTTTTGACAGCCGCCATATCTTCGGCTTGGAATCCAGTCAAAATGCTCACTTGTTCGAGCGGGACTTCTTGTTCTTGTCCCGGCTCGGACAGTTCGGCGCGCAACAGCGCGTCTTCCGCCCATTCAATGGCCCGGTCGACGTCGTCGAAAACCTTGCCTGCCGTGACCCCCTCCAATACGTCGAGATCGGCCAGCCGCGCCGCGGTCTCGCTATGCCGCGCGATGGCGACCGCGAGATACTTTCCGCGGCCGGCAAGAGCGGCATTGATCCCCAAAAGGATGTGAGCGCCGGTACTATCGATCTCGTTGACGCGGCGCAGGTCCAGTACCAGCCATTGGGCGCCGCGCTGCATCGCCGTATCGATGTCGTTGGCGAGCCGCTCGGCGCTGCCGAAGAACAGCGCCCCTTCCAATTCCATCACGAGGATGCCGCCGCCCATGCGTTCCAGCAGTTCCATTTCCTTCGGCGGCCGCGATTTTCGTGAATGAATGCCGTCGCAGCGATACATGCGGCGAATATTCGACCGGCTCATCCGCACAACGAACAGCATGACCGCGATGACAATCCCGATGAAAACCGCGGTCACGATATTGACCGTGATTGAGAGCACGGCCACCAGCAGGACCACGCAGAGTTCCAGGATAATGTGTTGACGTTGCTTTGCCGAGCTCGAGACGACGCGTCTGAGCATCTGCATCGTCCAGGGGTCGAAATGCTGGACGGCGATCACCATGATGACAGCGGAAAGCACGACACGCGGCACCGCGGCGATCAGCGGAAAGAGCAGCGAAAAGGCAAGGAATATCGCAGCACAATTGACCAGAACCGAGAGCGGCGTGCGCCCGCCGAAGGCGCGGTTGACGAGACTGGCGCCGATATTGATCCCGCTGGTAATGCCACCGAAACCGGCCGCGAACATGTTTCCGATGCCCAGGCGGACGAGAAGACGGTTGCCGTCGACTTCGTCACCCGGCCGCGCCACCAGCCTGGCGCAAAGCAACGCATCAATGGAGGCGATGAGCGCAAGCGCGGTCGCGCCGGCGAAAATCGTCGGCAATATCTCCAGTATGCTGCCGTCGTGGACGAGGCCGGGGAAATTCGGGATCAGGGATGGATTAAGCGCGGCATTGGTAGAGCTTCCGATGACCGGTCCCAGGCGTGAGCCGAAGCCAAGCGCCAGCGCCGTGTAATAGAGCCCGCTTCCCAGCGCCAGACCGACAAAGACCGGGGGAACTTTAGCCAAGATTTTCCGCGCATTCCACATGGCGATGCAAGTGACCACTGCAATGAGGATGCTGAGCGGCTTTGCCAAATCCAGGTGATCGAACACCGCCGTGTAGGGCGTGTTCCTGTCGAAGCCGAAAACATTCCCCAACTGGACGAGAAAGAGCAGCAGCGCCGCAGCATTCTGAAACCCAGCCATCACCGGATGCGGAGTAAACTTGATCAGCGTCCCCAGCTTGATCAGGCCGAACAGTGCTTGGAAGGCGCCGGCCAGGAGGATAATGGAGAAAAACACCACGAGAACGAGCGAAGGACCGCCGGAGCGAAGAAACGCCGCATCGGAGTGGATAAGATGGTAGAGCAAGAGGCCAATAAAAAATGTGCTGGTCACGCGCGGCGCATAGACCGTGGTGGTTTTGTCTCCGGTTATGACGCTGACGAGTCCGACGATGAAGGCGGTGTAGAGTCCGGCCAAGGCTCCGTCGGCGAAATATTCATCGCCCAAGGAAACGAAGGCGAACATGCCGTAGCCCACCGCCAGAGGAATGGCGACCGCTGCGGATACAAGTCCGCCCACCACGTCATTTCGGATATTCGATAGCCACGGATCCGACATTGCGAGAGACTAGCATCGCAACCGCTTCGCAAATCAATTTTCAACAGCAAAGTCTTAATACCCCCCACGAAGACGAGGAAAAGGCGCGCGGCACACCGAAGGAGCCAATCCATGCGTTATGAACTTTACTACTGGGCCGAAATCCAGGGCCGCGGCGAATTCGTGCGGCTGGCTTTGGAAGAAGCCGGCGCGGATTACGTCGATGTGGTGCGCGCGGGCAAGGGCGAAGAAAAAATGATGGCGCTGCTCAATGGCAAGCGCGTGAAGCATCCGCCATTTGCCCCGCCCTTTCTCAGGGCGGGCAAGCTGCTGATCGGCCAGACCGCCAACATCCTGCTGTTTCTTGGCGCACGGCATGGACTGGCGCCAAAGAGCGAGGAAGGCCGGCTGTGGGTACATCAATTGCAGCTCACCATCGCCGATTTCCTGGTGGAAATTCATGACACCCATCACCCGCTCGGTGTGAGTTTTTATTACGAGGACCAGAAGAAAGAGTCGAAGCGACGTACTCAGGATTTTCTCAAAAATCGCGCGCCGAAGTTCCTCGGCTATTTCGAGCGCGTGCTGACGCGTGGCGGCGGCCCTTATCTACTCGGGCGCAAGCTGACCTATGCCGACCTCAGCCTGTTCCAAATTATCGAGGGACTCCGCTACGCGTTTCCAAAAGCCATGAAGCGGCTCGAGAAGAAACATCGGCGCGTGGTCGCTTTGCATGATCGCGTGGCGGTACGTCCGCGCATCAAGGCCTACATCGCGTCGGAGCGGCGCATTGATTTCAACGAGTGGGGAATATTCCGGCACTATAAGGAGCTGGATGCATAGCCCTCACTCCTGCAGCGCGGAGAGCGGCCTCGCCACCTTCTCCAGACTTTGTCGCTCCGCGGCGACGCCATAGATCAGCGCAATCAGCGCCGCGGCCACCATCAGCGCGGCGGCAAACAGGTATCCGTAGAACACATTGAGCCGCGAGCCGGTGCCGATCAGGGTGCCGAACAGCCAGGGCGCGGCGATGCCCCCTACTCCCGTCCCCACCGAATAAAAGAAAGCGATGGCCAGCGCGCGGGTCTCCAGCGGGAAAATCTCGCTGACGGTGAGATAGGCCGCGCTCGCGGCCGGCGAAGCGAAGAAGAAGATCGCGGTCCATAACAGCGTCTGCCCGGCGGCGCTCAGCTCGCCGTGGGCGAACAGATAGCCGGTCAGCACCAGCAGCGCGGCGGACGCCAGATAGGTCGCGGCGATCATCTGCCTTCGGCCGACCGTGTCGAAGAAGTGCCCGAGCACGAGGACTCCGAGGAAATTCCCCGCCGCGAAGGGCAGGAGATAAAGCCCGGTGTCGGCGGGTGGCACCGCGTAGAACTGCGTCAGCACCAGCGTGTAGGTGAAGAAGATCGCGTTGTAGAGAAACGCCTGCGCGATCATCAGCGCCAGCCCGAGGAAGGAGCGCCGCCGGTAAGCGCCGAACATCGTGCGGATGACCTCGCCGAAACCGACATGTGCGCGTGGATGCAGCGTGATGGTGTCGTTGGTATCGACGGCCGGCAGCGGCTTGCCGGATTCCGCCACGCGTTGCTCGATCTCCTCGACCATCTGCTCTGCGCGCGCGCTTTGCCCGTGCGTCACCAGCCAGCGCGGGCTTTCCGGCACATGACGCCGCACGAAGAGAATAAAGAGGCCGAGCACGGCGCCGATGAAGAAACCGACGCGCCAGCCGATGTTGACGGCGAAGATTTTCGGATCGAGCAACACGAGCGTCGACAGCGCGCCGAGCGCGGCGCCGACCCAATAGGAACCGTTGATATAGAGATCGATGCGGCCGCGCAGCCGCGCCGGGATCAATTCGTCGATGGCGGAATTGATGGCGGCATATTCGCCGCCGATGCCGGCGCCGGTGATGACACGAAACAGCACGAAGCTCCATAAATCCCAGGCGAAGGCTGTGAGCATCGCGCCGCTCAAATAAACCGCCAGCGTGACGAAGAACATCAGACGGCGGCCATAGCGATCGGTGAGATAGCCGAAGAAGAGCGCGCCCGTGACCGCGCCGGCGAGATAGCACGACGCGATGAAGCCGATCTCGGCGCTGGTGAAATGCAGCGTGCCCGGCTCCTGCAGCACGCCGCTGAAGGCGCCCATCAGCGTCACTTCCAACCCGTCGAGGATCCAGGTGACGCCGAGCGCCACCACGATCATGGTGTGGAATCCGCTCCACGGCAGCCGGTCGAGCCGCGCCGGAATCAGCGTGCGGATGCGCGGCGATAAAGTTGATGAGGAAGTCTGCACGCAAATCTCCGGTGGGCTCAGCGTCAACGGCGAGTGGCAAAGTGAGTTCCTTGTTTTCACCCTCTCCCCTTGTGGGAGAGGGTGCTGAGCCGCTGCAAGCGGCGAAGCGGGTGAGGGGTCACTGGAGCAGCATGCGCGGAGAATCCGACCCCTCACCCGGCTCGCTCCGCTCGCCACCCTCTCCCACAAGGGGAGAGGGAAAAAGTAAGCAAGCTCTTCAATCTGGATTTATCGCACGCTACGACATCGGCTCCGGCTCGACCGGCCTC
>JAXDOS010000100.1:0-2757 GCA_034668785.1 Alphaproteobacteria bacterium
CAGCCTTGCGCGAAATCGCGGATCAACGCCTTGGTGTATTCGCGCTTGACGGTGCCCTTGGTGCCGAGCACCGACACGCGTTTTGTCCGCGAGCTGGCGCAGGCCGGCTTGATCGCAGGCACGGTGCCGACGAACGGCACGCTGTAGGCGCTGCGCAGATGCGACATCACGAGCGTGGAGGCGGTGTTGCAGGCAATCACCACCAAAACGGGGGCATGGCGCGCGATCAACTCGCCGACCAGCGGCACCACGCGGGCGATGATCTGGTCTTCGCTGTGGTGGCCGTAAGGAAAGAAGGCGTCGTCGGCGACATAGACGTAGTGCGCGTCGGGCCGGGCGCCGACGATCTCGCGCAGGACCGTGAGGCCGCCAAGGCCGGAGTCGAAGACGAGGATGGTGGGCGGGGATGACACGCTGCGACCTTAGCCGATCTGCGTTACGTTTGAGTTGCTTTGATGGCGCCGGCGCCCCGGTTTTCGGGCAGTCGCGAGCGGATACAGCAGTTTGGAATGATTCAAATCGCCTTGGCAAGACCGGAAAGCTACGACTTCCGGCCCGTAACCGATGCGCAAGCCCGTGTCGGCGCGGTGGATCCGAACGGCGAAAGGCCCGCACCGATCATGATACGAAATACCTCGTCCACTTGGGGCAGCCTAGCGCGCTATCTGCACTGGCTTCTCGGCGCCGCAATCATCGGCATGATCGCTTTCGGCTGGTGGATGAACCACATCCCGGCGCGTCCGGACCGTTTTTTCTATCGCTCGATCCATGCCGATATCGGCTATCTCGTGCTGCTGCTGATGGTGCTGCGGCTGATGTGGCGTGGCCTCAACCCGACCCCGGCCTTGCCGGGGGACACGCCGCGCTGGCAACGGATGGCGGCGAGCCTCAGCCATTGGTCGCTCTACGCCGTGACTATTTTGGTTTCGGTGCTTGGCTGGGCGCATTCCGGCGCCCGCACGCCGAACTATTCGGATTGGTTCGGGCTGTTTCACGTTCCGCAGATTACCTCGCCCGACCGGGACGCGGCCAGGGCCTGGGAAGACCGCCACATCCTGTTTGCCTATGTCCTGCTGGCGCTGATCGCAATCCACCTCGGGGCTGCGCTGTGGCACCACTTTGTGCGGCGTGACCGCGTCACCGCCCGGATGATCGGCGGGAGGCCGGAACCTGGCGTTTAGAACTCCTCCAAATTGCCGCGGACGTTTGCCACTTCACGGCATGGCTTTCGGCGGCGTATGCCATCGCTCGATATCGCCAGCCATCATTGAAAGAACCGACATGCTCCTCTCTCGCACGCTTTCGAAGGCCACATTGGCCGCCGTCGCACTCGTTGCCATCACCGCCGCCGTGCCAGCCAACGCGCAGAGCGCGACCGAGATTCAGTTGAGCTACAAGGACAAGAAGTTCGACCCGGCCGAGATCAGCGCGCCCGCCAACACGCCGATCGTGATCAAGCTGAAGAACCTCGATGCCAAGGCGATGGAATTCGAAAGCAAGACGCTGAAGGTGGAGAAGGTGGTCGCGGGATCCAGCGACGCCACCATCAATGTCCGCGCCCAGAAGCCGGGCCGCTACGAGTTCTTCGACGAATATAACGAGAAGGTGGCCCGCGGCGCGCTGGTCGTAAAATAAGAAGAAATCGTGATCGCCGCACTGATCATCGTCTTCCGTGAAGTCTTCGAGGCCGGCCTGATCGTCGGCATCGTGCTTGCGGTCACGCGCACGGTTCCGCACCGCAACCAGTGGATCGCCGGCGGCGTGCTCGCAGGCGTTCTCGCCGCCTGCGTGGTCGCGGCCTTTGCCGGCGCCCTGTCGAACCTGTTCGCCGGCATGGGGCAGGAAGTGTTCAACGCCGCGATCCTCGCGCTCGCGGTCGTGATGCTGACCTGGCACAATGTCTGGATGGCGCGCCACGGCGCCGAACTCGCCGGCGAGTTGCGGGAAGCGGGAAGGGCGGTGGTCGAGGGATCGAAATCGCTGCTGGCGCTGGCGATCGTGGTCGGCGTCGCCGTGCTGCGCGAGGGCAGCGAAGTCGTGCTGTTCCTTTACGGCGTTCTGGTCGGCGGCAACGACAGCGGATTGAGCGTGGCGCTCGGCGGCCTTGCCGGGCTCGTGCTCGGCGCGCTCGTCTGCATGCTGACCTATTTCGGCCTGGTGAAGATTCCAACGCGCGCGCTGTTTGCGACCACGACGGTCCTGATTGCGCTATTGGCCGCCGGCATGGCGGCGCAGGCGGCGGCGTTCCTGGAAAAGGCCAATTGGCTGACTGCGCTGGATAATGTGGTCTGGGACTCCGGCTGGCTGCTTTCGGATTCCAGCCTGCCCGGCAAGGCGCTGCACACGCTGATCGGCTACACCGACCAGCCGACCGCGATGCAGCTTATGGTCTACCTGGCGATCCTGGCCGTGACCTTCGTGCTGATGCGGCTTTACGGTGCGCCGGCGAAGGCCGCGCCCGCACCGGCAGAATAATCACGCCTCGCCGAATACCCGCTTGAAGATCGTGTCGACGTGCTTGAAGTGATAGCCGAGGTCGAACTGCTCATCGATCTCGGCATCGCTCAGATGCTTCTTCACATCCGGATCCTTCTTGAGCAGCGTCTGAAAATCGCCTTCGCCGCGCCAGACCGGCATGGCGTTGCGCTGGACGTATTTGTAGGCGTCCTCACGGCTGGCGCCCTTTTGCGTGAGCGCGATCAGCAGCCGCTGCGAATGCACGAGACCGCCGAGCCGGTCGAGGTTCTTCTGCATGTT
>JAXDOS010000101.1:0-3275 GCA_034668785.1 Alphaproteobacteria bacterium
ACATCCTCGCGATCGAGGAGAAGAAGGACAAGCGCGCGTTTGACGGCGCGCCGGATGCCGGGCTGTATAAGTTGCCTGAAGAAAAGGCGCTCGCGACGGCGATCGATCAGGTTAAGCATGAGGCGGCAGCCGCCGTCGCCAAGGAAGATTTCGCCACCGCGATGGGTGCGATGGCAAAGCTGCGTCCGGCAGTCGATGCGTTCTTTGACAAGGTCAAGGTCAATGACGATGAACCCAAGGTGCGCGAGAACCGACTAAAACTCCTGAACGAGATCCGCGCGGCGACCCGCGCGGTTGCCGATTTTTCGAAGATCGAAGGCTAGATCATGGACCGTCAGACGCTCGCCGCTTACGACCTGGATGCGGCGGCGTTCGCGAAGGATTGGCTCGGTCAACCGTCGCCCGTCGACCTGCAGGAAGTCGTGGAGCGGTTTTTTGTGCGCGGCGGCAATTCGGCCGATATCGGCTGCGGCTGCGGCCGCGAGGTCGCCTGGCTCCACGCGAACGGTTTTTCGGCCGTAGGCTTCGATGCCTCGGAAGGCCTGCTCACCGAGGCGCGCCGGCGTTACCCCTCCTTCAAGTTCGCGCAGGCCGAATTGCCCGAGCTGCGCGGGGTCGGCAGCTTCGACAACGTGCTGTGCGAAACCGTGATCATGCACCTCGACCACAAGCAGATTGCGGCATCGGTTCGCCGTCTGCTCGATATCGTCAAGCCGAGCGGCATTCTCTATCTGAGCTGGCGCGTCACCGAGGGCGCCGACCAGCGCGACGCGCAGGGACGGCTTTACGCGGCGTTCGATCCGGCGGTCGTGCTGGCGGAACTGAAGGGAACCACGGTGTTACTCGATGAAGAGGTCGTCAGCGCCTCGTCGGGGAAGAAGATTCACCGGCTCGTGGTGAAGAAGCCGGGATTGGAAATCAGGGAATAGTTGCAGGGTTACTCCTGCCAGACCTCATCCTGAGGAGCGCTCTTCGCGCGTCTCGAAGGATGAATGGCACCAGTGGGGCTACATGGTTCGAGACGGCGCTGCGCGCCTCCTCACCATGAGGGTCTAACGGTTGCAAGGCAGTCAAGCACACAAACAAAACCCCGCCCGGAGGGGACGCCGGGCGGGGCTTGTGTCCGGTCGTATCTCGCGCACATCCGCTTGCGCGGCGCCCGGACCAATCGTTCAGGCTACTGAGGTCAATCGACCACCTGAACGATGCGACGCGAGCGCGGTTCGACCAGCACCGTCTGGCCGTTCACGACCGTGTAGCGATAGGGCGTCATCCCGAACGTTTGCGGCACGTCGTAATAGGTGACGCCGGCTTCCGGCAGCACCCCGCCGACGATCACGCGCTCGGAGATCGTGTAGTTCGGCACGCGTTCACGTACGATGTATTCGCGGAAGGCCGGCCGCTGGTCGGCAACGATGCCTTCATGTTCGCCGATGACGACCGTGCTGCCGCCGGCTGTGCCGGTGGTGATCGTGGTTTGCGCCTGAGCCGCGATCGGGGCAGCCATCGCGCTGGCGATCACTGCAATGGCAAATAGTCTGTTCCGCATGGTCAACTCCTTCGCGAGAAGAGCGCCGGCTTTCGCCAGCGCATGACGCGGGGCCAATTCATCGCGCGCGGCATTGTTCCGGAAAAGTGCGGCCTCATACGGGGCATTTCTGGGGAATTGTTGCGGAGGCTGGAACCCGTTGAAGCCGTGAGCGTCTTGCTATTCCGAAACCGCGCCAGCGGTTAAGTTGCCACTCTCGATTCGAATCCCCTCATCAGCCGGAGTTTTCCAATGACCATCACCGCTGCGCACATTTCCCCGATCGTCGCCCTGATTGCGGGAGTCTTGATTCTGATTATGCCGCGGTTCCTGAATTTCATCGTCGCCATCTACTTGATCGTAGTCGGCTTGGCCGGCCTCGGCGTGTTCAAGATGTTGAAGTTCTAGCGCGGGAAAGCAGGCTTTCGCGGCTTGCGCGGAACCCCTCAAAATGGTGTAAGGCGCGCAATCTTCTCACCTTTTTTAGATAGTTGGAATCCATGGCCAAAGCCGTCGCGAAGTCCAAAAAAACTGTAGCCAAGGCCGCAGTGAAATCTGCAGCGAAATCAAAGCCATCGGCCCGGCCCAAGGCCGTTGCCGCGGCCCCTTCCGCCCGCAAGGCGCTGAAGAAGGCCGCAGCCAAGCCGGTCGCCAAGGTCGCGGCCAAGAAGGCCGCGGTCCGCAAGCCGGTCGTTGAGGCGGTAAAATCCGGCAAGTGGGTCTATACCTTTGGGGACGGCAAGGCAGAGGGCAAAGCGGGCCTGCGCGACCTGCTGGGCGGCAAGGGCGCCAACCTCGCCGAAATGGCCAATCTCGGCCTGCCGGTGCCTCCGGGCTTCACCATTCCGACCTCGGTCTGCACCTATTTCTATGCGCACGACAAATCCTATCCCGCCGCACTGAAGGCGCAGGTCGAGAAGGCGCTCGACCATGTCGGCAAGCTGACCGGCAAGGCGTTCGGCGATTCGAAGAATCCGCTTCTGGTCTCGGTCCGCTCCGGCGGCCGCGCCTCGATGCCGGGCATGATGGACACCGTGCTCAATCTCGGCCTCAACGACAAGACGGTCGAAGCGCTCGCCGAACTCTCCGGCGATCGCCGCTTTGCCTATGACAGTTATCGCCGCTTCATCACGATGTATTCGGACGTGGTGCTCGGCTTCGAGCATCATCACTTCGAGGACATCCTCGACACCTTCAAGGACGGCCAGGGCTATACGCTCGACACCGATCTTTCCGGCGACGACTGGGTCGAACTGGTCGGAAAGTACAAGGAAGCCGTGGCGCGCGAGACCGGCAAGGATTTCCCGCAGGATCCGCACGAGCAATTGTGGGGCGCGATCGGCGCGGTGTTCTCATCCTGGATGAATGCGCGTGCGGTCACCTACCGCCGTCTGCACGATATTCCGGAGTCGTGGGGCACCGCCGTCAACGTGCAGGCCATGGTGTTCGGCAACATGGGAGAGACCTCCGCGACCGGTGTCGCGTTCACGCGCAATCCCTCTACCGGCGAGAGCAAGCTCTACGGCGAATTCCTCATCAACGCGCAGGGCGAGGACGTCGTCGCCGGCATCCGCACGCCGCAGGACATCACCGAGAGGGCGCGCAAGGATTCCGGTTCCGACAAGCCGTCGAGGGAAACGGCGATGCCGGAGGCGTTCAAGGAGTTGACGCGGATCTACACCCAGCTGGAAAAGCATTACCGCGACATGCAGGACATGGAGTTCACCGTCGAGGACGGCAAGCTCTG
>JAXDOS010000102.1:0-13307 GCA_034668785.1 Alphaproteobacteria bacterium
AGCCAGGCGCCCACCGCGCCCGACACATGCCGCCACAAAAGATCGTTTTTGTGATCGCCGTTGAGGTCGGCGGTGCCGGCAATTCCCCATTCCGTAGGAGTAGTGGCAATGGTAGCCGCCGAAAGGATGGCGCCGCCGTTGAGCAACCACGCTCCCACTGCACCCGAGTCGTTGCGGAACAGGACATCGCCTTTGCCGTCGTTATTGAAGTCGGAAAGCCTCGCGATGACCCCGCACACGCCCGCGCTAAGTCGAAGGGATATCGAGCCGCTCGCCGCGCCGCTGTTGTTCGGGTTGTAGCCGTCAACAACGATGCTGTAAGCCGTTCCTGCAATGGCGCTGAAAACAAGATAGCTTTGGTTGCTGGACGCGCATGGCGTTCCCGCGCCCGCTTGATCGTTGGAGGCCACCTTGGTCAATGTGTTAACGGCGTTGCCGGTGTAGACGGCGAGGACGGTGTCAAGGTTGCTGTCGCAGGTACTCACAGCAAATTGCCCGGATGTCTGCGCGGTGAACTTCCACCACACCGATTTGCCGCCGAAATCCGGAAATTCATAATTATGCACCGGTTCACCGGTCTCTTTTGTCGCGCCCACATTCGTGCCGGTGAGCGTCTGTCCGGCTTGGATCGGAGTCGCACTGGCAAAGTTGTCGTTCGGCGGCGTGCCAGCAGCGGCCTGATTTACCGTGAAAGTTTGTGTGGCAATTGTCGCCGTGCCGCTGCGCGCCGTTCCCGTATTCGCGGCCACCGAGTAAGATACCGTGCCATTGCCGCTGCCGCTGCTAGGGCTGACGGTGATCCAGCTGGCGTTGCTCGCCGCGGTCCAGCCGCATCCGCTCGCTGCGGTCACCGCAACCGACCCGTTGCTGGCGCCGGCGCCAACCGACGTGCTGGTTGGAGAAATACTGTAGCTGCAAGCTGCGGCGGCCCCCTGGTTCACGGTGAAGGTTTGTCCGGCAATGGTGGCTGTACCGCTGCGCGCCGTTCCCGTATTCGCGGCCACGGAGTAAGACACCGTGCCATTGCCGCTGCCGCTGCCAGGGCTGACGGTAATCCAGCTGGCGTTGCTCGCCGCGGTCCAGTCGCATCCGCTCGCCGCTGTCACCGCAACCGACCCGGTGCTCGCGCCGGCGCCGACCGACGTGCTGGTCGGAGAAATACTATAGCTGCAGGCAGCAGCGGCCTGGTTCACGGTGAAGGTTTGTCCGGCAATGGTGGCTGTACTGCTGCGCGCGACTCCCGTATTCGCAGCCACGGAGTAAGACACCGTGCCATTGCCGCTGCCGCTGCTAGGACTGACGGTAATCCAGCTGGCGTTGCTCGCCGCGGTCCAGCCGCATCCGCTCGCGGTGGTCACCGCAGCCGAGCCGGTGCTCACGCCGGCGCCAACGGAGGTATTGGTCGGAGAAATACTATAGCTGCAGGCAGCAGCGGCCTGGTTCACCGTGAAGGTTTGTCCGGCAATGGTGGCTGTACCGCTGCGCGCGGCTCCCGTATTCGCGGCCACGGAGTAAAAGGCGGTGCCACTGCCGCTGCCGCTGCTGCCGGAGGTGATGGTGATCCAACTAGCGTTGCTTGCCGCCGTCCAATTACATCCGCTCGTAGTCGTCACTGCAACCGAGCCGTTGGTTGGGTTGGCGTCGGGAGAGATGCCTACGGGAGCAATGCTGTAGGTGCAGGTCGGCGTGCCGGTCCGTTCGAGGGCTTCTTCAACCGACCAACCGCCTGAGGCGCCGTCATCCCAATTGATCTGCCACCAAACGTAATAATAAGGATGCAAGGCACCAGGACAAGTTCCGAACGATAATATCGTGGGACCGCCGACAACGGTCCCGGTCGCACCAGCATTGACTACCCGCAGTTCTGCTCCCCCGGCGCTTGAGCGTACGCGTACATTGGCCGTAGCGCGGACGCGCCCAGATTCTTCGGTTAAGAACCGTATAACAGTGCTGTCTTGTTTCTGAGCCGCTATCCTTGCAGGACTTGACATGTACGACGCGAAGTTACCGTCGTAGAACTCAACCCAATTGCACCATCCGTTTGAGGTAGTGGAATAAACTGTATACGCAGCAGCAGCATTATAAGAAGCATCGAAAAGCAGCTTCTGAGGATCATAGTTTGGCCAAAAGTGGCTGTTGATTTGCCAGAGACCACGATCGATTGAAGTAACGCTGTTTACCAGAATAGCATTTAAATAAAAAACGCCAGATATCCCCGAAGATTCAGCGTTGGAAATCGCGATAGCGTTGACGAGCGCGCCTCCACGAAAGCCGGCAGTATATGCCGCCAATGCGACTTCATCTGCCGTTCTGCTTATGCAGTCACCTCCGCCCTGGTTCACGTTTGAGGATGAGGCACAGACAGCATAGGCTCGCTGCGTCGTGCCTGCCAGAAATAAAATCGAAAGCAGCAGCAAGCAAAACGCAGATAGTAATGCCGCACCATTTCCTAGAAACCTTAGGGCTCGAATAGATAACGATCTAATATTCTCGTTGCTAAACATTGCTCCCCCCAAACGACGTCGGTATTAAACTGACGCTGCCTCTCTCGCCCCACGTTTCGCTACTCGAGCTTTTTGATATTTTTTATATCCGTAAGGCCAATTACTCCGTAGAACGGTGCATTTGAAAGATCGACCCCTCCTAGCTCGATCGTTGCACCGTCCGACGATGAGATAAGAATGCCTTGGATCTTTCCGGCGGGGCCAAGAACCTCGACGGTATCGCCAAATGCAATGTTGGAAAAAAAGGGTGCGAACACTTCGTTGAGTCCGCGTCCCACAGTCACGAGAAGATAATTTGCCTTCCCGTCGCCAAGCACTAATTGGTAATTCGGCTGGCGCTTAATTCCAACAACTTGGCCGGACGTCCTAACGACATTGACAGTGGAGGTGGAAGCGTACTCCTTAACGTCGGCGAGTTCGACACGAGTGTACTGTGTTGATTGTAAGATAGAGGGCGGCGCGATCAGCCCTCCGAAACGATGTGCGTCGGCCGGCAGCAGAGCGCCGAACAAATACCCTAAGCCGAGACAAGCTATCCTCAACATTCTAGTACAATTGGTCGACTGAAACATTGCTCCCTCGCTGCTCGTTATTGTTCGAATTGCCATATTTAACCGCGGTGTCCGAAGCGTCGCAAATGTTTTGATTGATCGATGAGATGCACCGCGCTGAAACGGGTAACCAGGCCCCAGTAGAGGCCACCTGATTGAGAACACGTTCGTACGCTGTCATCCGCGCGAGCCCTCACGGACGGATGGAATCAGTAACGGTGGCTGCGGCGCCGGCGGCTTGGGATTGCGTATCGGTGCTACGGAAGGAAGCCCAGCGGTCGTATTCGACGTGGGTGGTACGACGTTGGCCCGCACCGGCTTAGCGGATGGTACCGGTCCCTCGCCCGCATGGGCAGGCATCGGTTTGGGCAGGCCCGCCGACTCGGGCGCGTTCGTTCGCGTCGAAGGCAGCGAACCGCCACCTAGAATTAGTGGCGTCTCCCCAACCGATTTTGCCTTGGGCGACGCCTGGCTTTTGTCCGGCGCGCGTAAGGCCGCTTCGATAGCCTGGAGACCGGAAGACGCTTGGTCGGACGCCTTGCCAACAATGAGCACGCGCGTGATACGCAGGGCATCACCTTGCTGTTGGTAGAGGAGCACGAAATTGGTTCGCGCCAGCAATTGCCGCGCGACCACCGGCAGCGAGCCGCTGAACTTGCCGCTGACCGGCTCATCCGCGACCTCGCGGTTTAGCCACTCAAGCTTGATCTCCTGATCGGCAAAAAGCCGGTCCAGCACCTCGCGACGAGGAACTGCCTGCAGGTCAAAATCGATGCTTGGGCGATCAGAAGTGTCAGCAGACTGGCTAGCACCGACAGCAGCAAGATCATTGCCAAACGATAGCGTTACAAAAAAGACAGGAAATAAAACGCTTGGGACATAACCCAGCCGCCACACCTTGCCCATACAAATTCCCCAACTAACGCGGACGGAAGTCTGCGTTCCCCACTGTGATCACGCAGTTTGCTGCGTTGTTTTGATTACAAGTATGGCTCCAATCAGATAGTTGCCGCGCCGGCCGCCGGCATGAATTGAAGTCGCAATTCGGTGGATGGCCCGCCCCTCACTGAGTTTTCGCTCGGTTGACGATATTCTGCATTACGCGCGTTACGCGTGCAAGCGTAAAAGTGTAAGGTTCATAGAAACACGTTATAAGTGAATAACGCCGTTTTTCCGGGCCTCACCTTTACAAGGTAGTCCGCGCCGAATAGCTGTCCATCGAGCAACGAGGGAAATTATGGGCTTTGTCCAGCCGCTGAAAAACGTCTTAGGCTGGGCTCTTCTGATCTGTTTCGGCGGCCTGTTAATTTCCGGTTCTGCGTTCGCTTCCGTTGACGATAGTCATTTCGGCCGAAGTCCCGACGGAGCCCGCCTCGAATTCGATTTGCGCGACGTTCCGCGCCGGGACGTTCTGGATCGGTTGTTTGCCGATCAGACCATCAAATTGGAATGGCTGAATCGCACAGTCGCCGATGAGCTCATCAGTGGCAGCTTCCGCGGAACGCTTGCGGGTATGACGCGCCAGCTGCTGGCGCAGCTCGATTTCGTGCTCGTATCGGAGGCTGTAGACGGCGACGTAGTGATCAAGCGTGTGGTCATTGTCGGTCGAGGTGGGAAACAAGGGTCTCCCGGTCTGGCCACATTGGAAGGGGCTTTGCGGCTGCCTGAAAAGCGGGAGGATTCACCCCAGACAAAATCGCAGGGCAAGCTGTCCACAGTGGTAGACAGTTCGCCATTTGGGCAAAAACTTCTCGCCGACGCTGCATCTTCCCTCTTGCCAAGGCCCTTACCGGCAACGAGCGGCAGTCCGTTACCCGTTCCTACTCCCATGCCGACGCCGTCGTCACTCGGCCCGCCCATTCCGCGCGATGCAACGCTGCCCTCGGTGGCACCGATTGCTGGCGGCAATTCAGCTGTGCTGCCGCCTCCCGGGCAATCCGCTGTGGTCAAATAGGACCAGTGCGATACGATATATGCGGATTGATTCCCCATGGCACTTCCAGCGGCGGGGCGCGTTGACCGTGAAGAGAGAGACGCGTGGCAGGGCGCCGAGTTGAGGCCCGAGGAGGAGAACTCATGAAAGGCCGCAGATATGGGAAGCAGGTTATGCGCAGGTTGCTGACTGGCCTCTTTGGCGTTGCCGCCGGCTTGGTTGCGGCGGCGCAGCCAGCCTTTTCTGAAGAGGGTACGCCGGCTTCTTCTGAGCAGATGCAGCCCGGTTCGGGCACGAGCGTTTCCCCCTCGCCTGCCGAAGCGCCCGCCGGCATACCGGAAGGGGCCGCGGGCCTGACAGTACACATCGACCCACAAACAGGGAAGATTCTCAGGGAGCGCGCTCCTAACACCGTGCCTCTGCAATTGTCACCGCGCGAACAAAATTCTTTAAACACGTCTCATGAAGGTCTGGTGCAGGTCCCAAACTCGGCGCCTGGTGGCGGCGTTAAGCTTGATCTCAAGGGCCGCTTCCAAAGCCCGTTAGTCGTCACCATCGATGCGAACGGAAAAACCAAAATCGAACATCTAAGCGAGATGCCCGGCCATAGCGAATAATGATGTCGACGCCCGCGGAGCTTCCGATGATATCGCATAGGAAACGGCTGCGCGTCTTTCTTTTCTCTTCGCTCTTGGCGATCGCCGTGGCGGCGTCTCCTGTCGCCGACGCCGCGACCTTCCTCGTCATCAACAACGATGGCGCCGGCGAAGGGTTCAATGACCCGACTCCCGCAAGCCCGGTCGGGGGGAATACCGGCACGACGATCGGGGCGCAGCGGCTTATGGCGTTTCAGCGCGCCGCCGACATCTGGGGTGGACTTCTCGCCAGTGCCGTAACTATCCGGGTCCGTGCTCAGTTCGATCCGCTGACATGCAGTGCCAGTTCAGCGGTTCTCGGCTCGGCCGGTCCTACCCTTATTTTTCGCGACTTTACCGGGGCGCCCGTACTTCACACTTGGTATGCCGTCGCCTTAGCCAATGCCCTGCATGGGAGCGATCTCGACCCTGCGGATGACATCGACGCCACATTCAATAGCAATCTCGGCAACTCCGGCTGCCTGACGTCGTCCGGCTGGTATTATGGGCTGGACGGGAACGGTCCGAGCAACCGGATCGATTTCGTTAGCGTCCTCCTGCACGAGTTGGGCCACGGGCTGGGCTTCCTGACCTTCGTCGATCTGAACACGGGAAAAAAGAATTCGGGTTTTGATGACGCCTACATGCGCTTCCTCGAAAGTCATGGCGCCAGCCCGCCAGACTATCCCAGCATGAGCGATGCCCAACGCGTCGCGGCGAGCATAGCCACAGGGAACCTGCATTGGACGGGCCCCAACGTCAGGGCGGCAAGCGGAGTCCTGACAGCCGGTAAGGTGGGCGACCATGTCCGGATGTTCGCTCCCAATCCTCAGCAGCCGGGCTCCTCGGTGTCGCATTGGGATACAGCGCTCACGCCCAACCAGGTCATGGAACCGAACTATACCCAGCCGCTTCAGAACCCAGGCCTGGAGCTTCCGCTCTTTCAGGACATTGGATGGACGTTATTATCATCGCCGCCGCCCGCCGCGCTTCAGGTCACTCCCACAGCCGATGTTGCTGCGTCGGGGCCCCCGGGCGGGCCATTCACACCCAACTCGTTCCAGTACCAATTGAGTTCGTCGACCGGCAGCGTCGATTTTTCCATCTCGGGGATACCGAGTTGGCTGACCGCTTCCTTCACCTCTAGTACGGCGACGACGACACCCATCACCGTCACCTTTTCGGTCAACGCCAGTGCCAACGGGCTGACCGTCGGCACCTACGGTCCCACCACCATCAGTTTCACCAACACTACGAACGGCCAAGGCAGTACGACACGAAGTGCAACGCTGAACGTGACAACGCCTGCGCTTGTCGTTTCGCCTGCGTCCGACATTGCCGCGTCAGGCCCTCAGGGGGGCCCGTTTGGGCCATCTTCGTTTCAGTACCAGGTCAGCGCCACGGCCGGCTCACTGACCTATTCGATTAACGGGCTTCCGAGCTGGCTCAATGCGTCATCCACCGCTGGGTCGGTCGGCACCTCCGGAACGACCGTCACTTTCACCGTAAATGCAAGCGCAAACGGACTGGCATCGAATCTCTATGGTCCCGCTACCATCAACTTCACAAACACGACCAATGGCGCTGGCAACACCAGCCGCATTGCCAGGCTGACGGTGAATCCGCGCGCATGCGAGGCTTCAGCCAAACTTCCCGAGTTCAACGCTGACGGCAAGAGCGACGTGGCCTTTCAAAACGATTCCGGGGCGGTTGGAGTCTGGCAACTGAATGGCGGTGCCGTCGCCTCCGCCGCTACCGTGGGTAATGCCCCCGCCGGTTGGCGCCTGGTTGGCATCGGCAATCTCAACGGTGATGGCGCGAGCGATCTTCTGTGGCGGCATAGCTCGGGCACGCTCGGCGTTTGGTTCATGAACGGCAGCTCGGTCGTGAGCGCCACCAACATCGCGACGGTCGGCAACGACTGGCACGTGGTGGGTGTCGGGGACCTGGATGGAGATGGCAAGGCCGACATCCTATGGCGGCATGATTCCGGCGTGGTCGGCTATTGGCTGATGAACGGCACGACCGTCCTCGCCGCCGGCAACATCGGAACGGTCGATAATCAGTGGCGTCTGGTCGGCATCGGCGACCTCAACGCCGATGGCAAGATCGATTTCGTGTGGGTTCATGATTCCGGTGCGGTGGGAGTCTGGCTGATGAACGGCCCGTCGATTACAACGGCGGCGACTGCCGGCACTGCCCCTGCCGGTTGGCATGTCGTGGGAATCGGGAACCTCGACGGCGATGGCGCGAGCGACCTCTTATGGCGCCATGATTCAGGAGCCGTCGGGGTTTGGTTCATGAACGGCGCCTCGGTCACCGGCGCGTCGACGATTGCGACGATCGGGAACGATTGGCATGTGGTCGCTGCCGGAGACATCAATGGCGACGGCAAGGCCGACATTCTGTGGCGGCACGATTCCGGTATGGTCGGATATTGGCTGATGAACGGCACGGCCGTCTTATCCGCCGGCAACCTCTCAGCGCCAGGCAACGACTGGCACATTGTCGGGGGCGAGCACGACCACCCGGTTGCGCCTCTTGGGCCAGGGCCTTGTTGATGGGGACGTAGATTTAGGAGGCGCGGGTATGTCCGTCTGTCGTTATCCTAGTTCTTCGCCTGAATCCCGGACGCGCCCCATCCGGTGCAGCTTGAGCATCGTGTAGACTGTTGTGTTGGCAGGGGTTGGCAGCTTGAGCGCGCGGCCGAGCTCAACGACTTTGCCGGCGAGCCAATCGAGCTCGATGCGGTTGCCGCGTTCGAGATCATGCAGCAGCGACGCCTTGAAACCCGGCGGCGTGGTGTCGGCAAACTGTAGCCGCTCTTCCGCAAAATCCGCCGGCAGGGCGATACCCTGAGCACGCCCGATCGTCACCACTTCCTGCATCAGGTTGAAGAAGAAGGCGCGGGTGTCAGGATCGGCAAGAATAGGACCAAGCGGCAGCCGCATGGCGCCGGTCGCACCCGAGAGCCCGACCAGGAATGTAAATTTTTTCCAGCGATCGACGTTGATGTCGTCGGACAGCGCGGCATCGATATCGGCGGCCTTTGCCGCCTCAACGAACATCGTGAGGGGCGCATCAGCGGTGCCGTCCGTGCGTCCACATTTCATTTGCGCGAAGGGGCTGGTGTGCTTGATGACGCCCGGTGCGGATATAACCGTCGCCATATGAGTAGTGCCGCCGGCCACGTGATCCGCGCCGAGGATCGGCGCAAGGCGTTCGACGCTGTCGACGCCATTCTGCAAGGTGATGAGGCGGGTCTCTCGCCCGACAAGCGGACGCGCGGCCTCAGCGGCGGTTTCGGTGTCCCATAGTTTCACCGCGAACAGCACGATGTCGACCGGGCCGACTTCTTCTGGATGGGCGGTCGCGTTGACGTTCTTGATATGAAGATTGCCGAGCGTGCTTTCGATCACCAGGCCGTTGCTGCGGATCGCAGCAAGATGCGCGCCGCGGGCAATGAAACTGACGTCATGCCCTGCAGCGGCAAGCCTTACGCCGAAATAACCGCCGACCGCTCCGGCCGCCATGATCGCGATCCGCATGATGCCTCGCCCCTTCGCTCGCATCCGCGAACGGCTGTACCTTAGGCGGCTTATATACCAAAGGCCGGAGCGATGGTTCGCTCCGGCCCTAGTAATCGTAGCTCGCGCGAGGAATTAATAAACGCCGCTGACCCTGATATCGGCCAGCGCTGCCGACGGCGCGATGCGCTCGCGGCCAGCTACGGTCGGCACATCACGGACTCCGGCAGGGAGCACGACCACCTTGGCGCCGACGTTGACGCGACTATACAGATCAATCACATCCTCGTTCAGCATTCGGATGCAGCCGCTGGAAACGTTATGCCCGATGGTGGAGGGCGCGTTGGTGCCATGGATGCGATAGACAGTACCGCCGATATACATGGCGCGGGCGCCGAGCGGATTGCCGGGGCCTCCGGCCATGAAGCGCGGCAGATAGGGCTGACGGGCGATCATTTCCGCCGGCGGAATCCAATCCGGCCATTCCGCCTTGCGTTCGACGCTCTTGACGCCGGACCAGGTGAAGCCTTCGCGGCCGACGCCGATGCCGTAGCGCATCGCCTTGCCGCCGCCGAGCACGTAATAGAGATAAGTGTTCGGCGTATCGACGACGATGGTGCCCACTGGCTCGCGCGTCGGATAATTGACGATCTGCCGCCGGAGATGTTCCGGTATTGCCACGGAGTCTTCAGGCTCGGCGACGACGGATTCCTCGGGCATCTGCTGCGGCATGACCTGCTGGAAGATGGCAGCGGGATAAGGCGACGACGGCGCATTATAGGCGAGCGATTGCGCCAGGGCCGGCTGCATTGCGAAGACCGCTCCGGCGGTCGCTAGAATTGCTCCGACGGAACGGAAACGAGTGATGGAGTTGTGCATGACACCCTCTTGATTTCCGTATTCATTCCACGGACCAATCGCGGGCGGGGTTCAAAGTTCCGGAACAATCTTTTCCTGGATTGTCAATTGTTAACGGAACGATTCAGATGCGAGCGCGTTGGAGGTAAAGTCGCCTTGCGCAGCAATTGCTCTGCGCGACGCGTCCTTCTCTATGCATCCGTTTCTATGCGCTGTTACGCAGTGCGCGCTCTCCCTTCACCTTGCCAAACGGATGGAGAAGCCCATAGATGTCGGCATGAATGAAGGTTTCCGCGCTGTCTGCGTGATTGGATGGCCAGCCGGCCATTCGCGTTCGCCGCTAATTCATAATTATTGGATCAAACGTCACGGCTTCACCGCGGAGTATCGGCGCGAGGCGGTCCCCCCCGACGCTTTTCCGGAGTTCGTCGCGACACTACAAGACCGAGGCTATGTCGGAGCCAACGTCACCTTACCCCATAAGGAAGCCGCGCTCGCGCTCTCGGAGCCGGACGACAGGGCACGCGCCATAGGTGCCGCGAACACTCTTTGGCTGGAAGGCAACCGCCTGCGCTCCACCAATACCGATGTCGAGGGTTTCGTCGAAAATCTCGACGCCGCGACGCCGCGATGGGATGCCGGTCTCGAAACCGCGATCGTGCTCGGCGCAGGCGGCGCCGCGCGGGCGATTGTTTTCGCGCTGCTTGATCGCGGTGTCACGCGGGTTCATGTCGTCAACCGCAGTTTCGAACGCGCCGAGGCGCTTCGCACGCGTTTCGGCGATAGAGTGAACCCGGCGCGGTGGGAGGAGATGACGGGGCTCCTCGGAGGATCCCACCTTCTGGTCAATACGACATTGTTGGGAATGACGGGGCAACCTGAACTCATGGTCAACTTGGACCGGTTGCCGGATAGCGCGGTCGTCGCCGATATCGTTTATGTGCCCTTGGAAACGCCGTTGCTGACGGCGGCGAAAAATCGCGGGTTGCGCACTGCCGACGGGCTCGGGATGCTGCTGCATCAGGCCGTGCGCGGCTTCTCGCTGTGGTTCGGCGTGCGTCCGGAGGTATCTGCGGAATTGCGGGCCCTGGTCGAAGCCGACCTTAAGCAAGGACCGGCAGCGGAACGCTAGATCCGTGACCTGAGGGAATAAGGATAAGAGCCGGGGGTTACCCGTAATCGACAGACCGGAAAGTAGCCGGCGCAATGTGGGAGAAAAGCATGACCGCGATGACAACAAGGATTTTGACCGCCGTCGCCCTCATAACCGCGTTTGCGGTTTCATCGGCTCAAGCACAGCCGCAGACAGTAGCTGTAAGTGGCACAATCAGCGGTGTCGATGGCCCAGTCATCCTCGTCAAGCAGCGCGACGGCAGCGAAGCGAAAGTGACGCTCCCGGATAATGTGACTGTGTCCGGCGTCGTCAAAAAATCCATAACCGACATCAAGCCCGGAGATTTTCTCGGCGTCGGCGCCATACCGCAACCTGATGGCAGCCAGCGCGCGATGCGGGTGAGCATTTTTGCGGAAGCGCAGCGCGGCACCAATGAGGGACACTATCCGTGGACCGGGGCGCCAAATGGCACGATGACCAACGCCACCGTCGGCACCAGCGTTACCTCGGTCGATGGGCAGGTGCTGATGATGAAATATAAGGACGGAGAAAAGAAGATCGTCGTCACGCCGGAAACACAGATCACCACGAATGTTCCGGGAAATAAGAACGAGCTTAAGCCAGGCGCCAACGTCAGGATTGCCGCTGCGACGAAGAAGCCCGATGGCAGCTTCGAAGCCAGCCGCATCAGTGTTGGCCGCGACGGCGTCGTGCCGCAGTAGCGGCATAGGCGAAACTCACCAGATCGCTGATCTCGGAACGCCGGACCGTGTCCTCGTAGTCGTGCGCACTCACTTCGCCGATTCATTTTCGTCGGCGATCAAGAATTAGGCGATTGCTTAATCCTGAGGCTCCGTTCGCCTGAGCGGTGCGCCTTTTCCTTGAAAAACTTACAAAAACCATCTGGCTTGCTCCTCAGGCCCTTGGCACGTGTGTTGCAGACCCTTCCGGCAAAGCTGGTTTCGAACCGGCTCCATGGGGGTGTCCGTTATGTCCACATTCGACAATCCGTTCGATGCCGCGCGAGCCTTGAACCGCAGCGGATGCGCCTGCAGCCGCCATGCAACCGAAGCCGATCATGCACGCGATACGCAAGCCACCCTGCAATGCGTGCCGGTCGAGAGCCAAAATTTGAGCGAGGACTAGCGCTACGAGAATGTCGTGGCCTCGGCGGTGCTGCGCGCGATCTTTCCGAAAGACGCAGGGCGCCGCGCCTTCCTTCAATCGCTCGGCGCCTCGACCGCGCTGGCCGCGGTTTCGCAGTTCTTCCCGCTCAAGACCGCGACGGAATTGTTTGCCGTTGGCGGTCCGATCGAGAAGAAGGATCTCAAGGTCGGCTTCATCCCGATCACCTGCGCCACCCCGATCATCATGGCCAAGCCGATGGGCTTCTACGAGAAGCAGGGGCTCAACGTCGAGGTGATCAAGACCGCCGGCTGGGCAGTGATCCGCGACAAGACGCTCAACAAGGAATACGACGCGGCGCATATGCTGTCGCCGATGCCGATCGCCATCACCATGGGCGTCGGCTCCAATCCGATCCCCTACACCGCGCCGGCGATCGAGAACATCAACGGCCAGGCCATCACGCTCGCCATCAAGCACAAGGACAAGCGCGATCCGAAATCCTGGAAGGGCATGAAGTTCGCGGTGCCGTTCGACTATTCGATGCACAACTACCTGCTGCGCTACTACGTCGCCGAGCACGGCATCGATCCCGACCAGGACATCCAGATCCGCGCGGTGCCGCCGCCGGAGATGGTGGCGAACCTTCGTGCCGACAACATCGACGGCTTCCTCGGTCCCGACCCGATGAACCAGCGCGCCGTGTTCGACGGCGTCGGCTTCATCCACGTGCTGTCGAAGGAGTTGTGGGAGGGGCATCCGTGCTGCGCCTTCGCGGCCTCGAAGGAATTCGTCACCGCGATGCCGAACACCTACGCCGCGCTGCTGAAATCGATCATCGATGCGACGGCGTTCGCGCACAAGCCCGAGAACCGCAAGGAGATCGCCGCCGCGCTCGCGCCGGCCAGCTATCTCAACCAGCCGCCGGTCGTACTGGAACAGATTCTCACCGGCACTTTCGCCGACGGCTTGGGCAATATCGTCACGCAGCCGAACCGCGTCGATTTCGATCCCTTCCCCTGGCAGTCCTTCGCCGTCTGGATCATGACGCAGATGAAGC
>JAXDOS010000103.1:0-6941 GCA_034668785.1 Alphaproteobacteria bacterium
GCCGGGACAAGCCCGGCCATGACGAATAAAACGCCCGGCTTGACTTCCTCTCCGCTCGCTGATTATATTCCTATCACCTTTCCACGGCGGATGCTTCATGAGGCATCCGAAGCGGGCGAGGAGCGGCGCCGATGTTTGGTGCCGCGCGTGGAGCGCCGGGGAGGCGCCGAGTCCCAAAAGGACTCGCGCACTCACCAGGTGCGCGGCGGGGTCCGATAATCCCCGCCAAGGGCGCCCCGATAGTGCGCCCTGGCGCCTCCCCGGCGCTCCATTTCCCTTTCGAGGGAACGGAAAAAGAGGGAACGGCGCGCCCGCGCCGCAAAGAATAGGGCCGCCCCGTCATGGCCGGACTTGTTCCGGCCATCCACGACTTGCTTGGCCAACAGGAAGCGTGGATGCCGCGATAAGCGCGGGCATGACGAAGAAAAACGCTCACTCGCGCAGCGCTGCGTCCGTATTGACGCTGTCCGCGCCTTCGATCACCGAACGCTCAAGTCCGGATGCGGCAACAACAAGATTTTCCGCAAAGAAACGCGCCAGCGAAACGCGTCCTGCCGCATCGGCGCCATCGCCAATCCGTTGCGCCGCCATCGCTTCGCTGGCGAGCAAACAACCTCCCGACGCTAGACCGAACAAACGCAGATACGGCGTCGCTCCGGCGAGCGCGGCATCCGAACTTTTCTCTATATGCGTAAGCATCCATTGTGTCGCGCACTCGATCGCATCGACCGCTTCGCTAAGCCGCGCGCCGCTTGCACCAAAAGCCGGATCATTCGCTGCCTGCACAGCCGCGACTGTGCCGCGCAGCTCGCCGATATAGGCCCTCACCGTCGCGCCACCCGACTGCGGCAGCTTGCGGGTGACGAGATCGATGGCCTGGATGCCATTGGCGCCTTCGTAGATCGGCGCGATGCGCGCATCGCGCAAATGCTGCGCCGCGCCGGTTTCCTCCACATAGCCCATGCCGCCATGCACCTGGATGCCGAGCGAGGAGACCTCGACGCCAATGTCGGTGGAAAACGCTTTCGCCACCGGCGTCAGCAGCGAAGCGCGCTCATGCGCGCGTGTCGCCAAGTCGCCCTCTGTCCGATGCGCGCGGTCGATGGCGACCGCGGTGGTGTAGCAGATCGCGCGCGCGGCGCGGGTCTGCGCCCGCATCGTGAGCAGCATCCGCTTCACGTCGGGATAAGCAATGATCGCACGGCCGCTCTGCTTGCGCTCGCGCGCATAGGCCAGCGCCGCTTGCGTCGCGCGCTCGGCAATGGCCACGCCTTGCAGGCCGACCGACAGCCGCGCCAGATTCATCATCGTGAACATGCAGGCCAGCCCGCGGTTCTCCTCGCCGATGAGGAAGCCGGTGGCGCCGCCTTGGTCGCCGAAAACCATGGTGCAAGTCGGCGAGCCGTGAATGCCCAACTTGTGCTCGATGGAATGGCAGCGCACGTCGTTGCGCGCACCGAGCGAGCCGTCGGCGTTCACCAGAAACTTGGGCACGAGGAAGAGGGAGATACCGCGCGTGCCGGGCGGCGCGTCGGGCAGCCGCGCCAATACCAGATGCACGATGTTGTTGGTGAGATCGTGCTCGCCATAGGTGATGAAAATTTTCTGCCCGCTGATGCGGTACCTGCCGTCGGTGGTACGCTCGGCTTTCGTGCGCAGCGCACCCACATCGGAGCCGGCCTGCGGCTCGGTGAGCTGCATGGTGCCGGTCCACTCGCCGCTGATGAGTTTCGGCAGATAGGCGCGCTTGAGCTCGTCGCTTCCATGGGCGGCAAGCGCCTCGACCGCCCCGGCGGTAAGGATCGGCCCGATGCCGAAAGCCATGGACGCCGCGTTCCACATTTCCATGCAGGCGGCATTGAGCGCCTGCGGCAGCGCCTGACCGCCCCATTCGGCGGGCGCGGCGAGACCGTTCCAGCCCGCCGCAGCCCAGGCGGTATAGGCGTCCTTCCAGCCCGGCGGCATCGTCACCGTACCGTTCATGAACGGTGTGGCATGTTTGTCGCCCACGCGATTGAGCGGCGCGATCACGTCCGTGGCGAACCGGCCCGCTTCCTCCAGCACCGCATCGACGAGGTCGTCACTGAGGTCGCCATAGAGACCCTGGGATACGGCTTCCGAGAACCCCGCCGCGTGTTTCAGGGTGAAAGCGATGTCCGCAACTGGCGCCCGGTAGGTCATAGCTCTCTCCGGCCGAGGCTTTACATCCGACTCGACCCCGCAGAGTCATTATATAGAGAGCATATGGAGAGCGGCGTTGATCCTGGGCAGTAGCGCCGCTATCGTCCGCTCGCGGCGGGGGAGCGCCCCGCCCGTTGGGGCGTAGCCAAGTGGTAAGGCAGCGGATTTTGATTCCGCCATCCGGAGGTTCGAATCCTCCCGCCCCAGCCAGGCAGTCTGATCTCTCCGCTGTATGTCAGCCGGGCAAGAATCCAGATCGCTTTATTTGAAGGGGATCTGAAACAACTCTGCTAGCTGTTCCTTTGAGAGCGGCGTCGCCATATATTTGAAGGTCACCGCGTCTGACTGCAGGCCGTCCAATCCGGAGAGACGGTCTGGATTCAAATCTTCTTTCGGTGAGAGATCGTCACGAACGCGCTTGGCGACAGCCTCGGAGACATTGGCCCATTTCGCAAAGGCTGGAATCGCGGCCGGATCCTTGTAGAGCCAGTCCAGGGTGTCGCGGTACCCTTGCATGTAGCGCACGAAAACGTCCCGCCGGCTCTTGAGCGCATCGGCATTCGCCATAATCACCCGGATCGTCTGATCCCTGAAATGCGGAATGTCGCTTGCTTTGGCAATGAAACGGATCTTGCCTTGATCGACCGCGTCGATACCGAAGGGAAGCACGCACCAGCCGACGTCGATCTGCCCACTCACGACCTGGGTGAAGGTGGAGGGCGGGCCGCCGGTTGCCACGGGCTTCAGGTCGACATCGAAATGCTTGGCGAATGCCAGCACGGTTTGCTGCGTCGAAGATCCGGCGGTGGAATAGGCCACCGTCTTGCCGGCGGTGTCTTTCATGCTTTTGATCGGCGAACTGGCCAGCACGTACCACTGCAGATCGTTGCCACCAGTCATAGTGGCGCCGATGACGCGGATCGGCGCACCCTTGGAGTACCCTCCCAGTGCTCCAAAAGTGCCGACCGAAATGCCGATATCGACGGCGCCGCTGATCACGGCTTGTTGGGTCTCGCCGGTGCCCTGAGTATAAAGCAGCTCGAGCGTAAGGCCGTGCTTTTTGAAGATTCCGGTGTCCTGCCCGAGCTCGGAGATCGAAGTCTCCCATACTCCGCGGTTACCGATGGCAAGCTTCAGCTTGTCCTCCGCTGAAGCGGTCGACTGCATCGAGAACAACGCCGCCAGCGCGGCGAGCGCTTTGAAAATACCGAAGCGAGACATTCCATCCCTCCCTGAGTGCGCACATTCGTGCGTCGTATTTTCTTAAAAGCCGCCCACCTTATCCCGTCAGAACCTTCGATCCGACAGTGGCGCGAACGTGCGGCATCACCTTCTCTGCGAACAAACGCAGCGAGCGAGCCGCCTCGGCGTGCGGAATGAGATTGAAGTTCACCTGCATGGACGCTTCCTCGAAGGTAAACCCCTGCGGAAACCGGCGAATGGTATCGATGATCTCGTCGGGAGAGCCGATCCAGGCAGCCCCGCTCTCCAGCATTTTCTCCAGCGTCGCGGCTTTGAGTCCGCCGATGATCTTGTCGTAGCCCGGGTAATCCGCCGACGACATGCCTTCGGTCCAGTCGGACGCGGCATCGACAAGCGAATGCAGATAGTTGGTGAAAGGTACACGGGCGATGTCGCGCGCCGTGTTGCCGTCCTCGTGACAGAACATGTGGAAGGCGAGCATCACCTTCCCCTCGCCCGGATGGCCCGCCTCGCGGCGGGCTTTGCGATAGATACCGGTCAACTCACGCAATTTATCCGATGCCAGCGGGATGCCCATAATGTTGTAGCCCATGCGCCCGGCGAAATCGAAACTGTCGGGCGTGTGCAGCGTCGCAATGTAGAATGGCGGGCGCGGAAGCTGCGTCGGACGCGGCAGCGAGGTCGTATTCTCGATGTTATGAAAACGCCCCTTATGCGTGACGTTCTCCTGCGTCAGTAATAATTCGACCTGTTCAAGGCCCTCGCGGAAACGCACCACGGATTCATTCGGCGAGATTCCAAAGCGCCGGAACTCGTGCGGAAGGAAAGCCCGCGCGAAGCCGACATCGAGACGGCCGCCGGAGATGGCGTCGAGCATGCCGATCTCGCTGGCGAGCTTCAGCGGATTGTTGAAGACCGGTAGCACCGCTCCGGTGACCAGGCGAACGCGCTTCGTGCGCTGCGACACCGCGGCGAGAAACTGCAATGGGCTTGGGCTATATCCGCCATAAGGGTTGAAATAATGCTCTACCGTGCGGACGTGACTGAAGCCGAGCTTGTCGGCTTCTTCCGCAATGTCCAGGCAATCGCGGAAATAATCACGCGCCGACTTCTGCTCAGGCGACACATCGGGAAAAAACTGAACCCCAAATTCCATCGAGTGTCCCCCCAATTCCGCCCCGTCGTGACGCGCGGGGCTGCATGGTCAGCATACGTACAATTGAGCAACATAGGATGCGTCCTGTCAAACACCCCTAGCCCGCGCGGAACATTTGCCGCAGCGCATCGATCTCGGCGAGAAGCTCGCGGTCCGCGGACACCCCTGCTGCCCGCCAAGTCCCGGCCTCGTGTTTGGAATAGCTTTCAACTAACTCGCCTGAGACGGTGCACCAAGCGTCATAGCCGCCGTCCAAAATGCACGCGTCGCGATGTCCGAAGCAACGAAACAACCGCCAAAGGATGGACGACGCGAGCGGGAGGTTGCGGTCATAGATCACCACCTGGTCGAAGGAAGTCGCGCCGATCGCGCGCAACGCGGCCTGGAATTCTTCGGGTGTAGGCATCCCGTCGTTTAACAGTGTCCGCACGGCAAGCGGCCGGGCATAAGGCAGGCAGGGTGCATCGGCCGTCGGCGTCGCATCGATCAGACAGATGCGTTGCGCCGTCTCGGCTTCCGCCAAACGCATGCGCAGCCACGCCGCCGTGACTCGCGTTTCGTGGCCGTTGATGTTGCCCATAACCTCCACCGGGAGCACTACCGCCGCAGCTTGCGAAGCCTGCTTTTGTTAGGCACAGTAATGGGAATAGCCTGCAGAGTGAATGGTTTGGCGGTAGCCTGAATCGCTAAGGAATAACGCCATGCTCGATCAGCCGCACACGGCGCCGACGCGCTGGCCCGCCGAGGGGGTGAGCCGGGCGCCGCTCTGGATTTACAGCGACCCGGATCTCTATGCCCGCGAGCTCGACGTGATCTTCTACGGCCCGACGTGGAATTATGTCGGACTGGCGAGCGAGGTTCCCGAGCGCGGCTCGTTCAAACGCACCTTCGTCGGCGAGCGGCCGGTGATCATGACGCGCGACGAGGACGGCAGCATCAATGTCTTCGTCAACCGCTGCGCCCATCGCGGCACGGAATTTTGCCGCGAGCATCGCGGCAAGGTCAACGAATTCGTCTGCCCCTATCATCAATGGACCTACGACTTGAAAGGCAACCTGCTCGGGGTTCCGTTCCGTCGCGGCGTACAGAAACAGGGCGGCATGCCGGCGGACTTCAAAAATTCCGACCACAGCCTGACCAAGCTCAAGGTCACCGAGCGCAACGGCGCCGTCTTCGCCTCCTTCGATCAGAACACCGAGCCCTTTACCGACTATCTCGGCGAGACGATGCTCACCTATTTCGACCGGGTGTTCGACGGCCGTAAGCTCAGCATCCTTGGCTATTCGCGCCAGCTCATTCCGGCGAACTGGAAGCTGATGTTCGAGAATATCAAGGACCCCTATCACGCGAGCCTGTTGCATGTGTTTCTCGTGTCCTTCGGACTGTTCCGAGTCGATCAGCCGGTAAAGGGCATCATGGACGCGACCGGCCGCCACTCGGTCTTCGCTTCGTCGAAGGGCGAGCAGAAGTCGACGGAAGCCACGCGCGACATGCGCAACATGCTGTCCGACCTGAAGCTGAACGATGCGCGCATTCTCGATCCGGTGCACGAATTTCCCGGTCCGGTGACGGTGGTGATGCAGACGCTGTGGCCCAACCTGATCGTGCAGCAGCAGTCGAACACGCTGGCAACGCGCCAGATCATCCCGCGCGGGCCCTCACAGCACGAACTGGTCTGGACCTATTTCGGCTACGAAGGCGACGATGAGAAGATGCGCATCCGGCGGCTGCGGCAAGCCAACTTGATGGGACCGAGCGGTTTCGTCTCGATGGATGACAGCGAAGTGCTGCAATTTAATCAGGAAGGCGCCGGCAACTATCCCGCTGAGCAGGGCGTCATCGAGATGGGCGGCCGCGGCACTGAGAATACCGACCACGGCGTCACCGAATCCGCCATCCGCGCCTTCTACCAATATTACGCGCAGGTGATGCAGCTGTGAGCATGCCAATCCCGGCGCAGAAGCTTCCATCACCATCGCAGCGCGACGATTCGCTGGTCATTTTGCGCGCGCGCGTGGATGCCTGGCTCGCCGAGTATGCCGCCTGCCTCGACGGCAAGCAGATCGAAGACTGGCCGGAATTCTTCGAGGAAGAATGTTTCTACACCATCCTATCGCAGGAGAACGAAGCGCTTGGCCTTGAGCTCGGGCTGATCCGCTGCGAAAGCCGTGCCATGCTGAAGGACCGCGCCCATGCCATCAAGAAGACCGCGATGTATGGCCCCCGCGACATCCGGCATTTTTTCAGCGGCCTCATCGTGCGCGAGACCGGGACCGAGCTCATCAGCGCCGAAACTAATTTCCTCATCGTCGAGACCTTGAACGATAATCTTCCACGCGTCTTCGCGGTGGGTAGGGCCTATGACGAGATCAAGCCCGTCGGCGGCAGTTTCCGCTTTAAA
>JAXDOS010000104.1:0-13648 GCA_034668785.1 Alphaproteobacteria bacterium
CCCTCCCCGACCCTCCCCCTCAAGGGGGGAGGGAGCGCACCGAGCAAGGGCGGAGGTAACAAAGAGGAAAGCGACCTCACCCCGATCTCGCTCGCCAACGTCCGCGCGGAAAAAGCCCGCACCGCGAAAATCGACCGTTCCAAATACGAAACCGTCCGCAGCCTCGACCGCCTCAAGCATTGGATCGCGCGCGCCTATGATGAAGGCGTCGTCGCCATCGACACCGAGACCAACAGTCTCGATCCGATGCAGGCCACGCTGTGTGGTTTCTCGCTCGCGGTCGCGCCGAATGAGGCTTGTTACGTTCCGCTCTCCCACCGCCAAGGCGGCGAAGGCGGCGCCGGGAGCCTGTTCGCCGGCTCGCTGGTGGAGGGCCAGATGCCCGAACAGGCGGCGTTGGAAGCGATGAAGCCACTGCTGGAAGATTTGAGCGTGCTGAAGGTCGGGCAGAATCTGAAATTCGACTACCTGATGTTTGCGCAGCGCGGCATCGAGCTTGGTCCCTGGGACGACACCATGCTGATGTCCTATGTGCTCGACGCCGGCCGCATCGATCACGGCATGGACAATCTTTCGCGCAAATGGCTCGGCCACGAGACCATCGATTTCAACACCGTCACCAAGGAAGGCAAGACCAAGCTCACCTTCGATTGCGTCGCCGTCGACAAAGCCACCGAATACGCGGCCGAGGACGCCGACGTGACCTTGCGGCTGTGGCAGGCGCTCAAGCCGCGCCTGCCCGCCGAGCAGGTGGCCACGGTTTACGAGACCTTGGAACGGCCGCTGGTGCGCGTACTCGCGCGGATGGAGCGGCGCGGGATTTCCATCGACCGGCAAGTGCTGTCGCGGCTGTCGGGCGAGTTCGCGCAACGGGCCGGCGCGCTGGAAGCGGAAATCCGCGAGCTTGCCGGCGAGCCGCTCAATCCGGGCAGCCCGAAGCAGCTCGGCGACATCCTCTTTGGCAAGTTCGGCCTGCCCGGCGGCACCAAGACCAAGACCGGCGCCTGGGCGACTGGCGCGCGCGCGCTGGAAGAACTCGCCGAGCAGGGCCACGCACTGCCACAGAAAATTCTCGACTGGCGGCAAGTGGCCAAGCTGCGCTCGACCTACACCGACGCGCTGCCGACTTACGTCAATCCCGACACCCACCGCGTGCACACGAGCTACGCGCTTGCCGCCACCAGCACCGGACGACTGTCGTCGTCGGAGCCCAATCTACAAAACATCCCGATCCGCACCGAGGAGGGCCGGAAAATCCGCCGCGCCTTCATCGCCGCGCCGGGGATGAAGCTGGTCTCGGCGGATTATTCGCAGATCGAATTGCGCCTGCTGTCCGAAGTCGCCGACGTGCCGGCGCTACGCAAAGCCTTTGTCGAAGGCATCGACATCCACGCCATGACCGCGTCGGAAATGTTCGGCGTGCCGATCAAGAATATGCCGGCCGATGTGCGCCGCCGCGCCAAGGCGATCAATTTTGGCATCATCTACGGCATCTCGGCGTTTGGGCTCGCCAATCAGCTCAACATCCCGCGCGAGGAAGCCGGCGCCTATATCAAGAAATATTTCGAGCGCTTCCCCGGCATCCGCGACTACATGGAAGAGACCAAGGCCTTCTGCAAAAAGCACGGCTACGTGCTCACGCTGTTCGGGCGCAAGTGCCACTATCCCGACATCACCGCCAGCAATCCGTCGCTACGCGCCTTCAACGAACGTGCCGCCATCAACGCGCGGCTGCAAGGCACCGCCGCCGACATCATCCGCCGCGCCATGATCCGCATGGAGCCGGCGCTGGCCATGGCCAGGCTTTCGGCGCAGATGCTGCTACAGGTGCATGACGAATTGATCTTCGAAGTGCCCGCCGCCGAAGTCGAGAAGACGCTGCCCATCGTCCGCATGGTCATGGTCGACGCGCCGCATCCGGCGGTGTCGCTGCATGTGCCGCTACAAGTCGACGCCCGCGCCGCCGACAACTGGGACGAGGCGCATTAGTTTTCTTCCCTCTCCCAAAGGGAGAGGGTGGCGCACGCAGTGCGCCGGGTGAGGGGTTACAAACTAACTTAGGTCCGAACCCCCTCACCCCAACCCTCTCCCCCACGGGGAGAGGGAGAAGAAGCTGGGATGAGGCGCATTAATTCCGCCGCGATCTGCTTTCGGAATTTTCTGTCCCGCTTCAAGAACCATTCCCGACTCATCGCCTGCCGGCGTGTGCGGAATGTCTCGGTATGCAGCAAGATCCAGCGGCGCCCGCGCGTCGAGCGCGCACCGCTGCCGTCATTGTGCTGGGCCAGCCGGCGGGCCACGTCGGTGGTCCATCCGACGTACGTGAGGTACCGGTCCCGCGTCCGGCAGCCGAGGATATAAACGAAGCTGGGCATCCGGCGAGTATGTCCTGTTCTCGTAAATCCGGAGCTAACGAGGACGCACGGGGTGCATGGGATATGGTCGTCCCCGCGCAGGCGGGGACCCATAACCACCGCGGGGCAATGGACGCACAGAAGCAATACCGCTCCGCTAAATAATCGCACGTCACGGGGTATGGGTCCCCGCCTGCGCGGGGACGACAGACCTATGCCGGCACTACGGCAATCGCTTCGACCTCCAGCAGCCCTTCCTCCCGCGCCAGCTGCACGATCTGCACGCTGGTGCTGGCCGGAAGCGCCGACATGTTGAGATAGCTCTTGCGCACTTCCCGCAGGATCGGCTGATGCGCCATGTCGACCAGATAGTTGTTGAGCTTGACCACATGCTCGAAGCCGGCGCCTACCGCCGCCAGCGCGGCTTTAAGATTCTCGAATACCTGCACCGCCTGCGCGCGGAAGTCCCCCGGAGCGCCGACCACCTTGCCATCGGGCCCCACGCCGATCTGGCCGGCGATGAAAATCATGCGCCCGGGCATCGTGACCTCCACTACCTGGGAATAAGTCGGCGGCTTGGTCAGCGGCTCGGGATTGAGGCGGCGAATTTCGGCGGTCATGAGCGTCTCCTGGGGTCAGGCGGTCCCTGATTATAGAGGGTGCGTCGGTCCGCCGCTCACCTTGCTTGACGCCGTCCGGCAGTTCATGAAGCCTGCCGTCACGCAGGGGGGCGATTCAGATGGCTGGCCAAGGCTTCGTGCCGCATCTCTTTTTCGGCCTGGATGCAATGACCGTCTCGGCGGCGATCATGCTGATCACCTACGCCGTCATCATCTGGGACAAGCTCAACCGGGCGATCGTGGCGCTGCTCGGTGCCTCGGTCATGGTCATTATCGGCGCCTTGGACCAGACCGAGGCGTTAAAGGGCATCGACTGGAACACCATCGGGCTGCTTACCGGCATGATGATCCTGGTCTCGATCTCGCGGCGGTCGGGCATGTTTCAGTTCCTCGCCATCTGGTCGGCGCAGAAGGCAAAGGCCAGCCCCGCCGGCATCCTCTTGTTGCTGCAGATCACTACCGCCGTGCTGTCGGCGCTGCTCGATAATGTGACGACGGTCTTGCTGGTGGTGCCGGTGACGCTGGCGATCACACGGGAGCTTGATGTACCGCCCTACCCTTACCTTTTTGCCGAGATCTTCGCGTCCAACATCGGGGGCACGGCGACGCTGATCGGTGACCCGCCTAACATCATGATCGGCTCGCTGGTCGGGCTCGACTTCAATGCTTTCATTATCCACCTCGCCCCGATCATCGTCGTGGTGATGGCGGTGCAAGCAGTGATGATTCATGCCTTGTGGGGCCGCGAGCTGCGCTCGACGCCGGAACGCCGTATCCTGGTCATGGGAATGAGTGCGAGGGAAACCATCGCCGACTGGGTGTTGCTGAAGCAGTCGCTCGCGGTGCTGGCCGTCGTCATCGCCGCCTTTGTTTTTGCGCGGCAGTTGCATCTCGAACCTGCGACCATTGCCATGGCAGGCGCGGCGGTACTGATGTTTCTCGACAACTGGCAGCATCACAACGAGAAGCAATCGCACAACGTGCACAAGACTTTCGGCGACGTCGAATGGATCACGATCTTCTTCTTCATCGGCCTCTTCATTGTGGTGCATGGCGTGGAAGTCGGCGGCTTGCTCCAGCTCCTTGCGGGCAAGCTGGTGGCGGCGACCGGCGGCAATATGGCCAACGCCGGCTTTGCCATTCTGTGGGTGTCGGCTTTCCTCTCCGCGATCGTCGACAACATCCCCTTCGTCGCCACTATGATTCCGCTGATCAAGAGCATGGCGCCGGCTTATGGCGGCGCCGACCAGATCGAGCCGTTATGGTGGTGCCTGTCGCTCGGTGCCTGTCTCGGCGGCAACGGAACTCTGATCGGCGCGTCGGCGAATCTGACCGTTGCTGGGCTGGCGGAGCGCAACGGCGTTCCCTTCCGCTTCCTGACCTACACCTTTTATGCCGCGCCGATGACGGTGGTATCGATCGTTATCTGCCACCTCTACGTCTGGTGGCGTTATTTCTGAAAGTGCGTCTGGCCAACATTAATTGAGCGTTGACCATGGTTTCCCAATTTTTCCGGGACCAAAACGCTTCAGCCATACTGACGACCTATAAACGCGCGCAACCTTTACGTCGCTGCGGCGTTGTTATGGGCCCTTGGGACGCGGCCTCGGAAGGAAATCGGTCGTGTTGGAAAACCGCAAAAGCTCGACCTTTCGCCACAGCCTCCTTCTTCTAGGCACGCTCACCGTGATGTCCGCCGTGTTGCCGACCAGTTCCGCATCGGCGGAGGGTCTGCTCGAAATGCTTTTCGGCGGCTTCCGCCGCTCGGCTCCGCCCGCCGCCCAAGCTTATGCCGATCCGTCGGGATCGGGAGAGCGGAGCGAAACACGCGGGGAAAGAGGCCCTTCAGTCGGTTATTGCGTTCGCTTATGCGACGGTCAGCCCTTCCCGATCCAGCGCAACGCCGGTGCGACGCCGATTCAAGTTTGCAATGCGTTCTGTCCCGCGAGCAAAACGAAGGCCTTTTCCGGAAGCAGCATTGATCGCGCGGTAGCCTCCGATGGTAGCCGCTACGCAGACCTCGATAATGCCTTTGTCTACCGACAAAAACTTGTTCCGAACTGTACCTGCAACGGCAAGACCGCCGGCGGGCTGGCTACGCTCGATGTCAACAGTGACCCTACCTTGCGCGCCGGCGACATCGTGGCCACGAATAATGGACTCGTAGCGGTCAAGGATACGAGAAAAGGCAGCGCCGAATTCACCCCGCTGTCGTCTGAGGCAAGCCGGAAACTCGCGGATGTCAAAGTGGCGCCAGTGTCGAAACCGGCGCAAGCCACGCCGTCAAACGTTTCCGCGCCGGGCAGCGACGAAGACCGGCGCGCTCAGCTTTCCAGATAAGCCACCACGTCGTCAGCGAGCGACAGCGACGAAGTAAGACCCGGCGACTCAATTCCAAATAAATGAACCAGACCGGGCAACCCGTGCTGCGGCGGGCCGTCAATGCGGAAATCCACCACCGGCTGTCCGGGCCCTGACAGTTTCGGCCTGATACCTGAATAAGCGGGCACCAGCGAGTTATCGGGAAGCCCGGGCCAATAGCCGCGGATGCGGGCATAAAAGCCGTCCGCCCGCGCCGGATCGACTGCATAATCTTGACTGTCCACCCACTCCACGTCCGGGCCGAAACGCATCCGGCCCGCCATGTCGAGGGTGACGTGAATGCCGATGCCGCCATCCACCGGCACCGGATAGATCAGGCGAGAAAAAATCGGACGTCCGGCGAAATTGAAATAGTTGCCTTTGCAAAGAACGAGCGGCGGCACCCGCTCTCCGGGATAGGCCTCGACACGGCGCGCTAATATCTGCGCACCAAGGCCGCTCGCATTCACCACCGCATCCACATCCAGCGTGCCCGCGTCCTTGCCACTGAAATGCACCCGCCAGCCTTGCGACCGCCGCGTCAATTCTTCCACACGGGTGTTGAAGGCGATCATGCCGCCGCGGTCTTCCAGATCGCCGCGCAAAGCCAGCATGTAAGCATGGGTGTCGATAATGCCGGTTTCCGTCGAGAGCAGCGCGCTGATGCAGGAGAGCGCGGGTTCGAGCGCGCGCGCTTCTGCGCCGTCGAGAAACGTCAATCCCTCGCACTCATTGTTCAAGCCTTGGGCATGGATGCTTTCGACTTTTTTCGCCTCGGCGGCATCCGTGGCAACAATCAGCTTGCCGCATTTGCGGTGCGGCACACCGTGGGAGGCGCAATAGTCGTAGAGCATCCTGCGCCCGCGCGTGCAGTGACGGGCACGCAACGATCCGGTCGGGTAATACATGCCGGCATGGATGACTTCGCTATTGCGGGAGGAAATGCCCGTGCCGATAGCGTCGGCTGCCTCTGCCACGAGCACATCGTGACCAGCCAGCGCGGCCGCGCGCGCAATCGCTAGACCGACGACCCCGGCTCCGACTACCAACACCTGCATCTCGTCGCCTCCGACCGGCGCTTTATCTCAGTATTTGCCAAGCCGCTACTGAACGCGATACCGGGCAGGAAACGCTGACATGGAAATGCCACTGTCAGCGGAACTAATTGATAACAGCGCGTTGTGTTGTTGAGGGAGGACGGCGGGACATGCAGAGGGCTTTTCTTCGCGTCGCAACAATTTTTACCTTGGCCGCGCTGATAATTCCGGTTTCAGCGAGCGCCCAGTACGATCCGAGGAAGCGGCAGCAAGGCGCGGCTCCAGCCCGCGGGGCACCCATGCCACGGGCGGCTCCGGCGTTCCACCCCGCTCCTCCCGCGCGTATGGCCATGCCGCAGCGATCGGCGCCAAGCTTTGCTCCACCGCCACGCGCCGTGCAGTCCTTTGCCGCGCGCGGAGCAGGTCGCCCTGCCAGCGCGCCTCGGCAAAGTTTCCGCGCTGCCGGCGGAGGCCGCCCGAGTTTCCGCGCCGTGGGCGCGCCGCGCCCGAGCGGACGCAGCTTTACACGACCGAGCTTCCGCCCGGCGCCTTCCGCTACATCCCGGCCATCGCGTGCCGACCGGCGAAGCCGTAGCGCGCCCGTTGCAGTCAACCCGGCCCCACGCAATCGCGTGACTGCGCCTCGCAACATTACGACGCAACCGTCGGCCCGCATCATCAACATTCCTGGCGCAGGAACATCGTCCCGCCACGCCACCAGTCCGGTGCTCCGCAATCAAGCCTTTAGCCGCGCCTCGTTCGGCAGAGGTAGCCGCAACGCCGCCGTCGGGGCATTCCGTGGCCGTTTCGCAGCGACAAGCACGACGCGCGGCGGACGCAACTGGTGGCGCCACGGACACGTCATCGGCTGGGTCGGGCCGCTGTTCTGGCCTTATGCGGGCTATGATGTTTTCTACTACACGTTCTATCCCTATTACGAAGACACCTTCTGGCCCTATGCCTATGACGACGTTTATGACGGCATTTTCGGGCCTTATGCCTATGCCGAGCCGCTGGAGTCCGGCCGCCGTTCGCGACGGACGCAAACCGCGAGTACCTCAAGGAGCGGCACCGCCGGTACGAGCGCGCAAATCTGCACGCAGCAATCTCCCGGGCTGACCGCTTTTCCGATCGAGCGCATCGCGGAAACCACCGCGCCGACCGAGGCGCAAAAGGCTCTGCTGGATAAATTAAAAGACGCGGCCGCCAAAGCCGTCGACATCCTGCAGGCCGCCTGCCCCACCGAACTGCCCAGCACGCCCACCGGACGGCTGGAGGCATTGGAGCGGCGGCTTGAGGCCATGGTTGCAGCGGTGCAGACCGTGCGTCCGGCGCTGGAGCAATTCTACGCTTCGCTCAATGACGAACAGAAGGCGCGCTTTAATGCGGTGGAGCAGGACCCCAATGCGGGCAATCAGCGGGTCGCGCGCAACGAACAGACGGACTTGACGCGCACGTGCAGCGCGGGCGCCGGCATTACCGATGTGCCGATCCAACGCATCGCGCAGGTGGTAAGACCGACGGACACGCAAGGCGAGGCGCTTGATGAATTAAAGAACGCAACTGCAAATGCCGCGGCGTCCGTGAAGGCCAACTGCCCGAGCTATACGGCGCTGACGCCGGTAGGCCGGGTCGAGTTGATGGAGCAGCGGCTCACCACGTTGCTGCAGGCCGTCAAAACCGTGCGGCCGACGCTGGATAAGTTCTACCAGTCGCTCAACGACGAACAGAAACAGCGGTTCAATACATTGGGTGCGCGGCAGAGCTAGGTGCAACTGAACTTGCAGCAAAAAGGGCAGCCTTTGAGGCCGCCCTTTTTTTCGTTTCTATTCCACTCATTCCCGCGCAAGCGGGAATCCAGCCAGCATCTGGGTCCCACTTAAGCGGGACGAGCGAGCTACTCCGCCGCGATCCGCACCTCAGGCGCCGCGGCTTTCACATCGGCATCGACCTGGCTCTCGAACTTGACGAAGTTCTTCTGGAACATGCCGACGAGCTTGCGCGCGGTCTCGTCGAATGCGTCCTTGTCCTTCCAGGTCTTGCTTGGATAAAGCAGTTGCGGCTCGATGCCCGGTACCGACGTCGGTACCGCGAAGCCGAAATAAGGATCGGTGCGGTAGCTCGCATTCTTCAACGAGCCGTCAAGCGCGCCGGTGACCAGCGCCCGTGTCGCCTTGATTGGCATGCGGCGGCCGACGCCATAGATGCCGCCGGTCCAGCCTGAATTGACCAGCCAGCAATCCACTTTGTGCTTGGCGATATATTCACGCAACAGGTTGCCGTATTCGCCGGGCGGCCGCGGCAGGAAGGGCGCGCCGAAGCAGGTGGAGAATTCGGGCTCGACGCCGACCAGGCCCTTCTCAGTGCCGGCGACCTTGGCGGTGTAGCCGGAGAGGAAGTGATACATCGCCTGCGCCGGCGTCAGCTTGGCGATGGGCGGCATCACGCCGAAGGCATCGGCGGTCAGGAAGATGATGTTCTTCGGGTGACCGGCGCGCCCCGTTCGCGAAGCATTCGGAATGTAATCGAGCGGATAGGCCGAGCGGGTATTCTCGGTCTTGGAATCGTCGTCGAAATTGCAGACCCGGGTGACAGGATCGAAGCCGACGTTTTCCAGCACGCTGCCGAAACGATTGGTGGCAGCGTAGATTTCCGGCTCAGCTTCCGCCGATAGCTTGATGGTTTTGGCGTAGCAGCCGCCCTCGAAATTGAAGACGCCGTCCGGGCCCCAGCCATGCTCGTCATCGCCGATGAGGATGCGGTTCGGATCGGCAGACAACGTGGTCTTGCCGGTGCCGGAGAGGCCGAAGAACAGCGCCACGTCGTTATTGTCATTCTTGCCGACATTGGCCGAGCAATGCATCGGCATCACGCCCTGCGCCGGCAGGTAGAAGTTGAGCGTGGTGAAGACCGACTTCTTCATTTCGCCGGCATAGGACGAATTACCGATCAGGATGATCTTGCGCGAAAAATCGATGGCGATGATGGTTTCGCTGCGCACGCCGTGGCGCTTCGGATCAGCCTTGAAGCTCGGCAGGTCAACGATAGTGAATTCCGGCACGAAGCTCGGGAGTTCGCCGTGAGCGGGGCGGATCAACAACTGACGGATGAACAGCGAATGCCAGGCGAGCTCGGTATAGACCCGCGTCCTGACGCGGTATTTCGGATTGGCGCCGCCATACAAATCCTGGGCGTAGAGTTGCTTGCCGCGCGCATGCGCGATGAAATCTTTGTACAGCAACTCGAATTGATCTTGCGTGAGCTTGCGATTGCCTTCCCACCACACCGTCTTCTCGGTCACCGCGTCGACGACTGTGTGTTTGTCCTTGGGGGAGCGGCCGGTATGGACCCCGGTTTCGGCGCAGAGCGGGCCGCCCTGGACGATGGCGGCTTCGTGCCGGGCGATCGCGTGTTCGTAAAGCTGCGGCGCGTCCAGGTTCCAGTGAACCGCTGTCAGCCCCTCGAAGCCAAACTTATCGGCGCCATGGGCACCGTTTCTCAGCCCTGTTTCCTGCACAAAACACCTCCACAAACGCTTCCGCCCGAAGACAAGCTTCTTAAGCTAAAGCTCTTTTTCCAGCGCCGCCGAGGCGGCCACGTGCAACAATTATACGCGCCTCTCGGCTCGCGTGCGATCCTAATAGTGCAACATCGGAGGGAATGCCAAGCGCATTCCGCGCGACCCAGGGCTGCCTTGCATGCGGCCCTGAAGGGTTTGTCACTAAGGTTAACGGCCTTGCGCCCGCACCTGTTCCGCCAGTTGTTTGAGCGTTTGCCGCAGCACGGCAGGCGAATTGATGCGCTGCGGAAAAACCAACCGCAGCGCGGTGCGATCAAGCTGCAGTTCCAGGCCTTCCGGGTCGCAGCCGACGCAGCGCCACGGCCCTTCCGCGGCGCCCAGCAGCTTGGTCGCATAAAGCCGGCAGGTCTCCGCGTGGTCCTCGTTCATATGGGCGACGATCTCAGGTTCGGCCTCGACCAGCGTTGCGGCGCCGCTGAGATCGGTCAGTAGATCGGCGGGGTTGAGATCCACGATGCGGCCAAATCCCGCAACCAGATGCGCCCCCGCCAATTCGATTTCATAGAATCCGAAGTCGGCAAAACCGGCAAACATTTCCGCCGAGGGATGCCGGGCTAGATAGCGGCGCCGCGCTGTCCCTGTATCCGCCGCCACGGCTTTGCCCGTCAGCGTCACGCGCGCGCCTTCGAGCGGATCGCCTTCCTTGCGCTCATCGAGCATCAAGGACACGCGAGCATCGGCGAGAATATTCTTGGTATGCAGCGCCAGCCGCGAGATCAACAACAGCGGCGCGCCATCGGCGGCTGTGGCGACATTGACCAGCGAGCAATAGGGATCGCTTGACCCCGCCATCAACGTCGCCAGCGCGCCGCCGCGTGCCTCGCGCAGCAGCTTCTTCGCGGCGGTGTTGGGATCGAAGTTAGGTGTCGACTGCATAATCCCCGCGCTCCGGCTCGTCATATCCGGGATCGGATGCAACCGGATTTACTATCTTGCCATGTTAACGCAAGCGCACCGGCGCGTGCACTTGCTTTCTGCAACGTATAGGTGTGAGCTAGTACAGCAGATTGTTGATGGCATTTGGTGGGGATGGAGAAAGGTATGCTTGGACCGGCGCTGACGCACCTGTTGCATATGCTGTCGTCGATCAAGGAGGAAGACCGTACTGACGAGCAAAAGGCTACCTACACAGAACTACGCGCCCTGTTCCTGGCCTTCCCCCCGCCCAGCGAGGATCGGGGCCACTTGAACAATATCGAAAGGCTTCTGGCCCATCCCGATATGAAACTCTTCAGCAGCATCCTCGAGCCTTACAAGCCGCCGGCGCCAAGCGGTCAGAAATGCAATAATTGCGGGCAGAATTTCCCGGTCACGACGCAGCCATCTGGAACCCGATAGGGAGAATGCGTCATGCCGATTATTGAACCAGGAAACGATGGGCGGTTCGAGATCATGCTGCCGAACGGCGCCAGCGCCGCGCAGCTAGCCCTCAAGGCACGGTTCGATACGCTGCGTGAGCCGCTGACGGCGAAGCTCGGCATGCCGGACTATCAACCGCTGCTTCAGCGGTTGCAGGATGCCGCCAGGCTCGGTTTTGACGGAGAGAACGGCGCGGCGGCGAATCCCGAGGAGAGCTTGATCCGCCTCGGCAGTATCCAAACCGACACCCAGCGGCTTGATGCGCGGCCGGGCCGCTTTGTGATTGTCATGCCGCCCGCCGCCGATCCCGATCGAGGACGAGAGATTGTCTTCCAAGTGATAGGCGGCGCGACTCCGGTGCCAACTGATCAGTTGGAGCTATACGCCGACATCACCGACACACTTACAACCTTGGAAGTCATTCTGCCGCCTGGCGCGGCTGTGCAACCGGACGCTCCGCCGACAAATCGCTTTGATCAGTACCGGGTCAAGCTTTTTTCATTGGCACAGGTCGGCCTGCAAGGTAGCGCCGACGCGAAGGCAGCCCGCCAGGGTCTCAATGCGCTGCAGGCCGAGATTCTGACGCGCGAAGGCCCGCGGGTCAAAAACAGTTACATGAAGACGCTCGGAGCTTGGGCAACATTATTCGCAGCCATTGTCTTCGTCGCCTACTTTATCGTGCGCTGGTTCATTCCGCCCAACTGGCTGCTATATCAGACCCGCAATACCGCCCTGCTATGGGTCGGGACCATGGCTGGCGTCTGGCTGTCATTTGGTGTCCGCCGCGCTATTCTCAACCTGAAAGATCTTTCCAATCTGGAAGCCGATAAGGTCGAGCCGGCGATCCGGCTGATCTTCACCGGCGTGATCGCGATCATCATAGAGCTGATGTTCATCTGCGGCATGGTCAATATCGATGTCGGCGGCCTGCACAGCGCCCAGCTTCTGATTCACGGCACGCAGGCCTTACTGATTGGCGCCCTCCTCGGCATCAGCGAGCAGGCGATCCCCGGCGCGCTGACCAAGCGTGCTTCTCAGTTCGTCAGCGATCTCGGCGGCAAAGCGTAAGCCCGGACGCGGCCTGAGAGGCTGGCGTGGCTGCCCAGCACCGGCTATGGTCGGGAACTCTTTGACGAATCACGCATTTGACCAGGATATGTCGCATTTAGGCCCAGCTTTGCGGGCTTCAAGGCCGGCGGGCACACCGTCACGGAACATAGGCTCCTCATGCCGATCATCGCTCTCGTTGACGACGACCGCAATATCCTCACGTCGGTTTCGATCGCGCTCGAAGCCGAGGGATACCGGATCATGACTTATACGGACGGCGCTTCGGCGCTGGATGGTTTCAAGACCAGCCCGCCGGATCTCGCCATCCTCGATATCAAGATGCCCCGCATGGACGGCATGGAGACGTTGCGGCGGCTCCGGCAGAAGTCGGACATGCCGGTGATCTTCCTCACCTCGAAGGATGAGGAGATCGATGAGTTGTTCGGCCTGAAAATGGGCGCCGACGATTTCATTCGTAAACCGTTCTCGCAGCGTTTGTTAGTTGAGAGAGTTAAGGCGGTGTTGCGGCGGGCAGCGCCGAAGGATGCCGCCGCGCCGAAGGATACCGACGCCAAGGCGCTGGAACGCGGCCAACTGCGCATGGACCCGGAGCGCCATACCTGTACCTGGAAGAATGATCCGGTGACGCTGACGGTCACCGAATTTCTCATCCTGCAAGCGCTGGCCACGCGTCCCGGCGTGGTGAAAAGCCGCAACGCTTTGATGGACGCGGCATATGACGATCAGGTTTACGTCGACGACCGCACGATCGACAGCCACATCAAGCGGCTGCGCAAGAAGTTCAAATCGGTCGACAACGACTTCGATATGATTGAAACGCTGTATGGCGTTGGCTACCGCTTCAAAGAGAATTGACGCGCCAAGACGCGCTAAAGAGAATTGATGCGGCCCTTGTCCTGACTGGCTTGTCGGCTTGCGATAGAATGTCGGCTCCCCACTTGGGGTAGGATCGAACCGGCAGACTGAAATCAGTGCTCGACCGAACAACCGATATGTCCCCCACGGAAGTCGAGGCCGAACGGCCCGATGAATCCGTCGCGCGTCCACGCGGTCTTCGCAGGCTAATCGCGCCGCTGCGCAGCGCGTGGCAATTCCTCGTTGCCTTAAGTTCATCCAGCCTGACGCGGCGCATTGTCTCGCTCAACATCGCGGGCTTGGCGGCGCTTGTCATTGGGGTGCTCTATCTTTCACAGTTCCGCGCCGGCCTGATCGATGCCCGCGTTCAAAGCCTTTTGGTGCAAGGCAAGATTATCGCCGGTGCGATTG
>JAXDOS010000105.1:0-6109 GCA_034668785.1 Alphaproteobacteria bacterium
GGCCTGCGGATAATTTTACCGCCGCCGCAAATATTTTAGGAACCAACCTGCCGGGATGGCGTTGTTGGCATGAAACGCCGCGCGGCTCCCCCCTACCCCCCCAAAGCCGTTCGGCGCATAACCCCAGGCTCGTAGCCTGGGGTTTTTTTTATTCGCCCCCGAACTGGATGTGCCGCTCGCAGGGCTTTTTCCCGCTGCCCTCGCGCGCGCAACTGCGATAGGCTCGCCTGTCATCCTCTCAGGAGCTTCCCATGTCCACGACCGGCTGGATCGTCCTCGGCATCATTGTCGTCATAGCACTGTGGGCGATCTCGATCTTCAACGGCCTCGTCGCGCTGCGGCAGCGGGTGAATCAATCCTTCGCCGACATCGACGTGCAACTAAAGCAACGCCACGATCTCATTCCCAATCTGGTCGAGACCGTGAAAGGCTACGCGGCGCACGAGCGCGGCACGCTCGACGCGGTGGTGCGCGCGCGGCAGACCGCCATCGCGGCGCCGGGCGTCGAGCAGAAGGTCGCCGCCGAAAATATGCTCACCGGCGCGCTGCGGCAGATGTTCGCGCTGGCGGAAGCCTATCCCGACCTGAAAGCCAACCAGAATTTCCAGCAGCTACAGGCGGAGATCACCGACATCGAGAACAAGCTCGCGGCGTCGCGGCGCTTCTTCAACAACGCGGTGCAGGAATACAATACCGGCATCCAGCAATTCCCCGCCGCGCTATTCGCGGGAGCTTTCGGCTTCCCTCAACGCGAGTTTTTCGACGTCGGCGGAGAACGGGCACAACTCGACCAGGCGCCGAGCGTGAAGTTTTAAGTTTTTCCTCGTCATGCCCGGGGTCATTGCCTCATGGCCGCCTACGGTCTCTACACGCATATCCAATCCAACAAGCGGCGTTCCATAGCGCTGCTCATCGGCTTGTTCTTTCTGGTCTATGTGCTGGTTTTCGCCGGTGCGCTGGTTGCGGAAGCGATGACCCAGGACGCATCGCTGGATTACCTGCTGAGCGCCGCGCGCTACGACTTCATCCTCGCGCTGCCATGGGCGACGCTCGGCACGGCGCTGTGGATCCTGATCGCCTATAAATTCCACCAGTCGATGATCGATGCGGTCACCGGCGGCCGCGAGATCACGCGACAAGACGAACCGCGCCTCTACAATCTTCTGGAAAACCTGTGCATCTCGCGCGGCATCCCGGCGCCGAAACTCAAGATCATCGACGACGACGCCCTCAATGCCTTCGCCACCGGCCTCAATCAGAAGCAATATTCCATCACGGTGACCAAGGGCCTGGTGAACAGCCTGAATGATGCCGAGATCGAATCCGTCCTCGGCCATGAGTTGACCCACATTCGCAACGGCGACGTTCGTATGCTGGTGATCGCCGTGGTGATCGCCGGCGTCATTTCGTTCTTCGGCGAGATGGTTTTCCGGATTTTCTTCCAGAACATGTATTGGGGCGGCGGACGGCGCTCGCGCGACGACGGCAAAGGCGGCGGCGCCGGGATCGCTATCGTCATCGCCTTCGCGCTGATCGCGGTGGCGTGGCTTTTATCCATCGTCATCCGCTTCGCGCTGTCGCGGCAGCGCGAATATCTCGCCGACGCCGGATCGGTGGAACTGACGAAAAATCCCGACGCCATGATCTCGGCGCTGCGCAAGATCGAAGGCCGCGGCGAGCTTCCGCGCGCCAACTCCGCGGTGATGGAAATGTGCATCGACAATCCGCGCGAGGGCTTTGCCAATATTTTCGACACCCATCCTTCGGTGGAAAAGCGCGTCGCGGTTTTGGTGAAGCTCGCCGGCGGACACGATCCAGGACCGTCGGCTTTGCCGCCGCCCGGCGAAATCGCCGCAGCGGACGATACCGAGCCGCCGCCGGCTGGACCGTGGGGTGGTGGCGAAGGTGAAGGGGGTCCGGGGCATTTCCTTCCCGACCATCCGCCGGTGGAGTTAGGAACGCCAAAGCGCCGCTGGGGCCCGTGGGGAAGGCCACGATAAATCGCCGTCATGCTCGGCCTTGTGCCGGGCATGACGAGAACTCAGTGCTTGCGAAGCCTTTAATGCCCCTCAAACGAAATCAACGTCCTTACCGGCACGTCGAGCTTGCGGATTTTGTCGGCGCCGCCAAGCTCCGGCAGGTCGATGACGAAACACGCCGCCAGCACGTTGGCGCCCATCTGCCGCAACAGCTTGATCGCGCCCTCGGCGGTGCCGCCGGTGGCGATCAAGTCGTCAACGAGGATGACCCGGTCGCCTTTGACCAACGCGTCCTCGTGCATCTCCATGTGATCGACGCCGTATTCCAGCGCATAGGCCACGCTGACGCATTTATGCGGCAGCTTGCCCTTCTTGCGGATGGGGATGAAACCCGCCGACACTTGGTGCGCCACCGCGCCGCCGAGAATAAAACCGCGCGCTTCCATGCCGGCGACCTTGTCGATCTTGGAGCCGGCCCAGGGCTGCACCAATTCATCGACGCAGCGGCGGAACGCGCGCGCATCGCCGAGCAAGGTGGTGATGTCGCGGAACATGATCCCCGGCTTGGGATAATCCGGGATGGTGCGGATTGAGGCTTTCAGATCGTTTTCGAGCGCGGCGGAGGTCATGGACGCGTCCCCGGATTGGCGGGTTGCGGGCCTGTCGGTTCTTTAACGGTGAAGATCGCCGCTGCCGCGACTACAAACGGTCTCCAGCGGTCAACCAGGACGTGGAGATTGGAAAGCAGTTTCTGTTTTTTCTCTTCCGGCATCTCGTTGGCCGGGCTAGCGGCACGATCGAATTCGCGTTCAACTTTCGCCCAGAAATCTGCGCCGCCGCGAACCGCGGCGCGCTCCAAGTCCGCTTGCACGTGATAAATCGCTCCCTGGACGATGTCTTGCGTCTTGATCGCAAGATACGCCGTCGTGGCGATAAGCAGGCAGAATACGATTGCCGTCTTGACGGCGAATTGCCCGATATCGTCCCAACGGAAGGAGCGCGACGCAGGCCGAAGACCCACACCGTCGGATTTGAGCTCATTGAAGGCTACGAAATCGGCCGCGAGGATTTTCTTCTTCGCGTCGAGGGCATCGAGGGCGGCTTGAACCGTATCGGCCTTGGCAAATAGCCCGTATTGCGGCATGGCGGCAACGACCGCGTTGTCCTTGCGGCGGACGACAATATCCGCCTGATCCAAGTCATTCGGCTCGTCTGGCATCGCAGCCTCCCCCTGTTGCTCTCACGGGCATATTATCAGCGGTTACACATTGATTGCGTCAGATTTCGCGATTGGCCAGGCCTGTCCAGCTGCGGAAGCGCTGATCGACGTGGCAATGGTAAAGCTAGGCCGCAGGCCCCAGCACCCTGCCCGCCACCGCATCGAGCTTCGCCACCAGCGCCGGATCGCGCGCCTCGGGCGCGGTGATCAACGCGGTGTCGAGCGCGCGGTCGGAACCGATCGGGCAGGCCTCGTGCTCGCGCGGAAAATCGCGGGCGAGCCGCGCGACCAGGCGCTTGGCGATCTCCGCGTTGCCGGTGAGCACCTTGATGACGTCCTGCACCGTCACCGCGTCGTGGTCCGGATGCCAGCAGTCGTAGTCGGTCACCATGGCGACGGTGGCGTAGCAAAGCTCCGCCTCGCGGGCGAGCTTCGCCTCCGGCATGTTAGTCATGCCGATCACCGAATAACCGAGATGCTTGTAAGTGAGACTTTCGGCCAGCGTGGAGAATTGCGGCCCCTCCATGCAGACGTAAGTGCCGCCGCGCACCACGGCGATGGCTTCCGCCTCTGCCGCCGAGGCTAGCCGCAGGCGCAGCCGCGGCGACACCGGATGCGCCATCGATACATGGGCGACGAGACCCTTGCCGAAGAACGAGCTCTCGCGCTTGTGCGTGCGGTCGACGAATTGGTCGATCAGCACGAAAGTGCCGGGCGACAATTCCTCCTTGAAGGAGCCGCAGGCGGAGAGCGACACCAGATCGGTGACGCCGGCGCGTTTGAGCACGTCGATATTGGCGCGATAATTGATGTCGGAGGGCGAGAGCCGGTGGCCTTTGTCATGGCGCGACAAGAACACCACCGGCAGTCCGTCGATCTCACCGATGCGCAGCGGCGCGGAAGGCTCGCCCCACGGACTCCAGATCCGCTCCTCGCGCACCTTTTCCAGCCCCGGCAGATCGTAAATGCCGGAGCCGCCGATGATGCCGAGGATGGATTTGGTCATGGTCTATCGCCCAAAATTGTCATCCCGGACGGCCCGCAGGGCTGATCCGGGACCCATAATCCTCTGCACCGATGGGTCCCGGCTCGCGCGCTTCGCGCTTGGCCGGGATGACAAATAGCTAGACCCGACCTGCCTTGACGTCCGCCCACACCTTTTTCTTGGTGAAATAGAGCAGGCCGGCGAACACGAGAAGGAAGACCATCACCTGAAATCCGATGCGCTTGCGGTCTTCCAGGTGCGGCTCCGCCGTCCACATCAGGAAGGCTGAGATGTCGCGTGAATATTGATCGAGCGTCGTGGGGGAGCCATCGTCGAACGGTACCTGGCCGTCGGAGATCGGCGGCGGCATGCCGATGCCATGGCCGGGGAAATATTTGTTGTACATCATGCCCGGCGCCATCTGCATGTCCGCGGGCTTCTGTTCGTAGCCCTTCAAGATCGCCGCGATGTAATCGACGCCCTGCTCCTGATATTGCGTGAACATGTCGACGACGAACCAGGGAAACCCGCGCTCATAAGTGCGCGCCTTGGCCAGCACCGACATGTCCGGCGGCAGCGATCCGCCGTTCGACGCGCGCGCTGCCTGCTCGTTCGGGAACGGCGGCGGGAAATAATCCGCCAAGCGTCCCGGACGGTCGAACATCTCGCCCTGATCGTTGGGGCCATCCTTGACTTTATATTCGGCGGCGACGGTTTGCGCCTGCGCCGTGCTGAATTCAGGCCCGCCCGGATCGGCGAGGTTGCGGAACGCGATCATGCTCAGGCTGTGACAATTGGCGCAGACCTCGCGATAAATCTTGAAGCCGCGCTGCAGCTGGGCGCGGTCGAATTTTCCAAATGGTCCGGCGAAAGACCACTGAAGCTTGGGCGGCAGCGGCGTATCGTGACCGTCTTGAGCCACGGCAGCACCCGTCAGCACCGGCAGCGCGGCGGCCAAAACCAAGGCGAGAACGGATCGGGGAAATGTCATGACGCGCTCCCCGACCCGGACGGCGCGGGCGCCGAAGCGCCGATCGGCACGCCCTCTTGCAATACCGATTCGGAAATTGAATTCGGCAGTGGCTTCGTCGTCTCGAACAAACCGAGCAGCGGCAGGATGATGAGGAAGTAGGCGAAATAATAGACCGTGAAGATGCGTGACGCGATGACGTAATAACCTTCCGCCGGCTTCGATCCGAGCCAACCGAGCCCGATGCAGACGATGACGAAGACCCAGAAGAACTGCCGGAACAGCGGCCGGTATCTGCCCGAACGCACCGGCGAGGTATCGAGCCACGGCAACAACGCCAGGATCAGGATCGAGCTCAGCAGCGCGATGACGCCGAATAGCTTGTTCGGGATGGCGCGCAGGATGGCGTAGAACGGCAGGTAATACCACTCCGGCACGATATGCGTCGGCGTCACCGCGGGATTGGCGGGAATGTAATTGTCCGCGTGCCCCATGTAGTTCGGCACGTAGAACACGAACCAGGCGAACACGATGCAGAAGCAAACCATCAGGAACGAATCCTTGATGGTCGCATAAGGCGTGAACGGCACCGTGTCCTTGTCCGTCTTCGGATCGATGCCGGTCGGGTTGTTCTGACCGACAACATGCAGCGCCCAGATATGCAGCACGACAACGCCGGCGATGACAAAGGGCAGCAGGTAATGCAGCGCGTAGAAACGGTTGAGCGTCGGATTGCCGACTGCGTAACCGCCCCACAGCCAGGTGACGATGGCCTCGCCAACAATAGGAATGGCTGAAAACAGATTAGTGATGACGGTGGCCGCCCAGAAACTCATCTGCCCCCAAGGCAGCACGTAGCCCATGAAGCCCGCCGCGATCATCAACAGCAGCAGGATGACGCCGAGGATCCACAGCACTTCGCGCGGCTCCTTGTAGGAGCCGTAATACATGCCGCG
>JAXDOS010000106.1:0-3140 GCA_034668785.1 Alphaproteobacteria bacterium
CCTGGGCAAGATCGTCCACAGCGTGATAGCTCGCGGGGGACGCCAAACGTACGCTAATCGCGGTGGGCGAAACCGCCTTGCCGAAGCGGTAGCCCTGCATGGTGTGCACGCCGGCCGCCCGCAGGAACAGATGCTGCTCGGCGGTTTCCACGCCCTCGGCGGTGACCTTCATGCCAAGGCCGCGCCCGAGACTCACCACGGCATGCACGATGGCGGCCGCGTCCGCCGCCTGTTCGATGCTGAGCACGAAACTGCGATCGATCTTCAACTTGTCGAACGGGAAGCGGCGCAGATACAGCAAGCTTGAATAGCCGGTGCCGAAGTCGTCGAGCGCCAGCCGCACGCCCAGCGCCTTCAACTGCCGCATGGCGGTTTCGGCGGTTTCCAGATTGCCGAGGAAGGTGCTCTCGGTCACCTCTAGTTCCAGGCGGGAAGCGTCGAAGCCGGTCTCGGCAAGAACACGCTCCACCATTTCGACAAAGTCCGTGCGGCGGAACTGCAAGGGCGAGACATTGACGGCAACGATGATGCCCGGCCACGCCTTGCCGTCGATGCAGGCGCGGCGCAATACCCATTCGCCCAAGGCGATGATCAGGCCGCTGTGCTCCGCCACTGGGATAAACTCCGACGGAGGGATTTCGCCGCGCGTCGGATGCGTCCAGCGCGCCAGGGCTTCGACGCCGACAACCACCTCGCCACTGTTGTTGACGACGGGCTGATAGGCGACGCGCAGCTCGCCATTGTCGATGGCTTCGCGCAGATCGTTCTCCAGCAGCTTACGGCTCGATAAATCCTCATCCATGGCGGCGTCGTAGACGCAGGCGCGCTTGCGGCCTTCGTTCTTCGCTCGGTAAAGCGCCATGTCGGCGTAGCGCATGATGTCGGCTGCGCCATGGGTGCGGCGGTCGATAACCGCGATGCCAATGCTGGCGCCGATGACGATGTTCTGCCCGTTGATGGAGTAGGGGGCGCAGAGGGCGGAGATAATCCGGGCAGCGATGGCTTGCAGCAAGGCGTTGTCCGGGCCCGAGGAGGTAATGACGGCGAATTCGTCGCCGCCAAGCCGGGCGACAAGATCATTGCCGCGCAGGATGCGATTGAGCCGGAGCGTCACGTTGCGGATCAGTTCGTCGCCGACCGGATGGCCAAGCGTATCGTTGACGTCCTTGAAGTGGTCGAGATCGATGTAGAACACTGCCGCGGGAGGGCCGCCGGCGCGCACCTCGTTGATGACGCTTTCCAGTCTTTCGCCGAAGAAAATCCGGTTGGGCAGGCCGCACAGAGGATCGTGCATGGCCAGGTGCCGCAAGCGGTCCTCGCCGGCCGCGATGGCCGCCGCGGTGCGGCGCATATAGCGCAGCACGAATCCCGCGAGCACGGCAAAACCGGCTAGCGCCACCGCGATGAAAGGAATGACGCTGTGGACGATTTCCGATCCCGGGTGCTTCGGCGTCCAGGCGAAGCGGCTTATGGCTTCTCCACGGTCATCCGTCAGATCGAATTGATATTCACTGTTCGGCGTTTTCTCTTCATCAAACCGCTGCAGGTTTTTTAGCAGCAGATGCGAAGAAATTTCGGACAATAAAGATTCGTTGATGAATTTCACCGCCAGGACGAACGGGACGTCCGTGGCAGCCGGCTGTTCGGGAAGGGTGACCGCGACGGCGGCGATGAGAGCCGGCGCGCCCATAAAATTCCGCACCAGCGCCATGCGTTTTCCATGGCCGAGTTCCGTCATGTTATCCGTGTCCAGGATGGTCAGGACGCCACTCGGCGTTGGAGCTGCGCCACTGCGCAAGTAGGTGAGTAAAGGCGCAAGGTCGGATCGGATCGACTCGATCGCGCCGGGATCGACAGTCTGGCGATTGAACAACCCATAAACGAATTGGTCGCTGCCGTTGACCACGAAGACGTAGCCGTGATCGAAATAGGTGGTGAGCCACAGACCGATGCGCCGCTGAATCCAACCCAAGTTGTCCGTGCGGACGTTGCGTAGCGCATTCTCCGACGTGGTGACGCTCTCGACCTCGCGCAAAACCCGCTCGCCGTGGTCGGCGACGGCCCTGGTGAACAATTGGCGTTCTTGATCGAGCGCCACTTCGTCGGCGCGCCCCGCCGATGTCAGTACCGCGACGACGACGCAAACGATGGCAACCGCCACAATGACGCTGATCGGCACGACCACGCGCAGATGGGCGCGGTCCCATAGCGTGTGCTTGCGTTTTCCGCCGATTGGCGATTGACCCACGGCCAACACGTTTTGCCCTCAGATCTGGCCTCATGGACCGAGGCAAACCTAAGTCGGAAACGTTGCTAATCGCTTGCGGGAAGCCGCTGAATGGCGGTAAGCGCCGTTACCGCCTAGCGCCGTTAACTCAAGGTTAATGCATCAAATAAATATCAGGCAGGGGCCGCGCGCCGATATGAAAGCATGGGCAAAGGTCCGGCTTTCATCTCGATTGTAAGTTTATACACACAAAAAATAATCTTATAAGTTGTATATGGCTCATGTTTCAATTACGCTTTTGCCTTGGCTCTTATGGAAGGGCTTGCGCAGGAGACGGGCATGCTAAGTTGGACGCGGGTCGGAATGATCGTGGGCTGGGCGGCGTTGAGCCTCTCCAGCCAGGTTGCGCAGGCGCAGAACAAACTGACGGCAGGCTCATCCTGGGTGAACGAACTCGGGTCGGTCCTGACAATTAACAATGTCGCGTCGAACGGTCTTATGACCGGAACCTATGTGACGAAGGTCGGATGCGATGCCGGGCTGCCGCAGCCGATGACCGGGTGGTATTATTCGGGCAATACCGGCGGGGCCATCACCTTTACGGTCAACTGGCAGTCCTGCAATTCGCTTACGTCCTGGACCGGTCAATACAATTACTCGAATAACACTTTCCAGACGCTCTGGTATCTGGCTGCCGCCGCGGCCCCGGCCTGGAATGGCATCAATGCCGGCACGGATACCTTCGTTCCGCAGTGACGAAATAGCGGATCATTCTCCGCGACCGCGTAATGCTTCTCATAGGAAGCACTACGCGGCTCGGACCGATCATCCATCCGCGCGAAGTTGATCCCGGCTGCCGGTTCGCCGGCGGCCCGCCCTGCCAGCCATGTCGCATGCTATGGCACGCCGTCAG
>JAXDOS010000107.1:0-12328 GCA_034668785.1 Alphaproteobacteria bacterium
CCACCGTATCCTCGAAGTCGGTACCGGATCGGGTTACCAGGCGGCTGTGCTGTCGCGCCTGGCGGCGGAGGTGGTGACAATCGAGCGCTACCGCACGCTGGCGAAGACGGCGCGAATGCGGTTGCAGACGCTCGGCTTTGCCAATGTCGAGGTTGTGGTCGGCGACGGTTTCGCCGGCGTTCCCAGCGGCGCCCCCTATGACCGGATCATGGTCACGGCGGCGGCGGAAGCGGTCCCGGAGCCGTTGATCGATCAGCTTGCCGAGGGTGGGGTGATGGTGATGCCGGTCGGTCCGCACGCCGAGGCGCAGTTCATTACAAAATTAACCAAGACCGACAAAGGCGTTGAACGCGAGGAGCTGATCGCGGTGCGTTTCGTGCCGTTACTGCCCGGTCAAGCCCGCGAATTGTAAGCTTTCCGGCGCGATTTCGTTAAGGTTGAGGCATTGTTGCCTGCTTAACGTCTAGTTTACTCCATGAGTGTTAACTCGCTCACGTCTTTGTACTGCGTATGAGTGAGTAGCCCATGCCCACCGTCGTCGCGTTGTCTCGCTCGTATTCGTGGCCGCGTGTGGCTGCCCTGACGCTGATCGGTTTTAGCGCCGCCGGATGTAGTTCCGACATCAGCCGCTTCAACGCACCTTTCTCCAATCCCTTCGCGTCTAACAGCGCTCCCGCCAGCAGCGAAGTGACCGGCTCGGTCCGTTCCTCGGCGCCAGTCGCGCGTGTTGAAAGCCAGCCGCTGCCGCAGGCGCACCAAGCCGCCGCTCCATTGCCGCCGCCGCCCACGCGGCCATCTGCCTCCTACCATCCGGCTCCAAAGACCTCGGACGTCACTGGTTCCATAGCATCGGCGCAGCCGCGCAACTGGGATTGGAACGGAGGCACTGCGATCACCGTGGCGAAGGGTGACACGCTCGATATCATTTCACGACGCTACGGCGTGCCGGTTGCCGCCATCAAACAGGCGAACGCTATCGTCTCTCCTGCCGGTATTCGCGCCGGCCAGCGTCTGGTCATTCCGCGCGCCACACCGGGTACAACTGCACCACGTACGGCCGCGGCGGCTCCAGCAGCAACCAAAGCGACAGCGGCGACGACCCATATCGTCGAGCCCGGCGAGTCACTAAGCAAAATCGCGCATCGCTACCATGTCCCGCTCGTGGATATGGCGAAGGCCAATCGCATACAGCCGTATGCGCAAGTCAAAATGGGTGACCGGCTGATCATTCCGGGCCGTCCCGCTGCTCCCGCGCAGGCTGCCGCCGCGGCTAAGCCAGAGCCGGTACAGACGCTGGCGCAGCCCAAGGCGCCTCCGGCGGCGCCGCAAAAACTGGCGGCGGTGGAACCCACTCAGACCGCGCGCGCGCTGACGCCGGTGACCCAGGCTCCGGACGTGGACAGCGGCACCAAAACCGCCGACGCCTCGTCGCCCGGGTTCCGCTGGCCGGTACGCGGCAGGATTATTGCGGGCTTTGGTCCCAAGACCAACGGCCAGCAAAATGACGGCATCAATCTCGCAGTGCCAGAAGGCACACCGGTCAAGGCCGCCGAGGATGGTGTCGTCGCTTATGCCGGGAACGAACTGAAGGGATACGGCAACCTAGTGCTGGTTCGTCATCCCAACGGCTACGTTACCGCCTACGCGCATGCCAGCGAGGTGCTGGTGAAGCGGGGGGATACCATCAAGCGCGGACAGGTCATTGCGCGCTCGGGTCAGACCGGGACCGTCACCTCGCCGCAACTGCACTTCGAGATCCGCAAAGGATCGGCGCCCGTCGATCCGACGCAGTATCTCACCGGCGCGTGACCGCCGCCTTCTCGTCGAGGCGCACGCCGAGCCGCCCCGCCAGATCCTGAACGTATTGCCACGCCACGCGGCCGGAGCGCGCGCCGCGCGTGGTGGCCCATTCGAGCGCCTCGCGGGTTAGCTGCGCGCCGGTGAAGGGAATGCGGTAATGCGCCACGTAACCTTCCACCATCGCCAAAAATTCTTCCTGGCTGCAGCGATGAAATCCAAGCCACAGCCCGAAGCGATCCGATAGCGAGACCTTTTCCTCCACGGCTTCGCCGGGATTGATGGCGCTGGCGCGTTCGTTCTCCACCATCTCGCGCGCCATCAAATGCCGGCGGTTGGAGGTTGCGTAAAGGATCACGTTGTCGGGCCGGCCTTCGATGCCGCCTTCGAGCACGGCCTTCAGCGATTTGTAGGACGTGTCCTCGGCTTCGAAGGAGAGATCGTCGCAAAACACGATAAAGCGGGCCGGCGCGCCGCGCAGCAACGCCATTAGCTCGGGCAGGCTCTCGATGTCCTCGCGATGGATTTCCACGAGCTTAAGCTTGCCCGCCGCCGAGGCGCTCACCGCCGCATGCGCCGCCTTCACCAGCGACGACTTGCCCATGCCGCGCGCGCCCCAGAGCAGCGCATTGTTGGCCGGCAGTCCGCGAGCGAAGCGTTCGGTATTCTCGATCAGCAGATCGCGCACCCGGTCGATGCCTTTGAGCAGTGACATGTCGACGCGGTTGACGCGCTCGACCGGCGCCAGCCGGCGCCCTTCCGGATGCCAAACGAAGGCGCTGGCGGCGGAGAAGTTCGGCACGGCCCGCGCAGGCGGCGCGAGGCGATCCAGTGCCTCGGCGATGCGCGCCAGCGTATCCGATCCGAAAGTAGCGACCGCCGCTGGTCCGGCGCGATTCTTGGCCGGCGTCTTATGCTTTGTCTTGGTTGCTTTGGATGTGTTCTTGGGCATGGGGCGTTCCGGGAAGCGTTCCCCTTAGCGAGCCTATTCCGGCCTCGCAAGACGCTGACACGGAGAAAGCCCATAAACGGCCATATTGCAACGCGGTGCGGCGTTGCAATTGAAACCGTGGCCGTTATAGTCCGCGCGATTTCGCCTTTTCTGGTTTAACGAGCCGAGGAAGCATTGATGTTCATTTCGCCCGCATTCGCGCAAAGTTCCCTCTTTGGCGGTCTTGGCGGCGACGGCAACATGCTCACCTCGTTGCTGCCGTTCATCCTGATTTTCGTCATCATGTATTTTCTGATCCTGCGCCCACAGCAAAAGCGGGCAAAGCAGCATCAGGAAATGGTCAAGAACGTGCGCCGTGGCGACTCTGTCGTCACCTCCGGCGGCCTCATGGGCAAGGTCACCAAGGTGATCGACGATGATCAGATCGAGGTGGAGATCGCCGACGGCGTGCGTGTGCGCCAGATACGGCAGATGGTGACCGACGTGCGCGCCAAGGGCGAGCCGGTGAAGGAAGACGGCGCGGCCGGCTAAGTCGTCCGCGCGACCACGTCACAGGCATCGAAACGGTCGACATTCATGCTTCATTTCACCCGGTTGAAAGCGGCGGCGATCATGCTCACGGCATTTCTTATTTGCCTGTGCGCGGCGCCGAACTTTGTGCCGGACGAGACCGTCAAGAGCTGGCCGAAATGGGCGCAGCGTCACCTTGTGCTTGGTCTCGACTTGCAAGGCGGTTCGCACATTCTGCTGGAGGTCGATACCGCTGCTGTGCGCAAGGATATGGGGCAAGCTCTCCTCGACGATATACGCCGGGTGCTGCGTGAAGCGCGGATTGGCTATACCGGGCTTGCCGCGCGGGGAAACGCCGCCGAGGTTCGCCTGCGCGAGGGCACAGATCAGCAACAGGCGTTGGCCAAGTTGCGGGATTTATCGCAACCGCTGACCGGCATTCTGGCGACGACCGGGCAACGTAGTTTGGAAATTAATGACGCGGGTGGCGGGCTCATTCGCCTTATTCCGACCGAGCCCGCCATTGTCGAACGCGTCCGCCAAGCGGTGGAGCAATCGATCCAGATCATCGAACGCCGCGTCAATGAGTTGGGAACCGTCGAACCGCTGATCCAAAGACAAGGGATCGATCGTATTCTTGTTCAGGTTCCGGGGCTGCAAGATCCCACGCGTTTGAAGGAATTGTTGGGAAAGACCGCTAAGCTCGATTTCCGTCTGGTCGACATGAACATGACGGCGGAGCAGGCGCAGCAAAGCGGCGTGCCGCCTGATGACGAAATTCTCTACGGCACCAAGCAGCACGAGCCGTATTTGATCAAGAAACAGGTCGCGGTTTCCGGCGCGGACCTGACCGATGCTCAGCCCGGCTTCAGCCAGCAGACCAGCGAGCCGATCGTCAGCTTCCGCTTCAACACCAACGGGGCGCGGCGTTTCGCGCAGATTACCCAAGAGAATGTCGGCAAGCCATTCGCCATCGTCCTCGACAACCAGGTGATCTCGGCGCCGGTCATTCGCGAACCAATTCTTGGCGGCAGCGGCCAGATTTCCGGTGGCTTCACCGTCCAGGAAGCCAACGATTTGGCGATCCTGCTGCGCGCGGGCGCGCTACCCGCGCCGCTGACCATCATCGAGGAACGCACCGTCGGGCCCGGCCTTGGACAGGATTCGATCGAGAAGGGCAAGCTCGCGTCTTACGTCGGCTCGCTGCTGGTCATTGTCTTCATGCTGGTCACTTACGGTCTCTTCGGCTTGTTCGCCAATATTGCCGTGGCGATCAATGTGGCGATGATTTTCGGCGTGCTGTCGCTACTGAATGCGACACTGACACTGCCCGGAATCGCCGGCATCGTTCTTACCGTCGGCATCGCGGTCGACAGCAACGTGCTGATCTACGAACGCATCCGCGAGGAAGTGCGGGGAGGGCGCTCGCCCATCAATGCCATCGACGCCGGCTTCACCCGGGCGCTGGCGACCATCCTAGATTCCAATATCACGACGTTTATCGCGGCGGCGGTGCTGTTCTACATTGGCACGGGGCCGGTCCGCGGCTTCGCCGTGACGCTCGGCATCGGTATCATCACCACGGTATTTACCGCCTTCACCCTGACCCGTTTGATCGTTTCTTATTGGGTGTGGTGGAAACGCCCGCAACGCGTGCCGATCTAGTCATCCTGCTGTTCTGAGAAAGACCACAGTGCGCCTCCTTCGCATCGTACCGGACGACACCAAATTCGATTTCATGCGCTTCCGGCGCGTGAGCTTTCCGATTTCCGCCTTGCTGTCGATCATCGCGATCTCGCTTTACTTCTTTCACGGCCTGAATTTCGGCATCGATTTCAAAGGCGGCACTCTGATAGAGATTCAAACCAAGTCGGGGCCGGCCGACCTCGCAAAGATGCGCGCGTCGCTCGGCGAGCTTGAGCTCGGAGAGTTTCAGCTACAGCAATTCGGCTCGCCGCAGGACGTGCTGATCCGTATCTCCCAGCAGCCGGGAGGCGAAGGTGCGCAGCAGGCGGCAGTCGCCAAAGTGCGACAAGCGTTGGGCAGCGATGTGGATTACCGTCGCGTCGAGGTTGTGGGACCGCGGGTATCCAACGAGCTTTTGTCCTATGGCACCATCGGGCTGATGCTCGCGATCCTGTCGATCCTTGTCTATCTTTGGTTCCGCTTCGAATGGCAATTCGCGCTCGGCGCCATGATCGCCAACGTGCACGATATCGTCCTGACCATCGGTTTCATGTCGATCACCCAGATCGATTTCGATCTGACCAGCATCGCGGCGCTACTGACGATTCTGGGCTATTCGCTCAATGACACGGTGGTCATTTATGACCGTATCAGGGAAATGCTGCGGCGTTTCAAACGGCTTCCCATGCCCGACCTGCTGAATGCGTCGGTCAATTCAACTTTGTCCCGTTCGGTCATCACGCACGTGACCGTTTTCCTTGCGCTTCTCTCGCTGTTCGTCTTCGGCGGCCAAGCCATTCACAGCTTCACCGCGACGATGATGTTCGGCGTCGTGCTCGTCGGCACTTATACTTCCGTCTTCATCGCCTCGCCCATTCTGATCTATCTCGGCGTCGGCCTGGGACGCGAGGGTTCCAAAGGTAAAGACGAGCCCTGAACTGCCGACGGCGGTACGCAAACCGGCCAATGCGCTAAGGTCGGCCATGCGCGATGCTTACAGTCACTGCCAGCAAATCGTGCGCGAAGCGGACAAGGACCGCTTCCTCGCCACGCTCTTTGCCCCAGCCGAATATCGCGATCCGCTTTTCGCCCTCTATGCTTTCAACTGCGAGGTGGCGCGCGTGCGGGACATTGCCCGCGAGCCGCTTCCCGGCGAAGTGCGGCTGCAATGGTGGTCAGAGGTGCTGAGCGGTGAACGTGGCGGGGAGGCACTGGCGAATCCAGTCGCCGCTGCGCTGCTGGACACGATCAAACGGCATGATCTGCCTATCCAGCCGCTCGCTGAGTTGATCGAGGCGCGCATCTTCGACGTCTACGACGACCCGATGCAAACGCTGGCTGATCTGGAAGACTATGCCGCTAAAACCTCGTCGGTCTTGTTCGGGCTCGCGGCGAGGATTCTTAATAGTGACGGCGATGAGCCGAACAGTGACTTAAGCGTCCACGCCGGCATTGCGTACGTGATCACTGGGTTGCTGCGGACCTTTCCTCGGCATGCGGCGCGCCGGCAGCTTTATGTACCGCTTGAAGTTCTCGACCGTCACAAGGCGCGGACTGAGGATATTTTCGCAGGACAGGCGACGGCGGAATTGCGTGCCGCGCTTGCGGAGATGCGTTCGCACGCGCGGCGGCATCTTGCTGCCGCTGGCGACTTGATCGGCACGGCTCCCGCGGCGATCCTGCCGGCATTCCTCCCCCTTGCGCTCGTTCGCGCGGTGCTGGCACGCATGGATCGGACGGACTACGACCCCTTTACGATCATTGAAATTCCGCAATGGCGGCGGCAGTGGATTTTGTGGCGCGCGGCGCGGCGGCCATCCACAATCGGCCGCTAAAAGGCGAAGCGATCGCGCAGATTTCGCCGCTGAGCCACGATCTGCGCGATGACCGCGCGTTCGGTATCGCTGGCGACCAATCCATCGATGAGATCGACCTGATTCATGGCGATAAGCTGCAGGATTTCGCTGCGCACCTCGCCGGCCGCATTACGCGGCAGCGTTGCGATCACCTGAAGATGCTCTGGCATGGCTGTTTGGCTGAACTTGGCGCCGACGAAATCCCGCAATTCCCGCTCCGTTAATTTCTGATCGGCTTCAACAAAAGCATATAGCCCGGTCCCAGCGCGGCGGTCGGGAAAAGCGACAATCGCCACGTCGCGCACCGCCGCATGCTCACGCAGGCGCGATGCTATCAACGGCGCGTCGTGGACCAGCCGAGCGCCGCCGCCTTCGCGATCGGTGAAACCGAACAGGCCGCGCGTCACGCCCTGGTAAACTTTTTTGCCGGTCGCCATCCAAATTCGGGTGAGCCAGCTTTTGCGCGCGAGCACGCGTTTTTCGGCGGGCGTCAGCGCGTCGGGCAGGTAGCGCCGCTTGTGCTTAAGCAGGTGCCGCAAGTCCTCATAGCGGGCAATCCGAAACAGCCGTCCACGACGGGAGAAATGCGCGGCAAGCTGGAAATCGGTCAGATAGGCGCGGCCGTCGGCGCCGCGCAGCCAATTTTGCTCCTTGGCGAGATCGTTGTGGCAGATGCCGGCACGGTGCAGCCGCCGCAGCACCGCCTTGGCGGAGCGGAAATACGGGCGATCTCCGTAAGGTTTCGCAATGTGAAGCGCGACGCCATCGATCCAGCCCCGGACCAGTTCGTAGCGTCCGGCAAACAGCAAGGGCGGAGCAATCCGCAGCGGTCCCGCCCGTCGTAGCGCGCGGCTCTCGCGATTGAACAAATGCCGCGCGATCGGCCACGTCCACCACGGTACTTCATCGATGTGGCGCAACACCGCGTCGACCTCGCCTTCCGGCGCGCGAAAGCGGCCGCGCTCGACGGTCGAGAACACGTCGCGCTTCAGCACGACGCCGCTGCGCCAGCGCTCGGATATTTCGCTCGGCTGCATGCCTATTCCGCCGCGGCCATGTGCAAGTCGCCGGCGGCCCAGCGGTCGAGATCGGCCAGAGCCCGTGCGCAAAGCGCCCGTTTCCGCAGCGCCTTTTCCGCGCCGCGAACGTGCGGTCCCTCGGGTTGCTGCGTTGATCCGCCAATCGGCGGGAACAGACCGAAATTGACATTCATCGGCTGAAACGATCCAGGGCCGGCATCGATGGTTTCCAGATGGCCGCCGGTGATATGGCCAAAAAGCGCGCCATGGGCGGTGGTCGGAGGCGGCGCTGTAAGGACTTCGCCGAGGCATTCGGCGGCGGCGAAGCGTCCAGCCAGAAGCCCGATCGCCGCCGACTCCACATAACCTTCGCAGCCGGTGATCTGGCCGGCGAAACGGAGCCTTGGCATCGCCTTCAGCCGCAGCGTCGCATCTAGCAGCTTCGGTGAGTTGAGAAAGGTGTTGCGATGCAGTCCGCCAAGGCGGGCGAATTCGGCATTTTCCAGACCGGGAATGCTGCGGAAAATCCGCGTCTGTTCGCCGTGCTTCAGTTTGGTTTGGAAGCCGACCATGTTGAACAAGGTGCCGAGCTTGTTGTCCTGCCGAAGCTGCACCACCGCATAGGCCTTCTCCTGCGGTTGATGCGGATTGGTGAGGCCGAAAGGTTTCATCGGCCCATGGCGCAAGGTCTCCACTCCGCGCTCGGCCATGATCTCGATCGGCAGGCAGCCATCGAAATAGGGCGTCGAGGTTTCCCATTCATGGAAGCTGGTCTTGTCGCCGGCGAGCAACGCGGCAACGAAGGCCTCGTATTGCGCGCGCGTCATCGGGCAGTTGATGTAATCCGCGCCCGAGCCCCCGGGGCCGGCCTTGTCGTAACGCGACTGGAACCAGGCGACCGAAAGGTCGATGGACTCGCGATGCACGATGGGGGCGATGGCGTCGAAGAAAGCCAGCGCGTCTTCGCCGGTTAATGCGCGGACCGCATCCGCCAAAGCGGGCGAGGTGAGGGGGCCGGTCGAGATAATAACATTGTCCCACGCCTCGGGCGGCAGGCCCGAGACTTCCGCGCGATGGACTTCTATCAGCGGATGGCTTTCGATCGCGCGGGTGATGGCCGCGGAAAATCCGTCGCGGTCGACGGCGAGCGCCCCGCCGGCGGGAACCTGATTGGCGTCCGCCACGCGCATCACCAGGGAGCCAAGGCGGCGCATCTCCTCGTGCAGCAGGCCGATGGCCGAATTTTCCTTGTCGTCGGAACGGAAGGAATTCGAGCAGACCAATTCGGCCAAGCTTTCGGTCTTATGCACGGCCGTCATGACCGTGGGTCGCATCTCATGGAGATGCACCTGAACGCCTCGACCAGCTGCTTGCCAAGCCGCCTCAGAGCCCGCCAGCCCGCCGCCGATGATGTGAATGGGTGTCATGGCGCATAGGTAGGCTATTGCAGGGCGGGGCTGCAATAAAAGGCGGACCGCAAAACGAAAACGCCTGCCGAAGCAGGCGTTTGTTCGTTATAAGGGCGCCCAATTAACGCTCAGAGCGTTCCCAGGCCACCCGTGGGATGTCCTCGCGAGTAATCCCAGCGTCGGCCAGTTCCCGATCGCTGAGAAGCGAAAGCTGGTGGAGCGTATGGCTGCAGCGCCTCCAGGCCCGCAAAAAACGAATGACGTAGATAAGCATAATCAATCCCCTTTTCTCATACCGTACGCGATTCTCGTCGAATCTGAATGATTTACGCTTACGGCTTCGATTTAGGGGCGAATATAACGGGATTAGTGCGCCGCACCATCAAAAATGCTGCGCCGCAGCCAAGCACAAAACGCATGGCTAGTTAAGGTCACGTTAAGCGAATCGGTAACCGCAGCCCGCCGGCTGCGTGGTGGTTCCTAGGCCGCGCTCCGTTGGGCGTGGCGGCCCTCGGCGACCTCTTCGATGATCTTGGCGGAAAAGGCGTCAAGGTCGCCTGGATTGCGCGAGGTGATGATCCCCCTGGTCGGTTACGACCGTGGAATCCTCCCACTTGCCGCCGGCATTGATCACGTCGGTCTTGATGGATTTATAGGAGGTGCATTTGCGGCCCTTGATGATGCCGGTCTCGATCAGCAGCCAAGGAGCGTGGCACACCGCCGCGACGATCTTCTTCTGCTCGTAGAAGTCGCGGATGAGTTTCAGCGCCTTATCATTGATGCGCAGCAAATCCGGATTGATCTGACCGCCCGGCAACACCAAGGCGTCATAGTCGTTTGCGGAAACCTCATCGAGACTGCGGTCGACCTTCACGGGTCGGCCCCAGTCCTTCATCTGCCAGCCTTTGATCTCACCCTTTTCCGGCGAGACCACGTGCACCGTAGCGCCGGCTTCCTTGAGCTTGTCGCGTGGGACTTCGAGCTCGGATTGCTCGAAGCCATGGGTGGCGAGAATGGCGATTTTCTTGCCTTGGATCTGCATGGGATACTCCTGCGAATAGCGGATACGCCCGTGAGGCTAACCGGCAGGGCAGGGCCAAGGTTCCAGCGAACTAAGCGTGTGCTGTCTCGCCGCTGGCCAAAGCGGCCTCGATTTTTTCGATAAGCGCGCGCGCCGAGGCGGCGCTCAGTTCCACGGCGACGCGCTCGCGCGCGCCGTCCGCCTCGTTGATGAAATCGATACTCAAGGCGTGATCGAGCGGCGCATGGTAGGGGTGATCAAAATAAACGTTTGCCGTGTCGATCCGCATCCACCCGGCCGGTCCTTTGGCACTGCCGAACACGGCGGCCTTTTCCACGATGTATGAACACATGCTGAGCTCCCGTTCGTCTAAGCGGAAAGATATTTGTTGTAAAAGGCCAAAACTTTTTGCCATCCGTCCGCGGCCTGCTCCGGCCCAAAGCCTGGACGCGCGGTGTTGAAGAAGGCGTGACCGACGCCATCGTAGCGGTGGAACTCGTAATTCTTACCCAGCTTCTTCAGCACCTCTTCGGTGCGGTTCACCTGATCGGGCGATGGATTCTTATCGTTGTTGCCGAAAATCCCGAGGATCGGGCAGCGTAGCCTTTCGGTCAGATCGATCGGCGCGACCGGGCGCTTCGCGTTTAGTTGGGTGGGATCGTCGACGATGACATTGCCGCCCCAGCAGTCCACGAGCGCATGGAAACCGGGGACGGTGCAAGCCGTGAGATAGGCATGGCGGCCACCAGAGCAAAATCCGATGATTCCGACCTTGCCGTTGGCATCGGACTGGGAATGCAGGAAAGCCAAAGCTCCGGCGGCATCGCCTACCACCTGTTCGTCGGCAACGCCGCCAGCCGCGCGCACACGCGCGCCGATATCGTCCGGATCGCCCGGGCCTTCGCGGAAATATAGATGCGGGCTGATGGTCGCGAAGCCATGATGGGCAAGCTTCCGCGTTGCCTCGATGATCCATTCGTCCCAGCCGGGGAGGTGGTGAATTAAAACCACACCCGGAAACGGCCCGCTGCCGGAGGGACGCGCGTAATAGGCTTCCCCCATGTCGCCCTGGTGGCCGCGAAATTTCACAAGGTCCGCAATCATCCCTCTATAGCTCATCGTGTTCCTCACATTCCGCGCTGACGAAAGGTAATTATATCGTTCTGCTGGGAGACGGTAAGGGGATTATTCCTGCACGCTGGCGCCGCCGAAGCGTTCCTTCCAGCGCGGAATGACCTCCTTGTTGTAAACGTTGTCCGGCACGTTCCCACTCAGTGCCGCGAGCACCGAGCGCGCCGCCCAAGCAACTCCGGGCCGAAGCTCGCCGCCGCCGTTGAATCCGGCAGAGTGCGGTGACAGCAACACCTTGTCACCGAGCGCACGCAGAGGAGAGTCGATAGGCAGTGGTTCCTCCTCGAAGGCATCGATTGCCGCCGCGGCAACGCGACCGGCGGCGAGCGCGCGCGCCAGCGCCGCCTCGTCGACGACTTTGCCGCGAGCGGTATTGATGACGATGGCAGTGGGTTTCATCAGCGCAAGTTCGCGCTCCGCCAGCATGCAACGGGTTTCTTTGGTCAGAACGACATGGAACGACACCACGTCGGATTCGAGCAGCAGCGTGTCGTAATCCACGCTTTTGGCGCCGGCGAGAAGGAAGCGCGCCGGGTCGATATAAGGGTCATAGGCGAGGATGCGGATGCGCCACGGCGCCAACAGTTGCGCGACACGGCTGCCGATACGCCCTAAGCCGACGATGCCGAGTGTGATGCCCGGATAGTCGTCGGACAGGCGGCTGCCGATATAAGTGGTGGCGTGATGCGGTTCGCGCCATTTGCCGGCGCGGACATCGGCGTCACGCTCACGGACCTTTTTCAAAATCGCCAGCATCAGCGTCACCGTGGTTTCGGCCACGGCGAAACAGTTGGACTCCGTTGGCGCATGGCAGACCATGATGCCAAGCTCCGTTGCCGCCTCCACATCAACGTCATCGACGCCGACCGTGTACTTAGCGACGATGCGCAGCCGCTGCGATCCCTGCATGATCCTCCGGCTGACCGGCGTATGGCGGATCGACGTGC
>JAXDOS010000108.1:0-17169 GCA_034668785.1 Alphaproteobacteria bacterium
ATTCCAGGCTTTCGCCCGCGATCTCGGTATTCGCCCAGAGAAAGCGGCGCATATCGGTTGCCAGCCAGAATCGATAGAGTCCGAGCGTGAACATCAACAGCACGGCGCCGCGGATAAGCAGCCGCCAGTAAGGCCGTTCGTTGCCGAGAAACTTCGCGGCTGACGTAGAAGCGGCATTGCTTTCCGGCGTTGTTGCCTTCTCGACACCGATTGTCATTCCGTCCCCGTCGCGCTTCACCCGTCCGTGCCAGCTTAGCCTAAGGCGCCGTCCGGCGTGAGATCGAGTAAGGTATTGTTTCCAGCGCTGGCGATTGACAAAAAAGCCGCAATTGCACTGCCATACACCGACGTGAAGCTCCTTTTGATAATTGCTCTCCTCGTAGGTCCGGCGGGAATTGCAGCCGCCGACATCATTCCGCTGCCGCGCCCCCGGCCGGCTAACCTCAACGCAGGCACGACCGAAGCCCCGCCTGCCGAAGAGACGGCCGACAGTGCGGAGCAAAAGAAAGCCGATGAGCCGCCCCCGCCGTCCGCTTGCTTGGTACGTCTCCGCGAACTTGCGGTCGTCCGCCCTTTGCCGTCCATAAATAAGGCGGGCGGATGCTTCGCCGAGGACGTGGTGCAGCTCGACGGCATCATCCTTGCGGATAAGCGGCAAGTAACGGTGGAGCCAGCTGCGACGCTTCGTTGCGGCATGGCGCAAGCAATGGCTGATTGGGTACGCGACGAGGTGGCGCCCGCCGCGGTTGTGGCGCTAGGCTCGCCGTTGCGCGCGATTGAAAATGCGGCGTCATTCGAATGCCGCGGCCGCAATAATATTCCCGGTGCGCTGCTCAGTGAACATGGGAAGGCTAATGCGCTTGATATCCGCGCGTTGAAGCTGGTGAACGGAAGCGTGGCACAACTCACTGACGCGAATCTATCAAAGGATTTTCGCGACGGGCTGCGCAAGAGCGCTTGCGCGCGCTTCATGACGGTGCTCGGACCGGGCTCGGACGGCTATCACGAGGATCACATCCACGTCGATCTCGCCGAACGCAAGGGTGACTATCGCTTGTGCCAATGGGAGGTACGGCAACCGATCTACCGCATGTTGCTGTCTCCTCATATCGTCGGCTATGGGAAGCCAAGCCCGCATGTCGCTCCCGCGAGCATGCCGGTTGCGCCGGTTGCCGCGGCTGCGAAGGCGGACGACAAGGTCCGCCCGGTTTCCAATCCGCGGAAGCTTTGACGCCGGCCCGTCAGCGCGGTCACAATGAACTTCCGAAGCCGGAGAACGGTCCCGTGCCCAGCAATCTCGCCACGCGCGATATCGAAACGCTCATTCACCCCTATACCAACCTTGCGACTTTGCGCGACGTAGGTCCGCTGGTCATCGAGCGCGGCAAGGGTGTGTGGATCTACGACAGCGACGGCAAGGGCTACATCGATGCCATGGCCGGGCTGTGGTGCACCGCGCTTGGCTACGGCAACGAAGAATTGGTTGAGGCCGCCAGCGCGCAGATGCGCAAGCTCTCCTTCGGCCATCTCTTCGCCTTCAAGAGCCACGATCCGGCGATCGAGTTGGCGGAGAAGCTGAAGGAGATCGCGCCGATCCCGGTCTCCAAAGTGTTCTTCTGCGCCTCCGGGTCGGAAGCCAACGACAGCCAGATCAAGCTGATCTGGTACATGAATAATGCGCTCGGCCGGCCGAAGAAAAAGAAAATCATCAGCCGTCTCAAAGCTTATCACGGCGTCACCGTGGCCAGCGCTTCGCTCAGTGGCTTGCCGCACAATCACACAGATTTCGATTTGCCGATCGCCGGCATCCTGCACACGGGCTGTCCGCATCATTATCGTTTCGCGCATGACGGCGAGGACGAGGAAGCTTTCGCCAAGCGCCTTGCCGCCGAACTGGAGCAGTTGATCGAGAAAGAGGGGCCAGAAACAGTGGCTGCTTTCATTGCCGAGCCGGTGATGGGAGCAGGTGGCGTGATCGTGCCGCCGAAAACCTATTTCGAAAAGATCATGGCGGTCTGCGCCAAATACGACATCTACATGATCTCCGATGAAGTCATCTGCGGCTTCGGGCGTCTCGGCACCTGGTTCGGGTCGCAGGCTTTCAACTTCAAACCGGACGGCATGTCGCTCGCCAAAGCGTTGTCTTCGGCCTATCTGCCCATCGCCGCGATCACGGTGCCGGAGAGGATGTACGAGGCGCTGCTCGACGAAAGCCGCAAGATTGGCAATTTCGGCCACGGCTTCACCTATGGTGGCCATCCGGTAGCGGCGGCGGTGGCGTTGAAGACACTGGAAATCTACGAACGCGACAACATCGTCGAGAAGGTCGCAGTAAAGGCACCGCGCTTCCAGGCGAGGCTGCGAAAACTCGGCGATCATCCCCTGGTCGGTGAAACGCGCGGGCTGGGCCTCATCGGCGGGATCGAATTGGTCGCTGACAGGGCGAGCAAGCGTGCGTTCGATCCGAAACAGGCGGTGGGACCGCGCGCGGTGGGCTTCGCGCAAGAAGAGGGCCTCATCCTCCGTTCGCTTCCGGGAGACACGCTATCGCTTTGCCCTCCGCTCGTCATCGCCGACGAGGAAGTTGATAACATGTTCGACCGGCTCGCGCGTGTACTTGATCGCACATTGGTTTGGGCGAAGCAGGAGCGCTTGCTCACCGCTTGAAGTAGGTCCTGAGGTCCATGAACCCCTCTATTCATAGGTGCGGCGCTACACCGATGCCCATGACTTTGCGCGCGCCTGAGGAATTCGTGGTCTCGCCGCCGTTGATCCGGCCGAGAACCGGGGTCACGCGCCGCGGCTTGGTATTCGGAGGCCTTGGCCTTGTTGCCGCGACCGGTGGCGGAACGGCGGCTTATGCCGCCGGCATCGAGGCGCAAAGTCTGATCGTGACCAGCTACCGTATCGCGCCGAGCGGTTGGCCCGCCGGCAAGCGCCTCTCGATCACGGTGATCGCCGATCTGCACGCCGGCGGACCCAACATGGGCATCGAGCATATCCGCAGAGTGATCGACACAGCGAATCCGCTGAAGTCGGACTTGATCGTGATCCTTGGAGACTATTTCGCCACCCATCGGTTCGTGACCGAAAAGGTGCCGCATCCGGTATGGGCGGCGGAACTGGCGCGGCTTCGCGCGCCGCTCGGCGTCTGGGCGATCTACGGCAATCATGACTGGTGGTATGACATCGATGGCGTGCGCCGGGCACTTGCCGGGGCCGGCATCCCGGTTTTGGAAAATGACGCGGTGATGCTGGGAGAAGCGGGAAATCGGTTCTGGCTCGCCGGCATCGGTGATCAGATCGCATACCGGCTTGGGCGCAACCGGTTCCGTGGCGTCGACGATTTACCGGGGACGCTCGCGCGCATTCGCAGCGATGACCCGGTCATCCTGCTGGTCCACGAACCGGATATCTTCCCTGACGTGCCTGACCGTGTCGCGCTCACGCTCGCGGGCCATACTCACGGCGGCCAGGTCCGGCTGCCTTTTATCTGGCCCGCCTTCGTACCTTCCGGTTATGGCGCACGCTTTGCGTATGGCCATATCGTCGAAGACGGACGGCATATGATTGTTTCCGGTGGACTGGGAACCAGCATCGTACCGGCTCGGTTAGGCGTTCCCCCGGAAATCGTCCGCATCGATCTTGGCGCCTAGACGTAAAAAGAAATGGCGCCGGCTCAAGCCAGCGCCATCCATTAACTGAAGCTGCTTGAGCGCGTCAGTTGATGCGGTCGAAGCTGTTGCCAAGAGCAATGCGAGGGTTATACGGCGAGTCGCCCTGTTGCGGCGCCAGCACCACGACCATCGAACCCGGTTTGACCCGGTTGTAGAGATCGATGACGTCCTCGTTGGTCAATCGGATGCAACCCGATGAAATGGCGGTGCCGATATATTCCGGCTGATTGGTGCCGTGAATACGATAGAGCGTGTCCTTGCCATCCGCGTACAGGTAGAGCGCACGGGCACCCATCGGGTTATGCGGGCCAGGGCCCACAAAGCTTGGAAGCCCGGGTATCCGCTCATGGATCGACGCGGTCGGCGTCCACGACGGCCATTCTTCCTTGTGCCCAACCTTGGCGACGCCCGACCATGCCAGCGCTTCTTCACCGACGGTCACGCCGTAGCGGATCGCCTTACCGGCGGGCAGCACGTAGTAGAGGTAACGAGAATCGGAATCCACGACCACTGTGCCCGGGACTTCTTTGCGGTGATAATCGACGATATGGCGCAGATAAGGCTCTGGAATCACAGCCTGAGCGTAGGGGGGATTGGCCAGTAGTTTTTTGTCGCGCGGCTTTAAATTGGCCTCCGAGGCCGGCTCCAGCGTCGTTTGCATGCAGCCGCCGAGCAGCAACCCGAGAAATACAAATGTGAGGCCGCGTACCGCCATCTCTAGTCCCTTATTTTTGCCGTCATTCTTACGGTCGGTGCGAATCTTGTCTTAACTGAAAAGGCTGTGGGCCTACTAGGTGCGAGAGTGCGCTTTCTGAATTGTCGCTCGCCGCTGTTGCAGGAATGCCGCACCCCTCGAAAGGCCTCGGGCCGAGGCCCGAACTCGCGTGGAACCGCAAAATCACGGCCGCCCCACCTTTTGAACATCTCATAGAATTCGTTAACCGATGGTTTACCATCCTAGTCCTTCTATCCACTAGGGAAATGCGCAGGTCGGGGAGAAGGCATTCGCCAGGAGCCCGAATGAAATCATCACCTAACGGTGCGATTTGCCGCGCATTTCTGCCCCTTTCCGGGGCGAGAATTGCAGCCTCGACAACCACCGGGGCCATAGAAGAGTGGAGGATGTAAAATGAAGACGAAAAACACCACCCAATCGTACCAAGAGACTCGCCCGCGTGAGCAGGCTGATCTGGAACGCCAATACGGAAACATCGGAATATCCGCGGTTGCCGCGGCCGTGCGCTATGAGGGCGGTAAGAATCCTGCATACGCGCCAGACGCGTCCCAGGATGAGGATGAGTCTCAGGCTGCTGCCTGACGCCGGCTTCAGCGTCTGCCTGCTGCCCAGGCGTAGCCGCTGTAGAGAGCGGCGCAATTAACAGCACTTAATGTCCTTGCAGGACTCGGCGCGGTTGGGCCATGACTGGCCCGACCGCGTTGATCTTGTCGGGCCAGGCTTCCTCGTGATGGCGGGCCGCGCGATACGGGGATTGCCATGCTTTGGGTTTACGTTCCGCACGGCACGACGCTCGAAAGAAAGCTGGTCGAGGACGGCTCCGATCCGCCGGAGAACGCGGTGTGGATCGATCTTGTTACGCCCACGCAGCTGGAGGACAAACTCGTCGAGCGGCTTCTCGGCATCGCAGTGCCGACGCGCGAGGAGATGCAGGAGATCGAAGTCTCCAGCCGCCTCTATGTTGAAAACGGCGCCCGCTACATGACGGCCACGTTGATGTGCCAAGCGGATACCGACATGCCGCGGACGACCGCTGTCACTTTTATTCTTGCGGGAAATCGGCTGGTCACGGTGCGCTATGACGATCCTAAACCTTTTTCGATCGTTAGCCACAAGTTGGCCCGGCTATGCCCAGCCGGCATATCGGGCCATACGGTCTTCATGGATCTGCTTGATGCGGTGATCGACCGTTCCGCCGACATTCTTGAGAGAATCGGCATGGAAATCGATCAGGTGTCGCGTAATATTTTCGAGCCGGCGGATCCAGCGGTCAAAGGTCCGAGATCCTACAACACCATTCTCAAGAGTATTGGCGGCAAAGGGGACCTCACCTCGAAGGTGCGCGAGAGCATGGTCTCGATTGGCCGGCTGCTGCTGTTCCTCGCCAATGAGGCGGAGGGGATGCGCTGGGGCAAGGAAACGCGCGCGCAGCTACAATCCATGCAGCACGACATCCATTCGCTGTCCGACCACGCCAGCTATCTCAGCAGCAAAATCACTTTCCTGCTTGATGCCATGCTCGGCGTTGTCCAGATCGAACAGAACGACATCATCAAGTTGTTTTCGGTGGTCGCCGTGGTCTTGATGCCGCCGACTTTGATAGCCTCGATATACGGCATGAACTTCACGCACATGCCCGAGCTCGAATGGGTATACGGTTATCCCTTCGCACTTGTGCTGATGGTGCTGGCCGCCGCGCTGCCGTATGTTTTTTTCAAATGGAAGAAGTGGCTGTGACCGTCTAAACGTGCTGACCGCCGTTGATGTGGATCTCGGCGCCGTTCACGTAGGATGCCGTGTCGGTGCACAGCACATAGATGATCTTCGCCACCTCGTCGGGCGTGCCAAGCCGGTGCAGCGGGATTTGCTGCTCGACGATCTTCTCTGTTCCAGGGGACAGGATGGAGGTGTCGATCTCCCCCGGCGCGATGGCATTGACCCGGACCCCGAATGGTCCGAAATCCGCCGCCATCTCGCGCGTCAGCGAGGCCAGCGCCGCTTTGGAGGTAGCGTAAGCCGCGCCAGCGAATGGATGCACGCGCGAGCCGGCGATCGAGGTGACGTTGACGACAGAACCTTTTGCGGCCCGAAGCTCGTCGAGCAGGCCGCGAGCCAGCATGATCGGCGCGAAAAAATTCACCTGGAAGATATGGTGCCAGACATCGCGCGTGGTTTCGATGGAGCCAAGGCGCTTGCCGCCGTCGGCCTTCGGCGAGATCGCCGCGTTGTTGACCAGGGCGTCAAGCGAGCCGTCCGCGAGCCGGCTCTTGATTTCGACGATGGCCGCATCGGTACTGGCCGGATCGGCGAGATCGACCTGGATGTGATCTTCCGGACCAGCCGCCCACGGGCAATTCTCCGGGAAAGCGTGGCGCGAGCAGGTGATGACGCGCCAGCCCGCCGCGGAAAAGCGCTTGACCGTGGCATGGCCGATGCCGCGGCTGGCTCCGGTCAGGAGCAGCGTGCGGCGCGGCTGATTGCTGGACGAATTCGCCATGGTCATCTAAAATCCCTTTGGAAGCGATGTTAGCTCAAGGATAGAGCTGCGTCTTGGCCCAGGGCGCCTCCAGCGTCGCGCGCCGGAATTCCGTGCGTTCATGCAGCCGGAACGGCCGATCCTGCCAGAATTCGACGATCAGTGGCGTCACCCGATAGCCGACCCAATAGGCTGGCCGCGGGATGGAGCCGAGCGCGAATTTCGCCGTGTGAAGCGCCACCGCCTGTTCCAGCGCAAAGCGGCTTTCCAGCGGTGCCGATTGCTTACTCGCCCAAGCTCCGATCTGCGACAGGCGCGGGCGTGATGCGAAGTAGGCGTCGGCCTCCGCGTCGCTGACCTGCGTGACCGGGCCGCGTATGCGCACCTGCCGGTTTAGCGATTTCCAATAGAAGCCCAAGCCCGCCTGCGGCTGGCCTGCCAATTCGCGCCCTTTTTGACTGTCCGCGCTGGTGTAGAAAACGAAGCCTCGTTGATCGAGTGCCTTCAACAACACCATCCGGATGTTCGGAAGGCCGTCCGCGCCAACCGTCGACAACGCCATGGCGTTGGGATCGCGGGTTTCCGCGCGCGCGGCCTCGTCGAACCAGGCGACAAACAGCCGCAACGCCTCGTCGGATTCGTCTAAGTCACCGATCGTTAACCAACGAGAGTGTTCTATGGGATCCGGGCCGGGCATTCTTTGAGGAATCCGCGTGGTAGGTCTTGTGACGATCGGTGGCTTTGGCCAGCGTTGTTATAGTGGAACTCAGGGAATACGCCTACGGCATCCGTTGCTCACGCGGCTCGCCGCTGTCTTCGTGCTTGCCACTGCGAGCGGCGGTTGCAGCTTTTCCTATCAGCTCGGTTCGCTATTCGAGAAAAGCGCCGAGGAAGTAGCCGATCAAACCGGCTCCATCACGCCGACAGCCAGCAAATCAGTGCCCCAATCTCCATCCGACACCGATCTCATCTATGCGCGTGCCGCCGCGTCGGAAGTACTGGCCGGCGGCGCCAAAGAAGCCAGCCAGCCGTGGGAGAACCCGAAGACCGGCGCCCGCGGCACGGTGACACCGATCGCGGCGGCCTATACGCAGGACGGCTTCACCTGCCAGGATTTCCTTGCGAGCTATGTCCGGGAGGGAAATGGCGAAGCCTGGTTACAAGGCGAGGCCTGCCGCATCCACCAGGGAAAATGGGAAGTGCGCAGCCTCAAGCCCTGGAAACGCTCCTGAAGTTGGTCGCCTCGTTGCACTTAGGCGCTATTGCCCCCACATTGATGGTCAACAGGCTGGACGCCCGTCCGGCCCATTAGGATTGACCGGAGTTTAGAAGAATGCGCGACCCCTACGAGGTGCTGGGGGTGGCCCGGGGCGCTAATGCCGCCGCCATCAAGAGCGCCTACCGGCGGCTGGCAAAAAAGCTGCACCCCGATGCCAATAAGCAGGACCCGAAGGCCGCCGGAAAATTCGCGGAGCTTAACGCCGCCTATGAAATCCTGGGCGAGGACGATAAGCGCAAGGCTTTCGATCGCGGCGAGATCGATGCCGAAGGCAAACCGCGGTTTCAGGGTTTCGCCGGAAGCGGCGCGCAGCCGGGCGGCGGCTTTGGCCGCGAGTCTCCCTTTGAGACCTTCACCTGGGGATCGGATGGATTCCAACAGCGGAGTGCCGGCGCCGGTCCTGGCGGAGGCCCTGGCTTTGGCGGATTCGAACATATCCTCAAAGATGTTCTGGGTGGAATGGGCGGCGGGCGCGGCGCACGCCAGCGAGCTGGTTTCGATTTCGAGCCCGAGGACTTCGGCGGCGCGGGGCGCGGAACCGATATCGGCGCCGCGCTGACGATCAGCTTGCCCGAAGCGGTTAAAGGCACTTCAAAGCGTCTGCACTTGCCCACCGGCAAAGAGATCGACGTAAAGATTCCGCCCGGGCTTTCCGATGGTCAGCAGATTCGGCTGAAAGGCCAGGGCATGCCAGGCCCAGAGGGCAGGGCCGGCGACGCTTTGATTACGGTTTCCATCGCGCCGCATCCCGTCTTCAAGCTTGATGGCGCCGATCTGCGGCTCGACCTTCCAATTACTCTTTATGAGGCGGTGTTGGGCGCCAAGGTGCGGGTGCCGACGCTCGATGGCGCAGTCGAGCTGGCAATCCCTGCGCGGACCAACAGCGGGCGCACATTTCGCCTCAAGGGCAAGGGAGTTCCCTCGAAACGGGGCGCGGGCGATCTCTTCGCCACCGTGCGCGTCATGCTGCCGGAACGTGATGATCCGGAATTCGAGGAACTGATGCGCAAGTGGCGCGATAGCAAGCCTTACGATCCGCGTGGGAATCTGGAGTGAAGCGGCAAGCGCTTTATAAGCTGCGGCCAGGACGCGGCGCGCGCGGGTCGATTTGCTCGTAAGCGGCGGCAGCCACTTTCCACAGCCGTTGGCGTTCAACATCGCCGCTCACCACATAGGCGACATTGCCGTCAGCCCAGTAAAAGGCCGAGGCTTTTTCCTTGGCGTTGTAATGCATCGCCGTGTTGGCGGTGTTTGAACGCGCGCAATAGATGGTGAAGCGCTCGCCGGAGGCGCTCTCATACATGAAGAAGGCGGCTGCCGCGCCGCTTGAGGCCGGCAACAACCTGCCGCCGACGAGGTTGAGTCCGAGGCGTTCGAGATCGGGCGCGCGCAACTGATAGCCGACGCGTTTCGATAGCCATTGCACGAGATGCTCGGCCTCGGTTCCAGGCACCTCAACCGGATGCCGGACTTCCACGACATAGAGCTTGTAGGCGTCGATCGCCTCCGCCGTCAGCCTCTCGAATTCGTCGGGAGCGGCGGCGGAAGCTCCATGCATCATCCAGCCGGCGAGGCCGCCGCTCACAAATGCAGCAACGACAGCGGCAGCAGCAACGGCGGCCCACGAGCGTCGCGCGCGCATGAGTTGATCGAGCTTGAGCCGAGACGGCACCGGCTGGCCGGCAACATTGGCAAAGCGCCCGCGGATCGCTTCGGTTTGTGCTCGCCACGCGCCGACGCGCGCCGCATCGTCTGGATGCGTCGCCAACCACGCTTCGACAGCCTCACGGCGATCGGCGGCAAGCTCGCCATCGACGAAGGCGTGAAGCTCGTCCTCGGTTACGGGTAGATCAGAATTCATCATCATCGTTGCCTTGAAATCATTTAACGCGGCGGAGCATAGGCCGCTCGCCGTCGAGATAAGCCTTGATCTGTAAGCGGGCTCGCGCCAAACGCGACATCACGGTGCCGATCGGTACGCCCTGAACCTCGGCGACCTCGCGATAACTGAGACCTTCAAGTACTACAAGAAGCAGCGCCGCGCGCTGATCCTCCACAAGCCCGGCAAGAGCCCGTTCGATATCCCGGCCGCCGGCTTCCGGGCCGGAAGCGTCCGGCGCATCGTTGTCGCCGATCGGCATCAAAGTCGGACGCCGCGCCAGCGAGCGCAGGCGGTTCCGGTTCAGATTCGTCAGGATCGTATAAAGCCAGCTGCGAAGCTCTCCTCCATGAAACAGATGCTCGGACCGCAACGCTCTTACCAACGTATCCTGCACCAGATCGTCCGCCGTATCGGCATTATGGGTGAGTGCCCGGGCATAGCGCCGCAACGCCGGGATCGCCGCTTCGACGCCTTGCTGGAATCCGTTCAATCATCCCTCCATGGCGCAGCATGGAGCCTTACCGCCATTATCAAATAAACACCACGGGCAAGCGGCTATTCCTGCCCGCCGGGGTTAACGCCGTTCGGCGACATCGGGCCTTGGCTGCTTGATGGGCCGGGAACCCTATGCCATACGGAGGCCAACAGCTGGGAAACCGGCGGAGCAGGGGGCGTCATGCCGGAAGCCTCGGGTGTCATGCGCGGCAAGCGCGGCCTGGTAATGGGGCTGGCCAACAGCCGATCGATCGCGTGGGGTATCGCCAAGGCCTGCCACGCTCATGGGGCCGAGGTGGCCTTGACCTATCAGGGCGACGCCTTGAAGAAGCGCGTCGAGCCTCTCGCAGCGGAAATTAACGCTCTTGTCGTCGGTCATTGCGACGTTACCGATCCCTCAACCATCGATGCATGCTTCGCCGAGGTGGAGAAGGCATGGGGTCATCTGGATTTCGTCGTCCACGCCATCGCTTTTTCCGACAAGGATCAGCTCGACGGCCGCTACGTCGACACCACGGCGGACAATTTCAGCAAGACGTTGCTGATCAGCTGCTACTCCTTCACCGCCATTGCCCAGCGCGCCGAAAAGCTGATGACGAACGGCGGCTCTATGCTCACGCTCACTTATTACGGAGCCGAGAAGTGGATGCCGCACTACAACGTGATGGGCATTGCCAAGGCCGCGCTTGAAGCCTCGGTGCGCTATCTCGCTGCCGATCTCGGCATGAAGAATATCCGTGTCAATGCCATCTCCTCGGGACCGATCAAGACACTGGCCGCGTCTGGCATCGGAGACTTCCGCTATATCCTGCGCTGGAACGAGCATAACGCGCCGCTTCGCCGCAGCGTCACTGCCGACGAAGTGGGCGACACGGCGGTGTATTTCCTCTCCGACCTGTCGCGCGCCGTCACTGGCGAAGTGCATCACGTCGATGCCGGCTATCATATCGTCGGCATGAAGCATCCGGATGCTCCCGACATAGATGTCGGTAAGGATTAGGGCGCGCGGCGATCCATGCCGCCGCCTGCCATCTACTACATCCGCCACGGCCAGACCGAATGGAACGCTGAACACCGGTTGCAGGGCCAGCGCGATATTCCGCTCAACGATGCTGGCCGCGCGGAGGCGCGGCGCTCCGGGGAGATTCTGCGCGACATCCTGGTGCGCGAAGGCCGCTCGCCGCGCGATCTCGACTATGTTTCCAGCCCGCTCGTCCGCGCCAGCGAAACCATGGAATTAGCCCGCGCTGCGCTTGGACTCCATCCTGCCGGATACTGCACTGATCCGCGGCTGGCCGAAATTTCCTTCGGACAATGGGAAGGTCGCACCTTGGCCGACCTGAAGAGCGGCGCGGCCGAACAGTTGGCGGCGCGCGAGCAGAATCCCTGGCGTTTTACTCCGCCCGGCGGCGAAAGCTACGAAGGGCTAAAGCTACGGATCGCTCATTGGCATCAAAACCTTGTGCGCGACACTGTGGTCTGTGGCCATCTCAACACAGGGCGGGCGTTAATGGTGCATCTCGGGCTTGCGCCGCTGGGTGTGGTCCCGCGCAACCCCATCGATCAGGCCGCGGTCTATATATTTGATGCGAATGGCATGACGCGCCACGCGGAGCCCTTGCCCATTTGACCGCGCCCGGCCTGCGAGTTACCACACGGGGTAACGGTGGAACGCGATGTCTTTCAACACCTTCGGCCATATGTTCCGGTTCACGAGCTTTGGCGAAAGCCACGGGGCGGCGATCGGCTGCGTGGTCGATGGATGTCCGCCGCGCATCCCGCTTGAAACGGCCGAGATCCAGTTCCAGCTCGACCGCCGCCGCCCCGGACAATCGCGCTTCACCACCCAGCGCCAAGAGCCGGACGCGGTGAAAATCCTGTCCGGCGTTTTCAATGACGCGGAAACCGGCGGGCAGGTGACAACCGGCGCGCCGATTGCGCTGATCATCGACAATGTCGATCAGCGCTCGAAGGACTATTCCACCATCAAGGATAAGTACCGGCCTGGCCACGCCGACTACACCTACGACGTCAAATACGGGCTGCGTGATTATCGCGGCGGCGGCCGCTCCTCGGCGCGCGAAACCGCAACGCGGGTAGCGGCGGGCGCGATCGCGCGCAAGATCGTGCCGGGCATGAGCGTGCGTGCCGCATTGGTGCAGATGGGTGCTCACAAGATCGATCGCGCGCGCTGGGATTGGGATGAGGTTTTGCGCAATCCGTTTTTCTGTCCGGATGCCGAGCTGGCGGCGCGGCTTGGCGATTATCTCGACGGCATCCGCAAGCAAGGCTCCTCGGTCGGCGCCGTGATCGAGGTGGTGGCCGAGGGCGTTCCGGCCGGTCTCGGCGCGCCGGTCTATGGCAAGCTCGATAGCGATCTCGCTTCCGCTTTCATGGGCATCAACGCGGTTAAAGGGGTCGAGATCGGCGCCGGCTTCGCGGCGGCGACGCTTTCCGGCGAGGAGAATGCCGACGAAATCCGCATGGACAACACCGGCAAGCCGCGGTTTCTGTCGAATAATGCCGGCGGTATCCTCGGCGGCATCTCGAGCGGGCAGCCGGTGGTCGCACGCTTCGCGGTGAAGCCGACCTCGTCGATCCTCAATCCTCGGCGCACTGTTGATCGCTACGGCAACGAGACCGAAATCGTGACCACGGGCCGTCATGACCCTTGTGTCGGCATCCGCGCGGTACCGGTCGGCGAAGCGATGATGGCATGTGTCATCGCCGATCACTATCTGCGCCATCGCGGCCAAGTCGGTGACACCCCGGCATGGCCGTTCGCGCGGGACAAATAATTCAGGAGATTGCGTTGCCGGAAAGTCACCAGCGCGTGGATGAAGCGATCGCGGCGTTTGCGCGCGGCGAAATGGTTGTCGTCGCCGATGACGACGATCGCGAGAACGAAGGCGATCTATTCGTCGCAGCCTCGCTGTGCACGCCGGAGAAGATGGCTTTCATCATCCGACACACGTCGGGAATCGTCTGCGCGCCGCTTTCCGCCGAAGATGCCAAGCGCCTGCATCTCGACCCAATGGTGGCGGCCAACGACGCTCCCCTCGGCACTGCTTTCACGGTTTCGGTTGATTGCCGCCATGGTTTGACCACCGGCATCTCAGCCGAGGAGCGTACCAACACCGTGCGCGCACTGGCCAACGGCAACAACGGCGCCGCGGATTTCGTGCGGCCCGGTCACGTCTTTCCCTTGGTGTCGAAGCAGGGCGGCGTGTTGATGCGCTCGGGTCATACCGAAGCCTGTGTCGACCTCTGCCGCCTCGCCGGCCTTCCTACCGTCGGCGTCCTCGCGGAATTGATGAACGACGACGGCACCGTAATGCGCGGGAGGCAGGTCGCCGAATTCGCCGCCAAGCACGGACTGAAAGCAGTTTCCATCGCCGAGCTCATCGCCTACCGCCAGCGGCGCGACAAGCTGGTGGAGCGCATCGCCGAATTTCCCGTTGACTCCGACATCGGCTCGCTGCGTGGCTTCGCTTATGTGACGCCGTTCGATCAGGTTCGCCACATGGCATTTATCCTGGGCGACATTGGCGACGGAAAATCCGTGCTGACACGGCTGCATCGCGGTCACGTCATCGGCGACGTGTTCGGCGGCGCGAAAGTCTTGCGGGCTGCTATGGCCAAGATCAAAGAGGAGGGGCGCGGTGTCATCGTCTATTTGCAGGACGGCGCCGCCGGCGTTCCCAGCACCGCTATTCCCTCGGTGGAAGACACGTCGGAAGCGGCGCGGACCAAACAGTGGCGCGAGGTCGGCCTCGGCGCGCAAATCCTCAAGGACTTAGGCATCTCCTCGATTCGACTGCTGGTGTCAGCCAACCGGACCTATATCGGCGTGACCGGCTTCGGCATCGAAATAGAGTCGACCGAAAATATTCCACGCCCCTGATCCGGGCCTTTCGCCCATCCGATTTGCGTGTCATCCTGCGCAAAGAGATGGAGGACACCGATGTCGCGGCGTCCCTCGCTATTGTGGCTCTCATTCGCGCTGCTGTATTTGGCGCCGCTCGGCCTGCAGGGCGGTGGCGCCGCGCTCGCGCCTCTTATTCTTGCTGACCAGTCTGCCAGTTCTATCCCCGTCGATGTTGAGCTGGTGCTCGCCGTCGACGTTTCCTATTCCATGGATCCGGACGAGCAGGCGCTGCAACGCGAAGGCTATATTTCCGCGCTCACCTCCACGGAGTTCCTCCGCGCGTTGCGCGAAGGGATAAACGGCAAAATCGCCGTGACCTATTTCGAATGGGCCAACGTCAGCGACCAGAAGATCGTGGTGCCGTGGCGGCTGATTGACGGTCCGGAAGCGGCGGATGCGGTGGCGGCGGAAATCGCCCGCGCTCCGTACCGGCGTTCGTCGCGCACCTCGATTTCCGGCGCGCTGCAATTCGCCATGCCGCTGTTCGACCGCAGCGGGTATCGCGGCATCCGCCGCGTCATCGACGTTTCCGGGGACGGCGCCAACAATAACGGGCCGCTGCTGACGCCCGTTCGCGATGAGATTGTTGCCAACGGCATCACTATCAACGGACTTCCGATCATGCTGAAGCCGGTGGTCGGCGGCGGTATGGATATCGACGATCTCGATATCTATTACGAGGACTGTGTCATCGGCGGTCCTGGGGCTTTTGTCATCCCGATCAAGGCCCGCGACAAGTTCAAGGAAGCGACGCGGGCCAAGCTGCTGCTCGAGATCGCGGGCCGCACGTCAGAGCCGCGGGTCATGCCTGCGTCGTCCTCCACTCCGCGTATTTCCTGCACCATCGGCGAGCGTATCTGGCAGCAACGCTGGGGCGATCGGTGGGATCCGTGAACTGATTACAGATGTGAATTCGTCATGGCCGGGCTTGTCCCGGCCATCCACGTCTTGGACATCAAAGAAGTAAGACGTGGATGCCCGGCACATCAGGCGTTACGCAGTAACGCCGTCTTCGACGGCTATGGCCGGGCATGACGACGATTTGTTAGCGTCTCATTTTATAAACAACCCCACCAATTCCACATGCGCGGAATAGCGGAACTGGTCGACCGGCGTCACACTTGTGAGCCGATAGCCGCCGTCGACCAGGATACGCGCATCGCGGGCGAAAGTTGCCGGATTGCAAGACACCGCGACGATGATAGGTACCTTGCTGGCGGCAAGCTCGCGCGCTTGTGCTTGTGCACCTTGGCGCGGCGGATCGAACACCACGGCATCGAAGCGCGAAAGCTCTTTTGCCGCGAATGGCCGCCGGAATAGGTCGCGGGCCTGCGTCTCGATAGGTTTCAGCCCCATGGTTGTCGCCGCCGCTTGCGCCAGCGCGGCAATCGCCATCGCATCACTGTCCGCCGCACTGATGCGTGCCCGCTCGGCCAGACGCAACGCAAAAGGGCCGACGCCGCAAAAAAGATCGGCAATAATTTTTGCGCCGGCAGTCTGCGCGTCGATCAGCCGCGCCAGCGTCGCTTCTCCCTCGGCGGTCGCTTGCAGGAAGGAGCCGGGCGGCAGTATCACGCTGGCACGCCCTATCTTCACGGTGGGTGACGCACGCTGGACGATAAGCTCGCCATGCCGCGTCAGCCGTACCAATCGGTGCGCCCCGGCGACTGGGGCGAGCAGGCTTAATCGCTTCGTCGTCAGCGGCCCGGAGCCACGTACGTCTATATCGAGGCCGGTCTCTGTTGCTGTCATCTGAATGTCGAGAGGCTTGCGCTCGTTCTTCAGCACCTCGGCGATGGCCCAGGCCGCAGCAATGGCGCCGCCGAGCCCCGGAGCGAGAACAGGACATCGGTCGATCGCCACGATCTCATGCGCCCGCGGAGCGGCGAAGCCGACTCGCAGCACGTCCCGATTATCGCCGCGCGCATGAAACACCACGCGCCTACGGCCTTCGCCTTGAGCGTCGATGAGGTCGCCGACGGGAATATCGAGACCCGCTTGTACCAGCGCCTCAATCACAAGGCCGCGCTTCCACTCTCTGTATCGCTCCACTGTCCAGTGCTGCACAGCGCAGCCGCCGCAGGTGCCGAAATGCGCACATAAAGCAGAGATGCGGTCGGGACTTACGCTCTCGACGCGCAGCAGATGTCGCCGGTCGGCATGGCCGAACACCGTCTCCACCTCGACGATTTCTCCGGGCAGCGCATAAGGGACAAAGACCGGCCCGTCCGGCGTGTCCGCAATGCCGTCGCCGCGATGGCCGACGCGGTTGATCGTGAGCCGCTCAGTCATGCCCGGGCTCCGATGAAGAATTCTTGGTTGCCGTCGCCGCCGGCCAGCGGCGAGGGAATGATGCCAAGGATGTCGCAGCCGAGCGTGGCGACAAAAGCCGCGATGTCATCGCACACCGCTTGATGCACCAGCGGATCGCGCACGATCCCCTTTTTGCGGTTGCCGCGGCCGGCCTCGAATTGCGGTTTGATCAGCGCCAACAGGTGCATCGGTCTGCGAGCCAGCGCTAGCGCCACCGGTAACACGAGCTTGAGCGAGATGAAGCTCACATCGACGACGACAAGGTCCGGCTGCTCCGGCAACAGGGCAGGGGACAGCGTGCGTATATCGGTATCCTCGAAGGAAATAATATCGGCCTGCGTGCGTAAGGTCGCGTGCAATTGGTCTCGCCCCACATCCACGGC
>JAXDOS010000109.1:0-6438 GCA_034668785.1 Alphaproteobacteria bacterium
AGTCCTTGGACGGGCATTGCGCGCGCGCCGCCGACGATGAAAGGGCCACGAGAAAGAGGCCGATGAAGCCAAAGACATATCCCGGTGCGCGCATGCTCCCCCTTATATTTCTACCTGCCGTTGCAGGCTAGGCCTTCACGCGATACCTGCAACGCTCTCCTGCTCATGCGAGGCTTCTATCCCCGCTATCAACAGACCTGCGTAACCCAATGATTGCGACAAAAAGCGCCCAGTGGGATTTCTGGATCGACCGCGGCGGCACCTTCACCGACGTAATCGGGCGGCGGCCGGACGGCACCCTGGCCGCGCATAAGCTGCTGTCGGAAAATCCCGAGGCCTACGCCGACGCCGCGGTGCAGGGCATCCGCGACCTGCTTGGCGTCAAGCAAGGCGAGCCAATTCCGGTGGGGCGCATCGGCGCCATCAAGATGGGAACCACCGTCGCCACCAACGCGCTTCTGGAACGCAAGGGCGCGCGCACGCTGCTGATCACCACCAAAGGTTTCCGCGACGCGCTGAAGATCGGCTACCAGGCGCGGTCCAAAATTTTCGCCAAGCATATCGTCAAGCCGGAGATGCTCTACGAGCGTGTGATCGAAGTTTTGGAGCGCGTGCGCGCCGACGGCACCGTAGAGCGCGAGCCCGATCTCGCGGCGTTGCGCGTCGAATTCGAGCGCGCACTTGCGGATGGCATTCAGGCGGCCGCCATCGTTTTCATGCACGGCTACCGCTATCCCGAGCACGAACGGCGCGCCGCCGCGCTGGCGCGCAAGTTGGGGTTCACGCAGGTCTCGGTGAGCCACGAAGTTTCACCGCTGATCAAATTCGTCTCGCGCGGCGATACGACCATGGTGGATGCGTATCTCTCGCCGATTTTGCGGGGCTATGTGGCAAGGATGGCGGGGGAGCTAAAAACCGACGACGCTTCTTTTTCTTCACCTCCCCCCTTGAGGGGGAGGTCGGCGCGCGCCGCGCGCCGGGAGGGGGGTGAGCTTAAAAGTCGATCGAGTAAATCTACCCCCCTCCCCAACCCTCCCCCTCAAGGGGGGAGGGAGCAGAGCGGAATGCGCGGCGACGGCGCAGCAAACAATGTCCGCCTCATGTTCATGACCTCTGCGGGCGGGCTTACCGCCGCGGATTTGTTTCAGGGCAAAGACGCGATCCTCTCCGGTCCGGCAGGCGGCGTGGTGGGCATGGCGGAAACCGGACGCGCGGCGGGTTTCGAACGCCTGATCGGCTTCGACATGGGCGGCACCTCGACCGACGTGTCGCATTTCGACGGCGAATACGAACGCGCCTACGAGACGGAAGTCGCCGGCGTGCGCATGCGCACGCCGATGATGCTGATCCACACTGTAGCGGCGGGCGGCGGCTCGATTCTGCATTACGACGGCGCGCGCTTCCGCGTCGGCCCCGACAGCGCCGGCGCCAATCCCGGCCCGAAAAGTTACCGGCGCGGCGGCCCGCTGACGGTCACCGATGCGAATGTAATGACCGGCAAGCTGCTGCCGGATTTCTTCCCGAAGATTTTCGGGCCGGATCAGAGCCAGCGCATTGATGCGGACGCCGTACAGGAGGCGTTCAACGCGCTCGCAAAAGAAATAGGCCGCGCCCCGGAGGAAATCGCCGACGGCTTCATCAAGATCGCAGTCGAGAACATGGCCAATGCGATCAAGAAAATCTCCGTGCAGCGCGGCTATGACGTGACGCGCTACGCCCTTAACTGCTTCGGCGGCGCCGGCGGCCAGCACGCATGCCTGGTCGCCGACGCGCTCGGCATGACCAAGGTGCTGATCCATCCGTTTTCATCATTGCTGTCGGCCTACGGCATGGGCCTCGCCGACATCCGCGCCACGCGGCAGCAGGCGGTGGAGGCGCCGCTGGCGGAAGCAGCGCTGGCATCAATCGCAGAGATCGGCGCGCGGCTGGGCGCAGAGGCGCAAGCGGAAGTTTTAGGACAAGGCGTGCCGGAAACCGATGTGACCGTCCACGTCCGCGCGCACATCCGTTACGCCGGGACGGACACGGCGTTGGGGGTGCCGGCCTATGCCGTCATTCCGGACGCCACCGAAGGTGGCGATCCGGAATCCAGAGACACGGAAAGTGCTTCTGAATTCCGGGTTCGTGCGATGCGCGCACGCCCCGGAATGACGGTGGACAAAATGAAATCCGCCTTCGAAGCTGCGCATAAAGCCCGCTTTGGATTTATCGACCAAACAAAGGAAATGATGATCGAGGCTATCTCGATAGAAGCCGTCGGCGGCGGTGCGAAATTTTCCGAGCCGGCTCTGCGAACGACCGAGGCTCCCCTGCCCGCGCCAACGCGGCAAACCCGTTTCTATTCCGGCGGCGCTTGGCATGACGCCGCGATCTTCGTGCGCGACCAACTCGCGCCGGGTCATAAAATTAACGGCCCCGCGATCGTCATCGAGCCGCATCAGACCATCGTGGTCGAACCCGGCTGGCGCGCTGAGGTGACGGCGAAGAACCATCTGCTGCTGACGCGCGCGATACTGCTGATGCGCCGCCACGCCGTCGGCACCGATGCCGATCCGGTGATGCTTGAAGTGTTCAACAATCTCTTCATGGCCATCGCCGAGCAAATGGGCGTGGCGCTGCAAAACACCGCCTCCTCGGTCAATATTAAGGAACGGCTGGATTTTTCTTGCGCGGTTTTTTCCGCCGACGGCACGCTGGTGGCAAACGCGCCGCATATGCCGGTGCATCTCGGCTCCATGGACCGCGCGGTGGAGACGATCATCCGCGAGAATACCGGGCGCATCGCGCCAGGCGACGTCTTCGCCATCAACGCGCCCTATAACGGCGGCACGCATCTGCCCGACATCACTGTCTGCACGCCGGTGTTCGACAAGGAAGAAATCCTGTTCTGGGTGGCCTCGCGCGGACACCACGCCGATATCGGCGGCATCTCGCCTGGCTCGATGTCGCCGAACGCGATCAGCATCGAGCAGGAAGGCATCTATATCGACAACTTCAAGCTGGTGGATCGCGGGCGCTTTCGCGAAGACGACACTCGCGCCCTGCTGACCAAAGCAAAATATCCCGGGCGCAATCCGGCGCAGAACATCAACGACCTGAAAGCGCAGATCGCGGCCAACGAAAAGGGCGCGCAGGAATTGCGCAAGATGGTGGCGCAGTTCGGCTTGGACGTCGTGCAGGCTTACATGGGCCACGTGCAGGACAACGCGGCGGAAAGCGTGCGCCGCGTCATCGACCGGCTGCACGACAGCGCATTCACCTACGAGATGGATCAGGGCACGGTGATCAAGGTGAAGATCACCGTTGACAGGGAGAAGCGTGAGGCGACTGTCGACTTCACCGGCACCTCGCCGCAGCAGCCCAACAACTTCAACGCGCCGGAGCCGGTGACGCGCGCAGCGGTGCTCTACGTGTTTCGCGTCATGGTCGATGACGACATCCCGATTAATGCCGGATGCTTGCGGCCGATCCGTATCGTCATCCCGCCGAAGACGATGCTGACGCCGGAATATCCGGCTGCCGTGGTGGCCGGCAATGTCGAGACTTCGCAGGCGGTGACGAATTGTCTGCTTGGTGCTTTGGGAGCCATGGCCGCCGCGCAAGGCACCATGAACAATCTGAATTTTGGCAATGATAAATATCAATATTACGAGACGATCTGCTCCGGCTCGCCGGCCGGACCCGGTATTCCTGGCACCGACGCGGTGCAGACGCATATGACCAACACCCGCCTCACCGATCCGGAAGTGCTGGAACTGCGCTATCCGGTGCTGCTGGAGGATTTCCACATCCGCAAAAATTCCGGCGGACGCGGACAATGGAGCGCGGGCGACGGCGTGCTGCGCACGATCCGTTTCTTGGAGAAAATGGAATGCACGATTTTGTCGGGCCATCGCCGGGTGCAGCCGTTCGGGCTGGCGGGCGGCGAAGCGGGACAAGTGGGTGAGAATTCCGTGCGACGGAAAGATGGCCGGGTGGAGCAACTTCAGGCCTGCGACGCCACCGTGCTGGAGGCGGGTGAGGCCATCGTCATCCGAACGCCGACCGCGGGAGGGTATGGGAAGGCAAGCTGACGATGTAACACCTCGTCATTGCCGGACCTGATCCGGCAATCCATCTTCTTCGCGAAATGGATGGATGCCCGGGTCAAGCCCGGGCATGACGACCTTTGAATTACGCCTGCTGGATCGCCGAAAGCACCCAGTTGCCGCGCGGTTCGCGACGGAAGGTCCAGACTTCGGTCACTTCCTGCGGACTGGTGCCGCCCTCGACCAGCCGCCCGGTGGCGCGGTCCACGGTCTGATCGACCAGCGAGAAGCGCATCGCGACGGTAGCGTAGTCGGTGTTGCCCTCGCGCCAGGCTTCGGCGAGATCGCCCTGCAATAACTTGACGTCGGAGATCTGATTGACGACGCCGCGGCTGGAATTCCGCGCCAGATCCTCGGCAAAATAAGACAGCATTTCCGGCGTCACGTGGCTACGCAAGGCGCTGAGATCTTCCGCGCTATAGGCCGCCTGGATTTCGGTGAGCAGGCGCTCGAAGCTGTCGAAGTCGGCGGGCTTGATACCCACCTGATCGCCCGGGGCCGAAGCGGCTGCGGCACCGCCGCGCCCCAGGCCCAAGCCGAGACCGCCCAAACCCGACCCGCCGCCGGGTGCATCGCGCAGGGATGGACCCGCGAAGGCCGGCTGCTGACGGCGTTGCCACCAAGCCCAGGCGAGACGCGCGACGATGACGACAAGCCCGATCTGAAGCAGCAGGCCGAGGAACGAAGCCATACCGCCAAGGCCGCCGAACAACCCATGGCCGAACAGCATGCCAAAGAGACCGGCGCCGATGAATCCCGCTGCCAGCCCGCCGAGCAGACCGCCGCCGAAGAAGCCGCGGGGGCGGCCGAAGAGGCCACCCGAAGGCGCGGCGGAAGGAGTGTTGACAGCGCCCGGCTGGGTCACGGAACGCTGCAGGGGCGCGGCGGTGGAAGGCGCCGTCCGCGTCGGAGCCGGCGCGGAAAACGTCCGCGAGCCACGGCTGCCGCCGCTGAAACCGCCGCCAACCCGTGCATCGGCCTCTACCGCAGCGAAAGCAAGCGTAGCCGCGACAGCAAGTAGCGCTGCAATCAGACGAAAACGGAAGCGGAGCATGTGGCTCTCCCCTTGGCGCGCGGTCGGTCCGCGGACAGCAATCTATATGGTGTGTGACGGCTGATTTAAAAAGGGCGAGATGCGGCAAAAGGCAGCGGGCCGGGCGCTGACTATCCAGCAGCCGACCGCGGAACGCTTTCGGGCTCTTCGACGTCAGCCGGCGCTTTCGGCGGGGAAGCCGCGGTCTCGGTCCGAACGCTGGAGCGGACAAGTCGGTTGGAGCCGTCGTAATCCGCCACCGCGAGCTTGTCGTCGGCGAGAACGACCCGGTTCCGGCCTCCGGTCTTGGCGGCATAGAGCGCCATGTCCCCCCGCTTGAGCACTTGGTCGACACTTTCTCCGGACTGCCACTCGGCGACGCCGAAGCTGCATGTCAGCGTCACGGTCTCTTTGCCGGCGGCGAACTGCAATGCCGCCATCTCCCGGCGCAAGCCTTCCGCAATCACCGCAGTGGCCGCAAGATTGCGGCCCGGCAGCAATACGGCGAATTCCTCGCCGCCTAGCCGGCCGACGATCGGGCTGGCACCGGAAATAGTGCTGGCGACTTCGCGAATGGCCTTGTCGCCGACGTCATGCCCATAAACGTCGTTGATCCTTTTGAAGTGATCGATGTCGAGCATGATGCCGGAGAACGTGCCGATAGCGGCGACTTGGGCGTGGGTTTCTCCAGCCCTCTCAAAGAACGCACGCCGGTTGAAAATGCCCGTCAACGAGTCCAGCGATGCAAGCTGGATCAAATCGCGGTGCATGGAAGCCAGGCGCTCAGCGGCGCGCAAACGCGCGTAGAGTTCCTCGGCAACGGGCGGCTTGCCGATAAAATCGTCAGCGCCGGAATCCAGCGCCTCCACCAGATTGCGCCGCTCCTGGTTCGACGACATCAAGATGACGTAGATCGGCCGGCGGTCGCTCGCGAGTAGCCGCGTTTCCCAGCACAGCTCCAGGCCGGTGATCGACAACGGCTCGGCGCTGGTGATCAGCGCGTCCACCGAGGTGTCCTTCTTGACGTATTCGAGCGCGGCGCGGCCGTCGATAAACGGCCGCACATCGTCACCACGGGTTTCCAGCAACCGCGCGACAAACTTCAACACGGTGCGGCTCGGATCTACCAATACGACGCGCATGATTTGGATATAGTAGCAAACTCATACCCGTCGATTAAAATCCATGCGCAAATTGATACGTAATACTGCGGAGTCTCGCTCCGGTACCAACTATTAACTACGTCGCCGCAAATTGCCGCCAATGAGCTCAGTTAACCAGCATTCCGCGGTCAATCGTCTTCCATCCACTCGTCCG
>JAXDOS010000110.1:0-6641 GCA_034668785.1 Alphaproteobacteria bacterium
GCCGGGGCGCGGGTTGCGGCGCGCGACGCTGGAGGAAGTCGCATTCGCCGAGGGCGACGGCGCCTGGGCCGTGTCGGCCGAGATCGAAGGCGCGCTCGGCCTCGCCACGCTCGGCACCGGCATCGATCCGCCGGGCGCGGAGGATGCGCTGCTGCAGCGCCAATGCCGCATCGACCGCGAGCCGGTGTCGGTCGCGGCTTTCGCCGATCACCTGCGCGTGGTCTGGCTGACGCCATCCATGGACGGGCTGTTTGTCGGACCGGCGTCGGAGCGCCGGCGTTTTCTCGATCGTCTGGTGCTGGCACTCGACGCCCAACATGCCGGCCGCGTGTCGGCGCTGCAACGCAGCCTGCGTTCGCGCAATCGCCTGCTGGAGACATCTGGTTCCGATCCGCATTGGCTCGACGCGGTGGAACATGAGACCGCGGAGCTTGCGGTCGCCGTCGCGGCGTTACGGGCGGAGACCATGCGGCGTTTGCAGACCGCTCTTGCCACGCGCGATGATCCGGCCGCCGCCTTTCCCTCCGCGGAGATCGCGCTGGAAGGCTGGATGGAGCAGGCGCTGACTGAACTGCCCGCCGTCGAGGTGGAAGACCGCTACCGGCGCGTGCTCAAGGATAATCGCGGACGCGATGCGCAAGCCGGGCGCACGCTCGACGGTCCGCATCTCACCGACCTGACCGTGACCTATACGGCGAAAAACATTCCCGCGGCCAAGGCATCGACCGGCGAACAGAAAGCGTTGCTGATCGGCCTGGTATTGGCCCACGCCGGGCTCGTTGCCGAGATGACCGGCTTTGCGCCGCTGCTTCTCCTCGACGAGGTCGTCGCCCATCTCGATCCGGGGCGGCGAGTAGCGCTTTATGATGCGCTGGCTGGACTTGGTTCGCAGGTATGGATGACCGGTGCCGACCCCGTCACCTTCGCCGAGATTGCGGAACGGGCGCAAATATTCGGCGTAAAGGCTGGGCAGGTCTCAGCAAATATAATCAAGCCATTGTAGCAATGAGAGAATTTCGTATCGAACCGCCCGGAACAAAGCCGGTCCGCAGGGCTTGACCTATGAGGCTATATGTGAGTAGCCCGACACATCCTATCGCGGAGAGAACAATGGCCGTCGGCCCCGCCGCCGGAGAACAGATTTCCAGAAGGCTGCAAGAATCTCTTGCCCGCCTGCGGCAGGATATTGACCGCGTGGAACTCTGGGCCGAGGCGCTGGAGAGCTTCTCTCATCCCATTCCCGACTATAAGCCGACGCGGGACTATATGCTCAGCTCGAAAAATTCCGCTGATCGCGATTGAGGCTGAGCGCATCGTCGGCGCGCGCAATATCAAATAACGGGCGAGCTTGGCTCCGTCATCCTGAGGAGCGCACGCAATGCGCGTCTCGAAGGACGGGCCGATAATGCAGCTCATGGTTCAAGACGCGTCGCTTACGTGACGCCCCTCACCATGAGGCCGGGAAGAAAGAGTCCCCAAAACAGCCCGCAACCACTACATAAGGGCCATGAAATTCCTCGATGAAGCCAAAATCTACATTCAGTCCGGCGCCGGCGGCAACGGCTGCATTTCGTTTCGCCGCGAGAAGTTCATCGAGTTCGGCGGGCCGAACGGCGGCGACGGCGGGCGCGGCGGCAGCGTGATCGCCGAATGCGTCGACGGTCTCAATACCCTGATCGACTATCGCTTCCAGCAGCATTTCAAGGCCAAGTCGGGCGGCGGCGGCATGGGCAAGGACCGCCATGGCGCCAACGGCGCCGACATGATCCTGAAGGTGCCGCTCGGCACGCAGATCTACGAAGAGGACGGCGAGACGCTGCTCGCCGATCTTACCGCGCTCGGCCAGCGCGTGGTGCTGGCGAAAGGCGGCAATGGCGGCTTCGGCAACGCCTATTTCAAGTCGTCGACCAACCAGGCGCCGCGCCATGCCAATCCCGGTCAGCCGGGCGAGGAACGCACCATTCGCCTGCGGCTGAAGTTGATCGCCGATGCCGGCATTATCGGTCTGCCCAACGCCGGCAAGTCGACCTTCCTCGCCTCGGTAAGCGCGGCGCGGCCGAAGATCGCCGATTATCCCTTCACCACCCTGCATCCGCAGCTTGGCGTTTTCGCCGTCGACGGCCGCGAATTCGTGCTGGCGGATTTGCCCGGCCTGATCGAGGGCGCGCATGAAGGCGTCGGCCTCGGCGACCGCTTCCTCAGCCATACCGAACGCTGCCGCGTGCTGCTGCATCTCGTCGACGGCACGGGGGAAGACGCGGGCGAAGCCTACAAGACCGTGCGCGGGGAACTCGCCGCCTATGGTCACGGACTGATGGAAAAGCCGGAGATCGTGGCGCTGTCCAAAGTGGATGCGCTGACACCGGAAATGTTGAAAGAACAACTCGCGCGGCTCAAACGCGCGGCGAAGAAGACACCGCTGGTGTTGTCATCGGCGAGCCGCCAAGGCGTGCCGGAAGTCTTGCGCGCGCTGCTCGCGGTGATCGACGGCGCGCGCACGGCGGCGGGCGAGAAGCCGCATGCCGACGCCGGCGTGGCCGGATGGTGGCCGTAATGCAGACCCGCGCCGCGGTGGCCTGGAAAGCCGGCGAGCCGCTGACCATCGAAACCATCGACATCGAAGGTCCGCAAGCCGGCGAGGTGCTGGTCGAGATCATGGCGACGGGCGTGTGCCACACCGACGCCTATACGCTGTCGGGCGCGGACCCGGAGGGAATTTTCCCCGCGATCCTCGGCCACGAGGGCGCCGGCATCGTGCGCGAGGTCGGCGCCGGCGTCACCACGCTGAAAGCCGGCGACCACGTCATCCCGCTCTACACGCCGGAATGCCGGCAGTGCAAAACCTGTCTGTCCCGCCGGTCGAATCTCTGCACCGCCATCCGCGCCACCCAGGGCAAAGGCGTGATGCCCGACGGCACCAGCCGCTTTCGCTGCGATGGCGATCCGGTGTTCCACTACATGGGCTGTTCGACCTTCGCCAATTTCACCGTGCTGCCGGAAATTGCGCTCGCCAAAGTGCGGGAGGACGCGCCCTTCGACAAGATTTGCTACATCGGCTGCGGCGTCACCACCGGCATCGGCGCGGTCATCAACACCGCGAAGGTCTGGCCCGGCGCCAATGTCGCGGTGTTCGGTCTCGGCGGCATCGGCCTCAACGTCATCCAGGGCGCGCGCATGGTCGGCGCCGACAAGATCGTCGGCATCGACACCAATCCGGCAAAGCGTGCCATCGCCGAGAAATTCGGCATGACGCATTTCATCAACCCCGATGAGGTCGGGCGCGACAAGGTGGTGCAGGCGATCGTCGATCTCACGGTTGGCGGCGCGGATTTTTCCTTCGAATGCATCGGCAATGTGAACGTGATGCGCCAGGCGCTGGAATGCTGCCACCGCGGCTGGGGCGAGAGCATCATCATCGGCGTCGCCGCCTCGGGGCAGGAGATTGCGACGCGGCCGTTTCAATTAGTCACCGGCCGCGTGTGGAAAGGCACCGCCTTCGGCGGCGCCAGAGGCCGCACCGACGTGCCGAAGATCGTGGACTGGTATATGGAGGGCAAGATCAACATCGACGACCTGATCACCCACACGATGCCGCTCGACAAGATCAACGATGCCTTCGATCTGATGCACGAAGGCAAGTCGATCCGCTCGGTGGTGCTTTACTGAATTATTTGATCATCTGCATCAGCCGCAGCGCATCCTTCGGCGCGGCGCTTTTTTGGTCGTTGTCGAAATAGATGAAGACGGTGCGCCGCTGCCGCTTCCATTTGGCGATGTCGCGCGCCCAGGCGCGCAGCGTCTTGTCGGGATAGTGATCCTTGTAGGCGCCGCCCGGCCCGTGGCCGCGCACATAGACATGACGCGCGGTAGCTTCCCAAGGCGACGGCGCATCGCGATGATCCGACAAGCAAAGCGAGATATCGTTGTCGCGCAAGAGATCGAGGATGTCTTTCTCATACCAACTCGCGTCGCGGAATTCGAAGGCATAGGGCCAGCATTTCGGCAACAGCTTGAGAAACGACGCCAAACGTTCGCGATTGGCCTTAAACCGCGGCGGCAGTTGAAACAGCACGGGCCCGGCCTTCGGCGACAATATCTTGAGCCTTGAAACCATTAACTCGATGCTGTTCTCGGAATTCGTCAGACGCTTCCAATGGGTGATGAATTTCGAGGCCTTCCAGGCAAAGATGAAGTCCGGCGGCGTTTGATCGCGCCAGCCTTCCACCGCTTTCTCGGTCGGCGTGCGGTAAAAGACGCCGTTCAATTCCGTGGTGGGAAACTGGGTGGTGTAATAGCGCAGGTGATCCTTGATCTTGATTTCCGGGGGGAAGAATGGCCCGCGCCAGGATTTGTAGCTCCAGCCCGACGTGCCGATATAAACCTTGGACATAGACGCAGGCTCCGCGTTGCAAACCCTCCCCCCTTGTGGGAGAGGGTGGCGAGGACGGAGCGAAGCGGAGTCCGAGCCGGGTGAGGGGTCAGCGCAATTCGCAAACTCCGACCCCTCACCCGGTTCTCGCTCCGCTCGAACCACCCTCTCCCACAAGGGGAGAGGGTCGGCTGAGGTTCCGCCCGTTTGAGCAATGTCATGTCCCCCAAAGCCCCTGCCCTCGCGGATTTTCGCCGCATCGTGGTCAAAGTCGGCTCCTCGCTCCTGGTGGATGCCGAGGCCGGACGGCTGCAGCACGCCTGGCTGGAGGCGTTGGCGGAGGACATCGCGGCGCTGCACAAGCAAGGCCGCGACATTATCGTCGTCTCCTCCGGTGCCATCGCACTCGGCCGGAGCGTGTTGAAGCTGCCGGCGGGCGCGCTCAAGCTTGAGGATAGCCAAGCCGCCGCCGCCGTCGGCCAAATCGCGCTGGCGCGCACCTGGGCCGAGGTGCTGGCCCGCCACGGCATTACCGCGGGACAATTGCTGGTGACGCTCGGCGACACCGAGGAACGCCGGCGCTATCTCAATGCCCGCTCGACGATTGCCAAATTGCTCGAATGGAAAGCCGTGCCGGTCATCAACGAGAACGACACGGTGGCGACCAACGAAATCCGCTATGGCGACAACGACCGGCTGGCGGCGCGGGTCGCCACCATGGCGAGCGCCGATCTCCTGATCCTGTTGTCTGATGTCGACGGTCTTTACGATGCACCACCGGGCGGCGGCCGCGACGCCAAGCTGGTGCCCATCGTGCCGCGCATCACGGCGGAGATCGAAGCCATGGCTGGCGCTTCCGGCTCCGAGCTGTCGCGCGGTGGCATGGTGACTAAAATCGAAGCCGGAAAGATCGCGACCACGGCGGGCACGCACATGGTCATCGCATCCGGCCGCATCGAACATCCGTTGCAGGCTGTAGCAAACGGCGGGAGTTGCACCTGGTTCCTCACGCCGGCCAATCCGGTGACGGCACGGAAGAAATGGATCGCCGGCTCTCTAGAGCCGAAGGGCACCTTGATCATTGACGCCGGCGCCGTCGCGGCACTGCGGCGCGGCAAGAGCCTGCTGCCCGCCGGCATTACCCGGATCGACGGGGCCTTCGAGCGCGGCGACGCCGTCGTCATCCGCGGCCCCGACGGCGCCGAGATCGGCCGCGGTCTTGTCGCTTATGACGCCGACGAAGCGGAGAAGATCAGAGGAAAGTCGTCGGGCGACATCCTGTTGATCCTCGGCTTTGGCGGCCGCGCCGAAGTCATCCACCGCGACGACATGGTTCTCGGCGGCGAGTGACCGCCGCTTCATGGCGTGGACGGCGCGGTCAGCGGGAACTCTGAGGCAGCTTCGGCGTTATATTATGCGACGCGACACAAATATGAGTCAGAAGGCGATCGACAGATCGCCCATCAACCCCAGCCCCCCCGGAGGCTGGGGTTTTTGTTTGCGGCTACGAATGCCCACCGAATGACGTGCGGCGAAGTGGCGCGTGGAGGGTGTCTTGCTCGGATGCCGAGCCGCGCTTTAATCTTTTACCTATCAAAAAAGGGAGGTTACATGAAAACGCTAACAACGCTTGCAGCCGCCGCCATCATCGGCACCGCGGCTATCGCTGCCCCCACTCCGGCGCGGGCCGCGGCCCCGTGGGTCATTCCAGTCATTATTGCTGCGGTGGTCGTCACGGCAGTCGCGGCACAGGCCGCCGCGCAAAACCGGGGTGCTATAGCCGTGGCGCCCGCAGGAAAGTCTAAAGTAGCGGTCGTCAAAAAGAAGAAAAAATAGATAGGAATTCGCCCGGTCACAGTTCTGGTCGAACGAAGGACGGACCGGGGTGATCATGGAAAAGGGGCCGGCGGCCCCTTTTTCTTTGCGACATTCATTAAGCAGCGGGCTAGTGGGTTAGAATTCGGCTTCCGTTAGGAACTCCGAACCGGCGGGTCCGGCGTCTGCCGGACGCAGCGAAAAGTTTTCGAGCGTGTTTCAGCATTTCCGGCCGGCCGGCGCTCTTCGCCGCCGCTGTACCCGGCCGGCGATTGTTCCTGATAGCGGGAGGCGATGATATTTCTTGCGAATCCGGGGGCAGATCGAGGCAAGTGCCATCCGGAAAGACGAGGTAACGCGAGAAGATGCGGACCTGGCCTTCGCCGGCGCTCTTGCCTTCGACCACGTATTTAGTGCCGGCCGGAAAACGTTTCGGGAGACGATCTGCCCGCATGGC
>JAXDOS010000111.1:0-34267 GCA_034668785.1 Alphaproteobacteria bacterium
CCTCACATGAAAACGTTTTCGGCAAAGCCCGCCGAGGTGACGAAGAAGTGGGTGCTGATCGACGCCAAAGGTCTGGTCGTCGGCCGCCTCGCCACCATTGTCGCCATGCGCCTTCGCGGCAAGCACAAGCCGACTTACACCCCGCATGTCGATGACGGCGACAATGTCATCATCGTCAATGCGTCGAAGGTGGTGCTCACCGGCCGCAAGGTGCAGCAGAAGATCTACTATCATCACACCGGCTATATCGGTGGCATCAAAGAGCGCACTGCGAAGTCGATCCTGGAGGGAAAGTTTCCCGAGCGTGTCGTCGAGAAGGCCATCGAGCGCATGTTGCCGCGCGGGCCTTTGGCGCGGGTGCAGCTTGGTAATCTCCGCGTTTATCCGGGACCGGATCATCCGCATCAGGCGCAGCAGCCGGAAGCGCTCGACATCGCCGCAATGAATCGCAAGAACATGAGGAGCGCGTGACCATGGCCGAACCCATGCAGACGCTCGAAGGATTGTCGACGCTCAAGTCGGCCGCGGCGCCCGAGACTCCGAAATACGTGCAGAAACTCGACAAGCAGGGCCGCGCCTATGCCACCGGCAAGCGCAAGAACGCAGTCGCCCGCGTCTGGATCAAACCCGGCGGCGGCAAGATCACGGTCAACACCCGGACGGTTGAGGTCTTCTTCGCGCGTCCGGTGCTGCGGATGCTGATCCAGCAGCCGCTGATCGCGGCCAATCGCCATACCCAATATGACGTGGTCTGCACGGTGTCGGGCGGCGGGCTTTCCGGGCAGGCCGGGGCGGTGCGCCACGGCATCTCCAAGGCGCTTACTTATTTTGAGCCCGACCTTCGCGGCGTGCTCAAGCGTGGCGGATTCCTCACCCGCGACTCGCGTGTGGTCGAACGCAAGAAGTACGGCCGGGCGAAAGCGCGCCGCTCCTTCCAGTTCTCCAAGCGGTAGGTTTGTCCAAGCGATCATCGAAGTAACGGGATCGCGATATAGGCGACCACGTTGTTGATGATGTGCAAAATCCATCCCGGCGTGAGATTGCCGCGCCATAAGCGAATGGCCACGACCATGCCGCCCCAGAACAAAATAAGGGTGGCGCCGGCAATGCCGAAATAGGGCAGGTGGTAGGCCGCGAAGGCAAGGCAGGTGGTCGCGCCGACCGCCCAGGCGGGCCAATGACGCGCCTGCAGATAGGCGACCGCAAGGCCGCGAAACAGCACCTCTTCCGCCACGGGCGCCGTCAATACCGCCCAGACCAGCACGACCGGCAGGACGAAAGGCTGGCGGATGTCGAATGACATCCCGCGCATTTGCGCGCCGAATAATACCTGCGCCAGCCATTGACTCAGGGGATAAAGAATCAGGATGCCGACCGCGGCGCCTCCGAGCGCGATACCCCAATCGCGTCCCGTCGGCCGGCGAAAAACAAATATTTTATCAGCGGTGCCGCGCCGCGATGACCACAACCAAACCCCGTAGACGGCTATCCAGCATGCGACCGTATAGCCAAGCCAAACAACTATGTAGACCGGGACCTTCATGGGTAGCCAGGCCGCCCATGTCTCGTAGCTTTTGGCCGCCAGCGTGGTCGCCACAATCGGGAATAGGAGAAACCCTGCGGTCCAAGGCAGGCCGCCGCGCCATGGATCGCTGCTCATTTGCCGCTTCCTCTGGATGATTTTTTTACCGGCATTCGCAGTTATCCGCCTTACCGCTCCGCTCTATTTGGTATGACAACCAAGACAGGTGACGCGGGAATTTCCGGCCGGATTGTCGAGCCGGGTTTTTGCGGCCGCGGCGTATTTCGTATCGGGCATTTCGGCGATGATGCGCGTGAGGTATTCTCGCGATTTCTGCGCCTCGCCGAGACGCCACCATCCTTCGGCCAGTCCGGCCAAAAGTTCTCCTTTGGGATGCGCCGGCAGACCTTGGAAATAAGGTTGCTGCAACACCAGGACCTTTTCGAAATCGTCAACCGCGGTTTCGATATAAGGACGCCCACGCGCCGGATCCGGGGCGAACATTCCTGCTGCAAGCATCACGGCGCCGCGAGGAATTAGAACAGCGACATCGTTGGGCCGGAGCGTCACCGCCTTGGCCATCTCGGAAATGGCTTGCTGGTTCAGTGCTGCTCCTTGGTTGCGGTCGCCATTGCGAAACGCTTCGCCGGCGCGAAATATCAAGCCGGTGCCGTGCCAAACCAGCGCCTCGGCGTGGTCCGGATTCACCGCCAGCCGCGCCTCGCACACTGCCATGGCCCGCTCGAATGCCGCGGCGTCGCCGGCGATGCCCTTGAACATGTCCGAGCGCACCTCGTAGTCGAAGCCATCGGTCCGCATCTGACCCTGCGCCCATCCGACAGTCATGATTGCGAGGACGACAACAAACAAGCCTGAAACGAGCCTGGTCATTTGGTGCCCCCCGTTGTCGGTTTTGCGCTGTTTAGCAGGGTCTCCAATTGGCCGACGTGATCGAGCAAAGCCTTGCGGCCCCGATCCGTCAGCGCATAGCGCGTTTGCGGCTTGCGGCGCACAAACGACTTCTTCACCGACACATAGCGAGCTTCCTCCAGCTTGCGCAGATGCACGCTGGCATTGCCGTCTGTCGTCTTGATGGCGTCCCGGACGACGGAGAAGTCGACCTCTCCCGCGCTGGCGAGGAAGGCGACGATGGCGATGCGGACGCGGCTCTGCAGCACCTCGTCCAGGGCGTTATGGTCGAAGTCGGTCATGTCTTGGCGGAGGCTGACTGGCTGCGCCACAGCACGAAGCCGGGCAGGGCGAGCAACAACAACATCAGCGCCGCCGAGGCCGGCAAAACCTCAACGTCTCTCCGTATGGCGTAAAGCAACACCGCCGCGAGGCCCCAGGCGATGGCGATCCAGCGTAGCCACAGCAAGTTGACGAGTGAAGAGGTGACGAGAAATCCGATACCCATTACCCCCGCGGCGACGGCGTTGTACCAGCCTTGGCGCATCTCGCCCGTCATTTTGAGAAGTATGGAAAGGGCAGTGAGAAATATGCCGCAGCCAAGCCACAGCGCACGCAATCCTTGAAGCGATGGCGTGACATGTGGCTGCGCATCACGGCGCATGAAGGCGCCACGCAGAGAATAAATCCAAGGCAACACGATGCAGACCGTCCAGAACCAATCGATGTCGACGCGCCACCAGCCGACTACGGTTGCATAAGTCCCGAGATACCCGGCGGCGATGGCAAGACCCCAAAGAAACATGTCGAGGCTGCGCGTCTCGGCATAGCCGCGTCCTTGTTCGATGGCGCGGCGGATGAACGCAATCTCCTCGCGTAAGGCGGCGTCGTTTTCGTTCATTGTGCCCTCCATGAACCAATGTACTTTAATATACAAAGTACATTGGGATGTCAAGCAACCAATCCGCCTTTAACGGACCGTCCACAAGCATGAGCAGGTTGCCGCGATTTCCTGGTTTTTCGGCAGGTTTCTCGAAAACCTGCATGATCGGCGAAACCCTTCTCAAAGGTATGGGTGGTACTTTTAGTGCAAGGCAGTCACGGCCTGACACCGGATTTTCGTCTGATTTGCAGGCGTTCGCCTAAAGGCGCGACGCGGGAGCATTAATGTCGCTGGACGTTCCAACGCTTTTTATCGTTTCGACCTGCATAGTCGGCCTGTTAGGCCTGTTTCTGTGCTTTGCCTGGATTCAAGACCGCAACATTCGCGCGCTGGGTTGGTGGGGAGCAGGCTATCTTATCGGCGGCATCGCGGTCGCACTGTGGATTGTTGACAGTAAGGTTTCTCCGCCGCTGCCCTATGGATTTTCAAACGCTCTGCTCTTTGTCGCCTGCGGGATGATCTGGAATGGCTTTCGCGTGTTTCACGATCGCCGCGGATTGCCGGTCGCGCTCTCGGCTGGAGCCGCGATCTGGCTGCTGGCTTGTCAATTCCCGATGTTCACCGAGTCGGCGGGCAATCGTGTCATCCTGAGTTCGATCATCGTCTCGGCCTACACTTTCTTCAGCGCCAGGGAGTTGCGGCGCGACCGGCGCGGCGCATCGCGTTCGCTCTGGTCGACGATTATGCTTCCGGTGTTGCACGGCATGGTCTTTCTTCCTCCAATTCCGCTCGCGTTCATGCGCGCCGAGGAGCCGGGGACATCGCTACTGTCGAGCGGCTGGATGGCGGTTTTCACCCTGGAGATGCTGCTTTACGCGGTCGGCACCGCCTTCATCGTGCTTATCATGACCAAGGAGCGGGTCGAGCACGTTCATAAGACGGCTGCCATGACCGATCCGCTGACAGGCCTTCTCAATCGCCGTGGTTTCATGGAGCAAGCTCAGGCCGTGATGGCTCGGCAGGCGGCCCAACGTTCGCGAGCGACAGTTCTGATGCTTGATCTTGATCGCTTCAAATCGATCAATGACGGTCATGGGCACGCTATTGGTGACGAGGTATTGCGTGTGTTCGCCATGACCATCAAAGCCAATATGCGCGCAAGCGACATTGTTGGGCGGCTTGGCGGAGAGGAATTTGCGGCGGTGCTACCGAACGGGCTTGGCGACGCCGGCGCGGTGGCGGAACGTGTGCGGGCAGCCTTTGAGATCGCCGGCGTTGAAATCTGCGGCCACCCGCTCCGGGCGACGGTCAGTATCGGCGCGGCCTGCGCGGAGATGCCCGGCTGTAGCATCGAGACACTGCTCGCCCGCGCCGATGTGGCGCTTTACCGCGCCAAGACGAATGGACGCAATCGGATCGAAACGTCCGATGTGGAAGAGGATGTCCGTGACGTGAGCGTTCCCGCACCTGCGTCCCGCACCGGAGCTTACGGGGCCCTGACGCTCGTGACGCCTTGAACCGCCTAGATTTCACTTGCTGCTTAGCTGCTGACGCGTCAATCAGCCCGCCAACCAGGATAAAAACCTAAAGGCAACGTCTCGTTTACCTTCCGGGCGCAGCATGATGGCATGTCCGGTCTGCGATCCATTTTTCATTTGGACTCCGACTTCGTCCTGCTCCAAGCCAATGCCGAGCAGGCCGGGCGGGCGCTGGCTTGCTCCTACTCCTCTTCCGATGAGTTCGAGGCCGCCATCATCACGGCGCGACGTGCGGCGGGGCGTTATGGGCGGCCGCGGCGGCGTCAGCTTTTTGCCGCCAGCTTGCTAATCCTCGTCGTTGCCGGAACATTCCTCTTCACTTGACGCGCGACCACGCAAAAGGGCGCTCCGAAGAGCGCCCTTGAAGAGTTGCCCCGCGTTGCCGCGATGTGTGGGAGGAGACCTGCGCCTTACGACGAGTAATACATCTCGAATTCGACCGGATGTGGCGTGTGCTCGAAGCGGATCACCTCGGTCATCTTCAGTTCGATATAGCTGTCGATGAAGTCATCATCGAACACACCGCCGGCCTTGAGGAATCCGCGATCCGCGTCCAGGCATTCGAGCGCCTGGCGCAAGCTTCCGCAAACGGTCGGGATTTTCTTCAATTCCTTCGGCGGCAGATCGTAGAGATCCTTGTCGATCGCCGGACCAGGATTGAGCTTGTTCTTGATGCCGTCGAGGCCAGCCATCAGCATGGCGGCGAAGGCGAGATAGGGATTTGCCAACGGATCAGGGAAACGCACCTCGACGCGCTTGGCCTTCGGATTGGTGGTGTACGGAATCCGGCAGGAGGCCGAACGGTTGCGCGCCGAGTAGGCGAGCAACACTGGCGCCTCGAAGCCAGGCACCAGCCGCTTATAGGAGTTGGTCGTCGGATTGGTGAAGGCATTGATCGCCTTGGCGTGCTTGATGATGCCGGCGATGTAGGACAGGCAAGTGTCCGAAAGATCCGAATACTTGTTGCCGGCGAACACCGGCTTGCCGCCCTTCCAGATCGACTGGTGGCAATGCATGCCCGAGCCGTTGTCGCCGTAGACCGGCTTCGGCATGAAGGTGGCGCTCTTGCCGTAGATGTGGGCGACCTGCTGGATGCAGTATTTATAGATCTGCATATGGTCGGCCATGATCGTCAGCGGCGAGAATTTCACGCCGAGCTCATGCTGCGCGGAAGCCACCTCGTGGTGATGCTTCTCGACTCGCACGCCCATGCGCGCCATGGCGGAAAGCATCTCCGAGCGCATGTCCTGCACCGAGTCTTGCGGCGGTACCGGGAAATAGCCCTTCTTGATGCCGACGCGATGGCCGAGATTGCCGCCTTCGTAGTCGGTGTCGCCGTTGCTCGGAAATTCGATCGAGTCGAGCTTGAAGCCGGTGTTGTAGGGATCGGCCTTTTACTTGACGTCGTCGAATACGAAGAACTCAGCTTCCGGTCCGAAGAACACGGTGTCGCCGATGCCCATGGACTTGACCATGGCTTCCGCCTTCTTGGCGATGCTGCGCGGATCGCGATTGTAAGGCTGACCGGTCGTCGGCTCGAGCACGTCGCAAACCAGCACCAGCGTCGTCTCGGCAAAGAATGGATCGATGCTTGCCGATGCCGGATCCGGCATCAGGTTCATGTCGGATTCGTTGATCGCCTTCCAGCCGGCGATCGACGAGCCGTCGAACATGATGCCTTCGGAGAACGTGTCTTCCTCGATCATCGTGATGTCGAAAGTGACATGCTGCCACTTGCCGCGAGGATCGGTGAAGCGGAAATCGACGAATTTTACGTCGTTGTCCTTGATCATCTTCAGGACATTTTTTGCCGTCGTCATGGAATGCCTACCCCTTTCATAGATACCGGGCGCGAACGTGTTTCACGTGAAGCAATGATTTAGATAGCGTCCAGCCCGGATTCCCCCGTCCTAATCCGGATTGCTTCCTCAATGTTGGAGACGAAAATCTTCCCATCGCCGATGCGCCCGGTCTGAGCCGCGCGCCGGATCGCCTCGACGGCTTTGTCAACCATGTCATCGCCAAGCACAATCTCGATTTTCACCTTCGGAAGAAAATCCACGACATACTCGGCGCCGCGATAAAGCTCGGTGTGGCCCTTCTGGCGGCCAAATCCCTTGGCTTCGGTCACTGTGATGCCTTGCAGGCCGACCTCCTGAAGTGCCTCTTTCACCTCGTCAAGTTTGAACGGCTTGATGATGGCTTCGATCTTTTTCATTGCGTTCCTTCTCCCGGCCCACCGGGGAGATCGGCGGGTCATGTTGCGGTTAGCAGGGTCCGTGCCAAGCCTTATGGCAGTCGGAAATAACTTCATTTACATGGCACTGGGCACCTTCCGGCGATCAATTCACGCCGGCGCCGTCAAGCCTTTGATAAAATATTAGGCAGACTGATTAAACCTTATTCAGTCCTGCGGCCTGGTTTTCCCCGCCATCTGAGCTGCCATCTGCGTTGTCCCTTCCGAACTCCGCCGGTACTGTTCCGCTCGTGATCGAGCTCCTGACGAATGCGGAAATGGCGGAGGCCGATCGGCTTGGGATCGCGGGCGGCGTCTCGGCCATCGACCTGATGGAGAATGCCGGCCGCGCGGTCGCGGACTGGGTCGCCAAAAACTATCCTTCCGGCACACGGGTCGCCGTTGTCGCCGGACCCGGCAATAACGGCGGAGACGGTTATGTCGCCGCGCGGTTGTTGGCCGGCCGGGGCGGCGACGTGCGAGTCCTGCGGGCTGGCGGCGCCAAGCTCAAAGGAGCCGCGGCGCAGGCCGCGAGGCGCTGGAGCGGCCCCACCGAGGAAGCCACTCCGGGGGCTTTCGAAGGTGCTGGCGTCATTATCGATGCGCTGTTCGGGGCCGGGCTCGACCGCCCGGTTGACGGAGAAATGGCTGCCTTAATTGGCGCAATGAACGGGGCAGGGGTTCCGGTCATCGCCGTGGATCTGCCCAGCGGCGTCAACGGCACCAGCGGAGCGGTGATGGGTGCTGCGGTCAAGGCGACCGACACAGTCACGTTCTTCCGCCGCAAGCCCGGCCACCTGCTGCTGCGGGGGCGGCTGCACTGCGGCAAGGTCCATGTCGCGCAAATCGGCATTCCCGACGGGGTGCTGGAACACATTCAGCCGCGTCTATTCGCCAATGTCCCGGCGCTCTGGGCTCATTGTTTCCCGGTGCCGCACCTTGAGGGGCATAAATACACGCGCGGCCATGCCGTCGTCGTATCCGGGGATATCTCCCACACGGGAGCCGCCCGCTTGGCCGCCCGAGCGGCGCTGCGGGCGGGAGCAGGGCTGGTCACCATCGCGTCTCCTCGCGAGGCCCTGGCGGTCAACGCCACGGCCAGCCTCGCCGTCATGGTGCGGCCGGTCGATGGACCGGCAGAATTATCGCAATTCCTCGGCGATCCCCGCCTCAATGCCATCGTCCTTGGGCCCGGGGGCGGGGTTGGTCCCGCGATGCGGGAACTGGTTTTCGCCGCGCTGACCGGAAACAGGGGCGTCGTGCTCGATGCGGACGCCTTGACGAGTTTTGCCGCTGACCCCGACATTCTCGCCAAGGCGGTAAGGGCCCGAGGTGATCAGCCCACGATCATCACTCCTCACCACGGCGAGTTTAATCGATTAATTAATGTTATAGATGAGGTATCTAAAGTTAATTCAAAACATGAGAAAACAAAAATAGCGGCCCGGTATACCGGGACAACTGTTCTCTTCAAGGGACCGGACACCGTGGTGGCCTCGCCTGACGGCCGGGTCGCTATTGCGGATAATGCCCCGCCCTGGCTGGCGACGGCAGGCTCCGGGGATGTGCTGGCCGGACTGGTTGCCGGGCTTCTGGCGCAGGGCATGCCGGCTTTCGAAGCGGTCGCCGCTGCGGTCTGGGTACATGGGGAAGCCGGCACCGAGTTAGGCCCGGGCCTCATTGCCGAAGACCTTCCGGAGGCGTTACCGGCGGTCTACCGCCGCCTCTTCAGCGGCATCTCGGCGGGCGTTTAAAGGTCACCTCAAACTAGGCTTCAGTATTGACCTTGGATGGCATCGTCCGCCACTCAATGCGGGCCGGTTTTTTTTGAAATTCTCCCGGAGCACGGGGCGTGTTAGGGCTGCATGCGCTGCGCTGGCATTTTGTTAGTACGCCGCTGCTTTGGCATGTTATAAGCCGCGCCGCTTGAGGGATCGCCTTGACGCGCGTGGGGGCGCGTCTGAAACATCCTGCCAAGCGTCGCGTCGTGCGATGCCCACTGCGGGCGTGGCGGAATTGGTAGACGCGCGGGATTTAGGTTCCCGTGGCGAAAGTCGTGGGGGTTCGAGTCCCTCCGCCCGCACCACGCCGTCTTCGACGGTGCCAGTGGGCTCAGCCGGTCTCTAAACGCGCGGTGCCTGTAACAGGAATAAGCGAACGGTGGATTCGATATGCAAGTAACAGAGACCCGGACTGAGGGCCTACAGCGGGAGTTTCGGGTGGTGGTGCCCGCCGCGGATCTCGAAGCGAAAGTGAACGCGCGCCTTACTGAGTTGAAGGATCGCGTGCAGATCAGGGGTTTTCGCCCCGGCAAGGTTCCCGTCGCTCACCTCAAGCGGGTCTATGGCCGCGGCACCATGGCCGAAGTCATCGACGCAACCGTGCGGGAAGCCAATATCAAGATTGTCACTGATCGGGGCTTTAAGCTCGCAACCGATCCCAAAGTGACTCTGCCCACCGAGCAAGGCGAGATCGATGGCCTGCTCCGTGGCAAGTCCGATCTGTCCTACACCGTGGCGCTCGAAATCGTGCCGCCGATCCAGCTCGCCGAATTCAAGAACCTCAAGCTCGAAAGGCTTAACGCAGACGTCACCGACGCCGAGATTGAAAAATCGCTCCAGCAAATCGCCGAACAAAATCAGCCATACGCCGCCAAGGGGGATGACGCCAAGGTCGAGACGGGAGACCGCGTGACCATCTCCTTTGTCGGCACCATCGACGGCAAGGCGTTCGAATCCGGTTCCGGCGAGGATGTAGCGCTCCGCATCGGATCCGGCACCTTCCTTCCCGGGTTCGAGGATCAACTCATCGGCATGGCCAAGGGTGAGACGCGCGTCGTCAAAGTGACGCTCCCGCCCAACTATGGAAACGACAAGATCGCCGGCAAGGACGCCGAATTCGAGACCACGGTAAATACGCTGGAGGCACCTGGAAAGGTCACCATCGACGACACGTTCGCAACTTCGCTCGGAATGGAATCGCTAGCCAAGCTCAAGGACGCGGTGAAGGATCGTATTGCGCGTGACCACACGGCTGCGTCTCGGCGCCTGGTCAAGCGTTCGCTGCTCGATCAGCTCGACACCATGCACAAATTCGATCCGCCCCCCACCCTGGTCGACGAGGAATTCGAGCAAGTCTGGAAAACCATTCTCTCCGACTTGCAAACCCAGAACCGCAGCTTTGCCGATGAGGATACGACGGAAGAGGCGGCTCGCGCTGAATATCGCGAGATCGCGGCGCGCAGAGTGCGGCTTGGCCTCGTACTCGCGGAAATCGGCGACAAGAACCACATCCAGGTGACGGACGAAGAGGTCACTCGATCCGTTGTCGACCGCGCCCGCCAGTTCCCCGGCAAGGAGGAACAAGTCTGGGAATATTACCGGAATAATCCCAATGCGCTCGCTACCTTGCGCGCGCCCGTCTTCGAGGAAAAGGTCATCGACTTCCTCATCGAGCTGGCCAATGTGACCGACAAAAAGGTCTCAATCGAAGAGCTTTACCGCGACGAGGAGGAGGACACGGCGGAGACTAAGCCGTAACCTTAGCGCACGGCATATCAGTCCCGCGTTTGGTTGCGGGCGCGCCTGCGTATATATGTGACTCATGCAGATCAATGCGCCGCGATTCTCCGTACGGCCGCTCCGGCGCGCCGAGAACCGCGTGCAATAACCCTTTGACTAGGTGAAACAATGCGCGACCCCGTCGATACCTACATGAACTATCTCGTCCCCATGGTGGTCGAACAAACCAACCGCGGCGAGCGTGCCTACGACATTTATTCACGCCTTCTCAAGGAACGCATCATCTTCATCACCGGCCCCATCGAGGACGGGATGGCGACGATCGTGGTCGCGCAGCTATTATTCTTGGAAGCTGAAAATCCGAAGAAGGAGCTGTCGATCTACATAAATTCGCCAGGAGGCATGGTGACCTCCGGGCTCGCCATCTACGACACGATGCAGTTCATCCGGCCTGGCGTTTCAACGTTGTGCATCGGCCAGGCGGCATCCATGGGTTCGCTGCTGCTCGCCGCCGGTGGCAAGGACATGCGTTTTGCCCTGCCGAATGCACGCATCATGGTCCACCAACCTTCCGGCGGGTTCCAGGGGCAAGCCACCGACATCATGTTGCACGCCCAGGAAATCCTAAATCTGAAGAAACGCCTTAACGAAATCTACGTGAAGCATACCGGCCAAGCTCTGAAGAAGATTGAAGACGCGCTGGAGCGTGACTATTTCTTGACCGCGGAGATGGCCAGGGACTTCGGGCTTGTCGACAAGGTAATCGAAAAAAGGGTGGAGGAGATGCCGCCGAAGACCTAACGGCGGAGCCTTTGCTTTGCAGCTATACGGTTTTACCCTTGATTCGGGCCCAATCCTGCCGGATGTCCGTTGCTAGCCTTCGGCGAAGGCTTCCAGAGGTGAGGAACCTCAGGTAGCGTTATCGTTAATGGATTCTTGATTGTCAGGCCGTTAGCATGTTGCACTGAGAATACGGTAGCCTGGAAGCCGGCCGCGACATCCGGGCTTGCCGTATCCCGCCGCTGGTATTAGCGGCGGAAGCTGAAGTGGCGAAGCGAAGGCTTCGGTCGATCGACGGAGATAGGAATGAGCAAGGTCGGCGGCAGCGATTCAAAGAACACGCTCTATTGCTCGTTCTGCGGCAAGAGCCAGCACGAGGTGCGCAAACTTATTGCCGGTCCGACCGTATTCATCTGCGATGAGTGCGTCGAACTCTGCATGGATATCATCCGCGAGGAGAACAAATCCTCGCTGGTAAAGTCGCGCGACGGCATCCCGACTCCGAAGGAAATCTGCAAGGTCCTCGACGATTATGTGATCGGTCAGCAGCACGCCAAGCGCGTGCTCTCGGTCGCCGTGCATAACCACTACAAGCGGCTCAATCACCAGACCAAGCACAACGACGTTGAACTGGCGAAGTCCAACATCCTGCTGATCGGGCCGACCGGGTCGGGCAAGACGCTGCTGGCGCAGACGCTGGCACGCATCCTTGACGTGCCCTTCACCATGGCGGACGCCACGACCCTGACCGAAGCCGGTTACGTCGGCGAGGACGTCGAGAACATCATCCTGAAGCTGCTGCAAGCCGCCGACTATAACGTCGAGCGCGCCCAGCGCGGCATCGTCTATATCGACGAGATCGACAAGATTTCGCGCAAGTCGGACAACCCCTCGATCACCCGCGACGTATCGGGAGAGGGCGTGCAGCAGGCGCTCCTGAAGATCATGGAAGGCACCGTCGCGTCCGTGCCGCCGCAAGGCGGGCGCAAGCATCCGCAGCAGGAATTCCTGCAGGTCGATACCACCAACATCCTGTTCGTCTGCGGCGGCGCTTTCGCCGGCCTGGAGAAGATCATCTCTTCGCGCGGGCGTTCCACCTCGATTGGATTCTCGGCCAAGGTGCTGGCGCCGGAAGATCGCCGCGCCGGCGAAATCTTCCGCGAGGTCGAGCCGGAGGACTTGCTCAAATACGGACTGATTCCCGAATTCGTCGGCCGCCTCCCGGTGGTCGCCACGCTCGAGGATCTCGATGAGCCGTCGCTGAAGAAGATTCTCACCGAGCCCAAGAACGCCTTGGTAAAGCAGTACCAGCGGCTGTTCGAGATGGAGAGCGTCGACCTTACCTTGGCGGAAGAGGCGCTGGGCGCCATTGCCCGCAAGGCCATCGACCGCAAGACCGGTGCTCGCGGGTTGCGCTCGATCATGGAGGGCATCCTCCTCGACACCATGTTCGACCTGCCAGGGCTGGAAGGGGTGGAGGAGGTCGTGATCTCTCGGGAAGTCGTCGAGGGCACCGCGCGTCCGCTATACATCTATGCCGACCGGTCCGATCGGACCGGGGAAGGCAGTCAGAGTGCATGAGCGGAGTCGTGCCGGCGTGTCTTGCGCCCCGATTCGTCGCTCCTCGGCGCTCCGGCGCCCATGCGATGGCCGTATTTCCCTTGAAATCCGCGCTTCCTTGACACCGCCGGAACCCGTCGCCACCTATATGTCAGCGTGCGAAAGCTAAGTATCCTCCCGGGCAGGGTTTTCGTCTCCCCCTTCGGCGCACGGTTTCCCTGAAGGAGACCGTGTCCCTTCCCGGCCCAACGGCACTTGATCGACGGCGCAAAAGCGGGCCGCGGTCGAGGGGCACAACAACAGGAATTCGGGCCATGACGACTGGAAAGCCTCGCCCATCTCTCACTCCCGGTGAAACCCGGGCCTATCCGGTGTTGCCGCTACGCGACATCGTCGTATTTCCCCACATGATCGTTCCGCTCTTCGTCGGCCGCGAGAAGTCGATCCGCGCGCTCGAAGAGGTGATGCGATCCGATACCTATATCTTGCTGGCGACGCAGAAGAACGCCTCCGATGACGATCCGGCGACGAATTCGATCTTTGAGGTAGGCACGCTCGCGAGCGTGTTGCAGCTACTGAAGCTTCCCGACGGTACCGTGAAGGTTCTGGTCGAGGGCGCCGAGCGTGCGAAGGTCGTCAAATATACCGACCGCAGCGAATATTACGAGGCGGACGCGATCGTGCTTGCCGATACCGTCGGCGACGCCGTCGAGGCGGAAGCCATGGCGCGTTCGGTCATCACCGAATTCGAAAGCTATGTGAAGCTCAACAAGAAGGTCTCGCCCGAGGTCGTCGGTGTCGTCCAGCAGATCGAGGATTACGCCAAGCTCGCCGACACCGTCGCTTCGCATTTGGCGGTGAAAATCTCCGACAAGCAGGCGATCCTGGAGACCCCGGTCGTAACCGAGCGGCTGGAAAAGGTGCTCGGCCTGATGGAGAGCGAGATTTCCGTGCTCCAGGTGGAGAAGCGTATCCGCACGCGCGTGAAGCGCCAGATGGAGAAGACCCAGCGCGAGTATTATTTGAACGAGCAGATGAAGGCGATCCAGAAGGAGTTGGGTGACGAGGAAGGCAAGGACGAACTTGCCGAGCTCGAGGACAAGATCAAGAAGACCAAGCTCTCGAAGGAAGCCCGCGAAAAGGCCACGCACGAGTTGAAGAAGCTGCGGCAGATGTCTCCGATGTCGGCCGAGGCAACGGTCGTGCGCAACTATCTTGACTGGTTGCTGGCGATTCCGTGGAACAAAAAGACCAAGGTCAAGAAAGACCTCAAGCTGGCCGAGCAGATTCTCGACGGCGACCACTTCGGCCTGGAGAAGGTCAAGGAACGCATCGTCGAATATCTCGCCGTGCAGCAGCGCGCCAATAAGCTGACCGGGCCGATCCTCTGCCTGGTCGGACCTCCGGGCGTGGGTAAGACCTCGCTCGGTAAGTCCATCGCCAAGGCGACGGGCCGCGAATTCGTTCGCGTCTCGCTCGGCGGCGTGCGCGACGAAGCGGAGATTCGCGGTCACCGGCGGACCTATATCGGGTCAATGCCGGGCAAGATCATCCAGTCGATGCGCAAGGCGAAGTCGTCAAACCCGCTGTTCCTTCTCGATGAGGTGGACAAGATGGGCGCGGATTTCCGCGGCGATCCGTCTTCCGCGCTGCTTGAGGTGTTGGATCCCGAGCAGAATCACACCTTCAACGACCATTACCTTGAGGTGGACTACGATCTTTCCAACGTGATGTTCATCACCACGGCGAATACTCTTAATATTCCGCCGCCGTTGATGGACCGTATGGAGATCATCCGCATCGCCGGCTACACCGAGGACGAAAAGGTCGAGATCGCGCGCAAGCACTTGATCCCGCACGCCATCGTCAAGCACGGCCTCGATCCGAAGGAATGGTCTATCGACGATGGGGGCTTGCTCCTGCTGATCCGCCGCTACACGCGGGAAGCGGGCGTCCGCAACCTCGAACGCGAGCTCTCGACCCTGATCCGCAAGGCGGTGAAGGAGTTGATGACCTCGAAGAAGAAGGTTGTGAAGGTCACGGAAGCCACTCTGGGTGATTACCTCGGCGTGCCGAAATTCCGCTACGGCGAAATCGAGGAGAACGATCAGATCGGCGTCGTGACCGGCCTGGCATGGACCGAGGTCGGCGGCGAGTTGCTCACCGTCGAAGCCGCGATGATGCCGGGCAAGGGCAAGATGACGGTAACCGGCAACTTGCGCGAGGTGATGAAGGAGTCGATCTCCGCGGCAGCGTCCTATGTGCGCTCGCGGGCCGTCGATTTCGGCATCGAGCCGCCGCTGTTCGAGAAGCGGGACATCCACGTGCACGTGCCGGAAGGCGCGACGCCCAAGGATGGTCCGTCGGCGGGTGTCGCCATGGTCGCCGCTATCGTTTCGGTCATGGCCGGGATTCCGGTCCGTAAGGATGTCGCCATGACCGGCGAGATCACGCTACGCGGCCGTGTATTGCCGATCGGCGGCTTGAAGGAAAAGTTGCTGGCGGCGCAGCGCGGCGGCATCAAGACGGTGCTAATCCCGGAAGAGAACGCCAAGGATCTTGTCGACGTCAACGCCAGCATTAAGAGCGGTCTCGACATCATTCCGGTGTCGCGCATGGACGAGGTGCTGACCCACGCCCTGGTTCGCAAGCCCGAGCCAATCGTGTGGGAGGATACCGGCACGAAACCGGCAGAGCCGCCGGCGGACGATGAACCTTCCGCGCTGACGGCCCACTAACCTCGTAAACCTATTGTCGAACGGCGGCGTCCCCAAGGCGCCGCCGTTTGCTTTTTGGCGGGCGAAGGTTCGACCCTTATTGATCGCTACCTGCTTATCGTTGGTCCAGCAGACTGCTGCCGATGCCCGCGGCAGGGCCAACGGCGGTACGCCACGCCGTCAGCCAAGTATTGAAGCGGCCGGCGTCGCTCATCCCGGCGCGTTGATGCCAAGCCGCGAAAACCGGACCTTCCTCGGAAAACAGGAAGACGGCATCCATTCCCTTCGACCGCCGTAATGTTTCGATTGCCTGTAGCGGTGTTTGCGCGATCGGGCCTGCCACATTGAAGGAGGTATTCACGGAAACCTCGACACCGATCCTGCGGCCTAGCGCCTTGAGATAGGCATAGGTGAGGGGATCGGTGTACTCGCGCACGATTTGCAGACGCCCGGTGCCGTCGGCATGGATGACCGCGGGAATCTGCTCCCGTGCGCCCGGCTTCACCGGCGCGGTCAGGACCATGTAATTATAGGCGTTGTAGTCTTCGTCACCGGCGCCATCCGAGAGATCGAAGAAGCGCTCTGCGGCTTCGAGCGTCATCATCGGTGCTAAGGGCCGAATGGCCTCGCGATATTTCACCTTTTCGTTGAGCACCTCGCGGGTGCGGGCATTGCACGGATTGGCGAGGATGGAGCGATGTCCGAGCGCGCGCGGTCCGGTTTCAGCAGAGCCTTGGTAGAGTGCGATGACGCCATCCTGAGCAACAACAAAAGCCATCAGGTCGGCGATCGCATCGCGCTTCGCAGGATCGGACGCATTGCCCAAGGACATCCAGCCAATGTCATCTGCGCTTGCAAGTGCAGCGCGGATGTCAGCCTCCTCCGGCGGTAGTCCGCAGTAGAAGGCGTGCGCCACGGGGGCGCCAATGCCGCTGCCTGCCAGATAGGCGAACATGTAGGCAGCGCCCATGGTGACGCCGGAATCCGCCGGCGTCGGCGGTACCCAAAGATGCAGCCGCGTACGCTTCCCTAGTGTGCGCTGGTAATAGGCGCCGTCGAAATGCTCCAGCACGCGCATATTGGCAACCGCATTCAGCGCGACACCGCCGGTCAGGACCAAGCATTCGCTGCCGGTTTCCCGGATGGCATGATCGATGATGTGAAACAGCGCGTCCTCAAAGACCATCTGCGTCGCCGCCGCTTTATCGAGGCGCTCCTGCGTGTCCGGGGCATGGTGAATATCCTCGACACGCAGCACGGCGTCGGGATTCCACATTTTCTCCGGCGGAATGGGCTCGCCCAGGATGCCTGCCAGCTCGGCTGTGTAAGGCTTATGGAAGGGATCGCGGTGCCAATTGGCCAGAGCGCGATTGAGATAAACCTGTCCGGCGGGCTCGAAGCTGAAGACGTCGCGCAACGGCATGTAAAATTTGTTCGTCTGCCTGTCGCCATCGCCGTAAGCGGCGGCGCCCATGTAGCGCCCTTCGCTGCTCAGCCACGTCCAGCCGCCCTGGGTGGAACTGATGACGCTGTAAAAGGCGCCGAGAGAATCGAAGACGCTGTTGTTGCTGCGCAACAGACGCATCTTTCCGGCTTCTGCAACGTAAAGCGAGATCGAGCCGAGGTCGCCGGTTCCATCGAGTACCGCAATAAGGACGGGGGCTTCGCTGCGGGCAAAGGGGGACACTGCAAACGAATACCAAGCGTGATTGTCGTGATGTGGCATCGTGATTAGCGACACCGGATTTTTAGCACCAAGCTGTTCGGTCAAGTGGCGCGCGGCGCGGGTGCCTTGATCCAGATGACGTAGGTTGAAGGCCGGCGTCGCGCCCGGGCGCAGCATGCTCAGGCTGCCCGGCAGCTCCTCCAAGAAGGTGCGCAGTAATGTCGCGCCGAGCGCGGGATAATCCCAGGTGGCGATCCAGGCATCGATGTCATCCGGCACGATGCCAATGCGCGCCATCGTCTTGAGCAGTTCATCCACAGCAAGCCGTGGATATTCCGTCGTGTGCTTGTGGCCGGAAAATCGCTCCTCTTCGTTATTGGCGATGAGCTCGGGTCCGCCTTCGCGCGTGAGCTTGACTAGAGCAATTCCTGAATTATGCGTGCCTGCCGCGCCGACCCCAGCAAGGTAAACGGTGTCGCCGCGATCGAGCTTCGCGCGCACGACGGCGAGGCGCTCTTTGGCGAAATCGCTGTCGGGACGAAAAATACGCTTGCGCGCGTAAAAACGTTCCAGCAGGGGGAGCGCCAAGCGAAAACCCGCCGCGCCGAGCCGAGGGTTGCGAGGTCCCGTTCGCATCTTGCGGCGGCCAGATAGATCCCGGCTGAAAACGGCCATCCGCGGTGAAATCCTCGATTTCGAAGGGGAGTGGTAGTACGGCCAAGCCGGCAAGATCAATCCTGGAACGCTTTACGAGGCGCGCCCAACTTGCCAGGCGGCTATTCGCGGCGATAAAGGGGTGGCTTGGGCGGTTAGCTCAGTTGGTAGAGCATCTCGTTTACACCGAGAGGGTCGGCGGTTCGAGCCCGTCACCGCCCACCACATCACTCATGCAATTCTAACGACCGTCTGCGCCGTTATCGAACACGCGGGTCAAACGCCGTTGCAATTCGCAAAAATGCCCGCTGCTGAAAGCAGCGGGCATGTTGCTCGCAACAAACGGAGCGAGAGAAGCTTTACACCGCCTCTTTCAAATCCTTGGCGGCGCGGAAGGCAACCTTCTTGCTCGCCTTGATCTGAATGGCCTCGCCCGTCGCCGGGTTGCGGCCCATGCGGGCGGCGCGTTTTCTCACCACGAAGATGCCGAGACCGCCGATACGAATACGGTCGCCCTTCTTCAGGTGCTTGGTGATCAGGCCAACGAGATCGCCCAGAATCCCCTCAGTCTGCTTTTTCGACATTTCCTGGGTTTCGGCAATCTTGGCCGCGAGATGCTTAACGGTGACGGTCGCTTGTGCTGCCGGTTTGGTCGCCATTGATAAATCCTCCTTGGGAAGCAGGTGCGTCAGAAATCCGCATACAAAGGCCGAACTAGATGATTCGGCGGGCGTGCACCACGATTCTTCCTGGAAAATCTGGCTTTTTCGCATGTCATGCACGAAAAACCTCGCAACTAAGGCGGTTTTTGAGGAGAGGACAGCGCCGAGCGCCTTCGCCGCCGGCATTCGGCTGGGGGCATGACAGACCGGGACCAGGCGGCTGAACCACCTCGTCAGCGCTTCTTGACTTGGTTCGGGTCGGCCTTTAAGCCCGCAGCAACCCTTCGGGGGCGTAGCTCAGTTGGTTAGAGCGCTAGCCTGTCACGCTAGAGGCCGCGGGTTCGAGTCCCGTCGCTCCCGCCACTCAATTCCAGACAAGACATTTTGCGCGCTCACTCCGGCGACGCATGCCGTCCTGGTCATTTGAATCACACGCAAAGGAACGACCGTTGATTGCGGGCGTTACTCGACGGACCACATACATCCGAGGGACGTCATGCCGAATACGATTTCGTTATTTGAGGGCTCGCAAAATCTATCGCTGACGGAGCGCGCGATTTCCGTTGTCGCGGGTCTTGGCCTCGCTGCCGCCGCCACGAAACCACGCCCGAACCCGCTGCTCAACCTTCTTGCGCTTCTCGGCGGTACTTATCTTGCCGTGCGCGGCGCCACTGGCCGTTGTCCGGTCAAGGAGGCGATCCGGTCCATTCCCAGTCTAAAGCTCGCGGCGAACGAAGAAGCGCCGCTGGCTAGCCGTTCGCCGGGCGGCGTCCGGAAATAAATCCCCAGATCGTGAGCACAATGATGGCGCCGACCACGGCGCCGATCAGGCCTGCGCCCTCATCCGGGCGGTACCAGCCGATCGCCTGGCCAAGGTAGGTTGCCACGAAGGCGCCGATGATCCCGAGAATGGTGGTGAGGATGAACCCGCTCGGCTCGTTCGGGCCGGGGGAGATGAGCTTGGCAATAATGCCGGCGACAAAACCGATAACGATCGTCCATAGGATGCTCATAGTAGCCTCGTCGGTTGGATATCGAGCCAACGCCCAGGTTGGCGCCTGGTTGCATCCGCAAGACGACTTGCATAACCATGCCAAGCGCTCCCGGCTACCCTCTTGATCAAGCGAGAATGCGATGAGACCCAGCAGAAAATTGGTGGCCTTCTTTTGTGGATGGGCGGCCGTAGGCATTGTCCCCGCTCAGGCGGAGGGCCCCGGAGATTTTTACAAGGGCAAGACCGTCAGCATGGTGGTCAGTTCCAGCCCCGGCGGCGGTTACGACACGCTGGCGCGCACCGTTGCCAAATATATGGGTAAGCACATCCCCGGAAATCCTATTGTTGTTGTCAGGAATATGCCTGGCGCCGGCGGCATCGTTGCCACGAATTACCTTTACAACGTGGCCGAGAAGGAAGGGCTTACAATCGCGCTCCTGCAAAACAATACGCCGTTCGAGCCGCTGCTGGGCACCAAGGAGGCACAGTATGATCCGACCAAATTCAATTGGCTTGGCTCTCCCAGCGTCGAGACCGGCATTCTGGTCGTCTGGAGCGCATCGCCCGTCAATAGTCTTGATGACGTGAAAAAACGGGAGATCACGGTCGGCACTGCCGGCGTCAAGTCGACTCCTGCTTTTTATGCGCGCCTGCTCAACGAGGTATTCGGCACCAAGTTGAAGACCATCGATGGATATCCCGGCCAGACGGAAGCCTTTCTCGCCATGGAGCGGGGAGAGATCGACGGCTATTCGAGCGTCTTTTACAGCACGTTGCAGGCCACCAAGCCGGACTGGATTCCGCAAAAGAAGATCAAGGCTCTGATCCAATACGGACCGGAGAAGCGTCCGGAACTGGCCGGCGTTCCGTATGCTTCGGAGATCACGACGGACGCCGACAACCAGATATTGTTGGATGCCGCTTTTGCTCCGCTGGCGCTAGGCAGACCTTTCGTCATGCCTCCCGGCGTGCCTGCGGACCGCCTTGCTGCCATGCGCAAGGCTTTGTCGGATACGTTTGTCGATCCGGAATTCGTTACCGACAGCGAGAGGATGGGGCTGGGAGCAAACGCTCCGCGCAATGGCGAGCAGATCCAAGCAGTGATTCAGAAGACCTACACCACGCCGCCCGGCGTGCTCAACCGCTTGCAGAAAGTGAATGCGGGCGGCGGGTGACGCGGGGATGCGAGCATGTCAGCCAGCGAGGTGAAGCGTTTGCTCCAAGGCCGCGTCGCCGTGGTGACGGGCGGCGGCGGTGAAATCGGCGGAGCAATTGCTAGGCGCTTCGCCGTGGAAGGGGCCGGGGTGGTGCTGGCCGATATCAGGGGAGATAGCGTCGAGCGCCTTGCCGCCGAAATCATAAATGCCGGCGGCCAAGCGCGCGCGATCGAGGCCGATGTTTCGCTCGCGGATCATGCACAGAAGGCGGTTCAATGCGCCGTCGAGGCTTTCGGCAAGTTGACGACACTGGTCAATGTCGCAGCCGCGGTCACGCCGGACGGCACCGTCGAGACCTTGACCCTGGAGCAGTGGAATGAAGCGCTGGCGGTCAACCTTACCGGCGCTTTCCTGACTTGCAAATACGCGGTGCCCGAAATCCGCAAGGCCGGTGGCGGCACCATCGTTAACATTGCGTCCCAGCTTGGTCAGATCGGCGTTGCCGCCCGGGCGCCTTATTCGACCAGCAAGGCGGCGCTGATCCAATTCACCAAGTGCCTTGCCGTAGACCACGCCGAGGACGGAATCCGCGTCAATTCACTATCGCCGGGCGGCGTCGACACCGCGCGGACGATTCGTCGTTTTGGCAGCCGCGAGGCTGCCAATAAGGCCCGCGGGCCTTATCATCTGCTTGGCCGCACCGGACGCGTCGAGGAAATAGCGGCCGGTGCGCTGTTCCTGGCGTCTGAGGAATCGTCATTCATGACTGGCGCGGACCTTTTGCTCGACGGCGGCTATCTGGCTTTCAAATCGGTTCTGCCGAAGCCTGGATAAAGCTGTGGGCCAGGGAGGCTGAAATGGACCCAGATGCGAATGTCGATCCACGCAGGCTGATTTTCCCAGGCCTTGCGCGGCTCTATGGAAAATTCTCGCCCTACAGCTATGCCTTCATACGCTTTTGCACCGGCGCGGTGCTGTTTCCCCATGGTCTGCAGAAACTATTTTTCCGTGACTCCGCCAGGGATGGCATCAGTATCGCCGCGCATGGGCTGCCCTTTCCGGTGACCTTGTCTTACCTCGTCATCTTCGTCGAATTCTTCGCCGCCGCGTGCTTGGCGCTCGGTCTTTTCACTCGCCTCATGGCGGCGCTGATCTGGATCGAAATGGCGGTGATCATCACGCTCTGGCTGTGGCCGAATGGTTATTTCTGGACCAGCAGAGGTTATGAATATGCGTTGCTATGGCTGCTGCTATGCACAGCCATCTTCTTCCGCGGCGGCGGGCGCTATTCCCTCGATCGCATGATCGGAAAAGAAATCTGACGATCTTTACGCACTGCTGTCACAGGATCATTGCGGTGCGATCACGAGCATCTCGAAGGTGCCGTCCTTCGGTGTCGGGCGTCCTCCGCCGCCGGTCGGCTTCGTCGGATCGGGCTGCGCCGCCATCAAATAGAGGCGTCCGGACTGCGGATCGACCGCTCCGCTGCGCACCAATACTTGTGTCGGCAGGCGTTGGATCGAGGCGACATGCGCCGGATCCGCAACAGAGATAATCTCCAGTGTGCCGTCGATGCCGCAGGGAATGAAGGCAATTTGCCGAACCGGGTCGTAGATCACCGCATCGGGCCCCTTGCCGATTGGGATCGACGCGACCTCTTTGCCGGTATCGGCCGCAAGCACTTTGGCCACACCGTTGCCACAGGACGCGATCAACAGCTTGGACTGGCTGGCATAGGCAAGGCCGGAGGCGTCCTCACAGCCTGCCATCTTGTAACGCGTCGTCACCTTCTGCGCCCTGACGTCGATCACGGCGATCTCACCCGCGGCTTGGACGTTGACGAAAACACGTCCCATGCCGTCGGCATCGGCAAATTCCAGCTTGCCGCCGCCGACGGGAATTGTCGCGACCACGTCCGCCGCCAGCGCATCGACTTCGGTCACGTTGCTGCCGTTGTGGTTGATAATGAAGACGTGTTTGGAGAAAGGGTCGTAGATCGCTGCGTCCGGTGCGTCACCGGCAGGCAGGTCGGCCACCACTTTGTCCGTCGCGGTGTCGACGATGCGGGCGGTTTTGGCGGGAACCCGCATCGGCAGCACGATCAAAGTGGTGCCCGGCACCGGCACAGCGAGATGCGAATTACCGGTGCTCTGGAGCTGCGACAGCTTGCCGGTCTTCACGTCGATGACATCCGTGGTGCCGCTGGCTCTCGCCCAGTAGATACGGCCCTTATCTGGATCCGAGGCAGCGTAGTCCCAGCCGCCATCCGGCATCTGCAAGCGCTCGACGATCTTGTAGCCCGGGTCGGCCGCGAAGGCGGGCGCAACCAGCGCGACGAGCGCAAGAGAGAGAGTGAGGGCGGCGGCTCCACGCGTCATGGGCGATCCTCCTCCGGGCAAATTTTCTTGCACAATAGCACCTCTTGACCGACATACAGGCGGGCAATTCGTAGGCGAAGAGGCGAGGCCTCCAGACATTCGAGAGATGAGCGTGTCGTTGTGAGCTATGCGGTGAAAGAGGTTTTCTTGACCCTGCAAGGCGAAGGCGCCCATGCCGGACGCGTCGCTGTGTTCTGCCGCTTTGCCGGATGCAATCTATGGTCTGGCCAAGAGGCCGACCGCAGTTCCGCGCAGTGCCAGTTTTGCGACACGGATTTTGTCGGCATGGATGGCACCCGCGGCGGACGCTACGCCAGCGCCGAGGACCTTGCGGATGTCATCGAAGATGAGTGGGGAATTACAAAGGAACAGCGATGGGTTGTGCTGACCGGCGGAGAACCGTTGCTCCAGGTGGACAATGCGCTCGTGGACGCCTTGCACCGCCGTGACTTTACGATCGCCGTTGAAACCAATGGCACCCTCGATCCCCCTTCCGGGCTCGATTGGCTCTGTGTCAGTCCAAAGGCAGGTACCGAGCTTCGGGTGCGGAGCGGCCAGGAACTGAAGCTTGCCTATCCGCAGCCCGGTGCAGCGCCGGAGGATTTTTCCAGCCTTGCCTTCGAACGCTTTTCCTTGCAACCGATAGACGGGCCGGACCTTGCCGCTAATACCTCCAAGGCCATCGATTATTGTCTGCGGCATCCGGGGTGGCGGCTTAGCCTGCAGACGCACAAGACGATTGGAATTCGCTGATGTGGGAGTTGACTAAATCTTTTCACTTCGAGGCGGCGCACACGCTCGCCGGCACGACGCTTGGCGCGGCTGCCGAGGAGGTTCACGGCCACTCATTTCGCGCCGAGATTGCCGTCGAAGGCAGCCCCGATCCAAGCACCGGTATGATCATCGATCTTGGCAGGCTTGAAGCAGCGGTCGCCGACGTCCGGCAAATGCTTGATCACAAGCTGTTGAATCGCATTGAGGCGTTGGGATCGCCGACCCTGGAGAACTTAGCGCGCTTTATCTGCGAGCAGATACGGCATGTCGGACCGGTGACGCGGGTTACCGTCTATCGTGACAGCTGCAACGAGGCCTGCACCTATCGGCCCGGTCAAGGCAGTCCACGCGGATCATAACTGCGGGCGGCTGCCTGTCGTGCTGCCGCTGAAGATCTCATTGAATCTCCGCTTGATGCTGGCTTCCTCCTTGTCTACCTGGCCATAGTCGACGCGAAGAGCTTTCATCGAGCCGAGTTCGGGACTGCCGCTAGGAGGCGGAATGTCCATGCGCGCCGCATAGCCGCCGTCCTGCGTAAGTAGCTTCTGCGCTTCTTCACTCAGCGTGAATTCTGCAAACAGCTTCGCCGCGTTCGGATGCGGCGAGCCCTTTACGACCGCGGTCGGCGAGGGAATGAGGAAAACCCCTTCGGTCGGATAGATCGAAGCGATGGGGTATCCATCCTGACGTGCGTTTTTGGCATAGACATCGTTGGCGCCCACGGCGATGACGCGTTGGCCAGACTTAAGCGCAGCGACAACCTCCTCGTTACCTTCGACAATCATGACGTCGTTCTTTTGCAGCTTTTCGTAGTAGTCCCAACCCAGCTTCTTGGAGAGCGTGGCGACTTCCATCAATTGCAATGCGGTGAAAGAGGGATTGGCCATCACCATCATACCTTTGTATTTGGGATCGGTGAGGGCAGCCCAGGTCCTAGGAACGTCGCTTGCCTTAAGTTTGTCCGTGCGCACAAACAGCGTCATGACGTTCAGGCGTTGGGCAACATAGGCGCCGTCGTCATCTTTCGCCACGTCCGGGACTTGCTCAAACCCCGCCGGTTTAAAAGGCTCAAAAGCGCCTTGCCTTGCCATTGCGGCAACCGCCGCCGGATCCGAAGTGGTCAGTACATCCACTGCAATGATCGCAGTCGAGATTTCCCGCTGGAAGCGGCCGACGAGAGCGGAGCCTCCTGAGCGGAACATATCCACTTTCAAGCCGGTTTTTGTTTCGAACAGTTTGGCGATCTTATTTGCGGTAGCGATCGGCGTCGAAGTGTACCAAACGACCTTTCCCTCCTGCTTCGCTGCTGAAAGATCAGTCCCGTCCGCCGCTTGCGCATCGATAGCCAAAACCAGAAAAGCACCACCCACCACGAGGCAGGTCCTGTGCCAAAGTGAATTCGACATTTAATCCGTCCTTGGTGCTTGGCGCGAATGACTGATCCGCAGAGCGGATCGCAGTCGCTGTGCATTGGAGGAGAAGCGTACTAGCCGGGCCTTACTGGAAAGGACGAAGCGTATAGAGGTTGTGATTAAATTAAACATACGTTGCAATTGAACTAAGACATCGCCGGTTAACTACGGCTCTGATGCAATCGTCACTATCTTTATTTCGAGCCCGTGACCGCCGACGTTATCCGCGGTAGATGGGCTCCGGCTGCGTGAAGAAGCTCAGCAGGATGTGATAGACCAGCATGTAGTTCTTCTGCTGGAAGCTCGCATGCGAAATGCCGGGCATCACGGCGAAATGTTTGTCCGGGCTCGGCAGCCGCTTGAAGAACTCCAGCAGGTCATCCATTCCGGCGATGCCGTCCCACTGGCCGCGCATGATGATCGCCGGCATCGTGATCTTTTCCGGATCGACCACCGGCAGCTTCGAGCACATGTCGACGTAAGTGCCGGTCGGCATTGAGCTGTCGAGGGCTAGGATCGCGTCGGCGAAGGCTTCGATCACCTTGTCCTCGGCGGTACCGGGATGATCGCGATTGAAAATCGAATAGACGAATGGTTTGTCGATCGGCCGGCGGTTCTTTGCCTTGAAGTCGGCGAGCTTTTTCTTGCGTTCGTCGAGCGTGGGGCTGCCTTCGCCGGTCCAGACCATGGCATCGAGCGCGATGCGGCCGACCATCTCCGGATTGCGCTGCGCAAACAGCGCCGCACGCAGCGCCCCCGACGAGATGCCGTAAACCAGGAACGGACGTTTGCCGCGCAGCTTCCGGATATAGGTCGCGGCGGCGGCAAGGTCGTCGGCCCCTTGGGAAATGTCCGAGTTGTTGTTGCGGTCCTTGGTGGACCGGCCATAGCCTTCCATGTCCACGCACCAACAGTCGTAGCCGCGCTTCGCGAACCATTCCATCACCGAGGAATCAGGCCGCCCCGGCACCTGCAGATCGAAGGTCGGCTGCGACGCCATCGACGAGCCATGCACGAAGAAGACGATACCCTTGGCCTTAGCGGGATCGCCGACGCATTTCTCCCAGAGGAAAAGCTTTACCTCGCCTTTCGTCGTCCAATGCTCCTGCCCGGTGATTGTCTCCGCTGGCGAAACCGTTTCTTTGCTCATTCCCTCACCTTGTCTTGCGCGTCCGCGAAGCGGGCGTTTCTCGTTACTGGAAAATCTCGTTGAACTTCTTCTTGATGGCGGGGGTTTGTTTCTCCACCTCATCGTAATCGATGGGAATCGCTTTCACATCGGCGAGCGCGGGATTTCCCTTAGGCGCGGCGATATCCGTCCGCGCCGCGTAGCCGCCGTCCTCCGGGAACAGTTTCTGCGCGTCCTCGCTCAGCATGAACTCCGCAAAAAGCTTCGCGGCGCTCGGATTCGGCGAGCCTTTAATGATGGAAGTGGGCGAGGGAATGATGAATGTCCCTTCCGTCGGATACACCGTCGCCACCGGATGGCCTTCCTTCCGCGCGTCAGCGGCGTAGGAATCAAGCGCGCCGACGGCGATCAGGCGCTCGCCGCGTTTGAGGTTGTCGACAATCTGCTGGTTGCCTTCGACCACCATGGTGTCGTTTTGCCGCAGCTTCTCATAATATTCCCAGCCGAATTTCTTCGACAGCGCCGCGATCACCATCAACTGCAGCGAGGTGAACGAAGGATCGGACATGATCAGCTTGCCCTTGTATTTTGGGTCGGTGGCGTCCGCCCAAGCTTTGGGTGCATCCGCCGCCGGCATTTTGTCGGTGCGCACGAAGAGCGTCATCATGTTGAGGCGCTGGGCGATATAGTTGCCGTTCGCGTCCTTGGCCACGTCCGGCACTTTCTCGAAATTCGCAGGCTTGAAAGCGACAAAGGTTCCTTTCTTCGTCATCGCCGAAGCGGCGGCTGGATCGGAGGTGGTGAGCACGTCCACGGCAACACGGCCAGCCTGCTGCTCCTGCAGGAAGCGGCTGATAATGGCCGAGCCGCCGGAGCGGAATAGCTCGACCTTCAAACCGCTCTGCGCTTCGAACATTTTTGCAAGCTTGTTCGCCGTCTCGATTGGCGTTGAGGTGTACCAGACTACCTTGCCTTCCTTCTTCGCGGCGGCAACGTCAACTTGATCCGCGGCGCGAGTGCCTGTGCCGCCAAGCAGAAATGCGGTAAGCGCGAGCACCAGCCAACCGGTTCGTTGACGCACGTTCTTCATTTCTTCCTCCCGTTGTTGTTTTTACACTTCGCTTATTGTTTAACAGTCCCAGCATTTCCGCTCCGCGGAAAAATACTGATCTGCGTCGAGTCGATGGCGATGCCGACGGTGTCGCCGACGGCGAATTGATGTCTTGGATGCGTCTGCACCCGCAGCACCTGGCCCGAAGCAAGCGTCACCAGATACTCGTTGAAATTACCCAGGAACGTGCGCTCGCTCACCTTGGCCTTGGCGTTCGATGTTTCCGTCTCCGCCGCCGGCCCGAGAAGGATGTTTTCCGGCCGGATGGCGACATCGACCTCGCTGTTCGCGGTCATTCCGTCCGAGAGCATAGCATCGACGCGAAGCTCGCCACCGATCAGTACCGTACCTTTGCCGTTCGTGGCGCCGACAAGAGTGGCCGGCAGCAAATTCACGTTGCCCATGAAATCCGCGACGATGCGGTTCGCGGGCTTTGAGTAAACCTCGTGCGGCGTTCCGAATTGCTGCAGCCGGCCCTCGTAGATCACAGCGATCTGATCGGAGAGCGCCAGCGCCTCCGCCTGGTCATGCGTCACGTAAATGAAAGTGATGCCGGTGCGGCGTTGAAGCTGTTTCAACTCGCTGCGCATGCGCTCACGTAGCTTGGCATCGAGATTGCTCAGCGGCTCGTCCAGCAGCAGGATTTCCGGCTCGACCACCAAGCTGCGCGCCAGCGCCACGCGCTGCTGTTGGCCGCCGCTGAGCTCATTCGGCAGGCGGTTTTCAAAACCGGACAAGTTGACATGCGCCAACGCTTTCTCGACCTGCTCGCGCGCCTTGGCGTTCGGCACCTTGCGCACGCGCAATCCGAAGACGACATTTTCGAATACGGTCTTGTGCGGCCAAACTGCGTAGTTCTGAAACACCATGCCCATGCCGCGGTGTTCCGGCAGCACCAATGTATCCTTCGACGACACCAGCCTGCCATCGACATGGATGGTGCCGGCATCGGGCGCCATGTAGCCGGCGATCAGCCGCAGCGTCGTCGTTTTCCCGCAGCCGCTCGGGCCGAGCAAGGTGACGAACTGGTTGTCGTGGATGTTCAGATTAAGGCCGCTGACGGCCGGCATCTCGGACCCCGCGCCGTAGCTTTTGGAAAGTTCCGCGATGGTAACGCCGGCCATGTATTCCCCGTCACGAAGGTCTGTAGCTGAGGCGCTGTGTGTCACCACCGCCAAAGCGGTTGGCGAGCCAAATAGCGGCGCCGATGATAATGACGTTGACGATGGCGAGCGCGGCGACCGGCTCCGTATAGCCGGTTTCGTAAAGATTGTAGACCGCGACGGCGAGCGTGATCGAACTTGAGCTGAAGAGCAGGATCGATGCGCTCAGTTCCTGAATCGCCGGGACGAAAATCAGCAACCAGCCCGCGAATAATCCCGGACGGATCAAAGGCAACGTCACCTCGCGCATGGTCATGCCCCAGGAGGCGCCAAGAATGCGTGCGCTTTCTTCCAGCGAGGGGTCAAGCTGGCGCAGCGACGCATTGGCGGCGCGGACGCCGAGCGGGATATAACGGCCGACATAAGCCAGCAGCAGGATGGTCAACGTACCATAGAGTGCAAACGGCATGGCCAGCCAGAACTGGATCAGCGCCACCGCCATGACGATGCCGGGCAGGCCGAGCGGCACAAGCGAGATGTAATCAAGCAAGCGCCGCCCGGGAATTTTCGTGCGCAAATCGATCCAACCGACAATCGCGCCCAGCATTACGGCGATGGTGGCGGCAGCGGTGGCGAGAACAAGGCTGTTGAAGATCGCGCGGCGGGTGACGTCATAGTCGAACAGCACGAACTTGTAGTTCGCCAGCGTCAGTCCCTTCCAGAAGGCGAGCCCCCAGGACTTGCTGGCGGAGACGGCGATCAGGGTCGTGTAAGGCGCGGCGATGGCGATGATGAATACCGCGGTGGCGAAGACGACCAGCAGCCATCTGCCCGGCCCGAGATCGACCAGTTGCGGGCGGGAGGCTTTGCCGCCGAGCGTGACGTAGGAGCGCCGGGCCAGGAAGCTCCGCTGCAGGAACAAGGCCGCGATGGTGATGACGATGAAAACAAGAGAAAGGGCTGAGGCCAGCCCGTATTCCGGCGGATAGTGGAACAGTGAATAGATCCGCGTCGGCAGCGTGAAGATGCGCGCGGGAAGGCCGATGATCGCCTGCGAGCCGAACAGCGCGATGGAATTGACGAAGGCGATCAGCGTACCGGACAGGATTGCCGGCGCTACCAGTGGACCTGTAATCACCAGCGCGGTTCGCCACTTGCTAGCGCCAAGGATTTGCGCGGCTTGCTCATAGGACGCGTCCACGCCCTGCAGCGCGCTCTCGGCCAGGAGAAAGACGAAGGGGAAGGTATGGATGACAGTGACGAGAACGAGACCCTTCATGGAGAAAATGTTGAAGGTAAGCCACGGCAGGTCGAGCACGTCGCGGAAAAGCGTATTGAGCAATCCGGCATTGGGACTAAACAGATTGACGAAGGCGATGGCGGTGAGGAACGGCGGCGACAGATAGGATAGGGTAGCCGTGAGCCGGATTAGGCCCTTGGCCGGCACATTGGTTCGGCTAACCGCCCAAGCCAAGGGCACGCCGATGAGGACGCTGAAGAGGCCAGTCCAAGCCCCCAGAATAAGCGAATTGATCAGCGCCTGAAGATAGAGGCGCCCGGACAAGGCGTCGCGGAAGAATTCCAGCGTATAGCCGTCCTCGGATTTGACGCTGCCGAGGAACAGCGAGCACAGCGGCAGCACGATCAGAATGACGAGCGCGGCGATGGCCGCGCCCATGACCACTTGCTCTAGGCTAATCGGAAAGGATGGTTTTCCGGATAACCGTTGAACGGCGGCCGCTTGAACACTGTTCATGAGCGTCGGCCGGCCCGTTCAAGCTTGGCTGCGCTGTGGTTTGCTTCCGGCATCGGCCCTATTTCGAGAAGGCGGAAACGTCTCAGCCGCCGACTATAATGGCAATAACACCGGCCGCTGACCTTCCAGACGGCATTTTTGTCGCAGCGAGCCATGTCTTTCCGCAGACAGGGTCTACCAAAGCTCACGCACATTTGGAGTTCCGCTCCTTGCCACCCTTTGTGCGCTGCGCTAAGGCTCAGATAAATCCCGCCTGCGCCGCGATTCCGCAAAGATTTCAGTGGCTAATCCACGCAGGCCGCCGCCGCCAAGCTGCGGGTGAGCTTCCGCCGGGATGGATTCGGTCCGCCTTTGTCAGCGCGGGCGGAAAGGATCGCCGATGAACCAACTCTGGCTCGATTATCTGCCACTCATCGTCTTCATCGGGGTCGCACTCGTGCTCGGGGCGGCGCTGCTGGTCGCCCCGTTCATCGTCGCCTTCAAAGCGCCCGATCCGGACAAGCTGTCGGCCTATGAATGCGGCTTCAATGCCTTCGATGACGCGCGGATGAAATTCGACGTGCGTTTTTATCTCGTCGCCATCCTTTTCATCATCTTCGACCTGGAAGTGAGCTTCCTGTTTCCTTGGGCGGTCGCGTTCGGAAAAGTCGGCCTTTATGGCTTCTGGGCGATGATGGTTTTCCTTGCGGTGCTGACCATCGGGTTTATCTATGAGTGGAAGAAGGGAGCTCTCGAATGGGATTGAGTGAGCGGCCAGGGACGATCGTCGCCCCGGCGCCGAAAGGGATTCTTGATCCGCGCACGGGCCAGCCCGTCGGCGCGGACGATCCCTATTTCCTCGATCTCAATAGCGAACTCGCCGACAAGGGTTTTCTCGTTGCCGCTACCGATGACCTCATCACCTGGGCACGTACCGGTTCGCTGATGTGGATGACCTTCGGCTTGGCCTGCTGCGCCGTCGAAATGATGCAGATGTCGATGCCGCGCTATGACGCCGAGCGCTTTGGCTTCGCGCCCCGTGCCTCGCCCCGGCAGTCAGACGTGATGATCGTCGCCGGGACGCTGACCAACAAGATGGCGCCTGCGTTGCGGCGGGTCTACGACCAGATGCCGGAACCCCGCTATGTCATCTCCATGGGTTCCTGCGCCAATGGCGGCGGCTACTACCACTATTCCTACTCTGTCGTGCGCGGATGCGACCGCATCGTGCCAGTTGACATTTACGTGCCCGGCTGCCCGCCGACCGCGGAGGCGCTGCTCTACGGCGTGCTGCTGCTGCAAAAGAAAATCCGCCGTACCGGTACGATCGAGCGTTGAAATGACATCGAGCGCGGGACTTTATTTGGTCGTCATTGCCGGGCTCGACCCGGCAATCCATCTCGCGAAGATAGATGGATGCCCGGGTCAAGCCCGGGCATGACAATGGTGGGACAAATGGACGAGACGCTCGATAAGTTGGGAACCGCGATCGCCGGCGCGCTCGCGCATCTTGGCGTCAGCTACGGCATCGCCTTCGGCGAACTGAAGATCACCGCGAAGGCCGCCGATATCGTCGATGTGGTCACCTTCCTGCGCGATGATCCGCGTTGCTTGTTTATCTGCATCATCGATGTCACTGCGGTCGATTGGCCGGGGCGCGAGAAGCGTTTCGACGTCGTCTACCATTTGCTATCGCCGAGATTGAACCAACGCATCCGGATCAAGGTCGAGACCGACGAGAAGACGCCGGTGCCTTCGATCATTGACGTATTTCGCGGTGCAGACTGGTTTGAGCGCGAGACTTACGATCTCTACGGCGTGCTCTTCACCGGCCATCCCGATATGCGCCGCATCCTCACGGATTATGGCTTCGAGGGGCATCCGCTGCGGAAGGATTTTCCGTTAACCGGATTTGTCGAGGTGCGCTGGGACGATGAGCAAAAGCGTGTGGTCTACGACAAGGTGCGGCTCGCGCAGGAATTCCGCAACTTCGATTTCCTCTCCCCGTGGGAAGGCACCGAGTATGTGTTGCCCGGTGACGAGAAAGCGAAGGCCCAGGGCAACAAGCTGACCGGCGAGCCGGACAAGAAGGTGTCGCCATGAAAGCGACGCTGAAGCCTGGCCTAAAGCACCGCTTCACCTATCAAGTACCGATGCAGAAAACCGTGCCGCATATTTACCCGGAAGCACCCGAGCTGCAGACGATGCCTGAGGTATTCGCCACTGGATTCATGATCGCATTGATGGAATGGACCTGCGTGCAATTACTGGCGCCGCATTTGGACGCCGGGGAAGGTAGCGTCGGCGTCCATGTGGATGTCAGCCACAGCGCGGCGACGCCGCCGGGGCTGAGCGTCACCGTTGATGCCGAATGTACGGAGTTGAACGGCCGGCGGGCCAGCTTCCATGTACGCGCCCATGACGGCATCGACATGATCGGCGAGGGACGACATGACCGCGCCATCGTCGGCTGGGATCGATTCAACGCCAAAGTGGCGGAGAAGGCCAAAGCCTTCTCAGAGGCGCGGGGTTGACGATGGCCGAAGCCGCGCAACGCACCTTCACCCTGAATTTCGGACCGCAGCATCCGGCGGCGCACGGTGTGCTGCGCCTAGTGCTGGAACTCGATGGCGAAGTCGTCGAGCGCGTCGATCCGCATATCGGCCTGCTGCATCGCGGCACTGAGAAGCTGATCGAATACAAAACTTATATGCAGGCGGTGCCATATTTCGACCGGCTGGATTACGTCGCGCCGATGACGCAGGAACATGCCTTCTGTCTGGCGATCGAGAAGTTGCTTGGCCTTACGGTTCCGAAACGCGCGCAATTGATCCGCGTCCTCTATTTCGAGATCAGCCGGCTGCTCTCGCACCTTCTCAATGTCACGACGCAGGCGATGGATGTCGGCGCCCTGACGCCGCCGCTCTGGGGCTTTGAGGAACGTGAAAAACTCATGGTGTTCTATGAGCGCGCGTCCGGCAGCCGAATGCATGCCAATTATTTCCGACCGGGCGGCGTGCATCAGGATTTACCGCCAAAGCTGATCGACGACATCTGGGATTTTTGCGATCCGTTCCTGAAGGTCTGCGACGACCTTGACGCGCTGGTGATGGAGAGCCGCATTTTCAAGCAGCGCAATGTCGGCATCGCCGTGGTTGATCTTGCGGACGCCTGGGCCTGGGGTTTTTCCGGGGTGATGGTACGCGGCTCCGGGGCCGCTTGGGATTTGCGCAAGGCGCAGCCCTACGAATGCTACTCCGAACTCGAGTTCGACATTCCCGTTGGCAAGAACGGCGACAACTACGACCGCCAGCTCATCCGCATGGAAGAGATGCGTCAGTCGGTCCGCATCATGAAGCAGTGTCTGGAAAAATTGCGGTCGCCGGAAGGGCAGGGGCCGGTCACTGTGCTTGATAATAAGATCGTGCCGCCGAAACGCTCCGAGATGAAGCGTTCGATGGAATCGCTAATCCATCACTTCAAGCTTTATACCGAAGGCTTCCATGTCCCCGCCGGCGAAGTTTACGCCGCGGTCGAAGCGCCGAAGGGCGAATTCGGCGTCTATCTGATCGCCGATGGCTCTAATAAGCCGTACAAATGCAAGATCCGTTCGCCCGGCTTCGCGCACCTGCAGGCGATGGATTTCCTCTGCAAGGGCCACATGCTGGCCGACGTCTCGGCGATCCTCGGCTCGCTCGATATCGTCTTCGGGGAGGTGGATCGGTGACGAGGGCCTCTCGCAGAACTCTCTTTACCTCCCCCTGGAAGGGGGAGGTCGGCCGCGTAGCGGTCGGGTGGGGGTCACTTTCGCCTGGGGGCCCCCCCC
>JAXDOS010000112.1:0-24347 GCA_034668785.1 Alphaproteobacteria bacterium
ACTCGTACGCGATTGCAGGATTCGCAAAAGTTGTGGGTCATCGGCGTAATAAAGCCCAGCCGCCCGCCGGTCTCCTTCACCCGCGCGTAGCGGGCCGGCCCTCCGGTGCGATAGTCGATTTCTTCCAGACTGAATTTTTCGGCGAGCCGCGCCCGCACAATCGACAGCGGCAAATATTGGTCCAGACGGCCTTCGCCGACGTCGCCGAGCGGCATCACTTCGATCAGAGTCAGATCCATGCCGCGGCCATGGGCCCACTGGACAAGCGCCGGCATCTCCTCCTCGTTTACCCCTTTGAGCGCGACCGCGTTGATCTTGACGCGCAAGCCGGCCGCGAGCGCGGCGTCGATCCCGGCGAGAACCTTGTCGAGCTCTCCCCATCGGGTGATGGCCCGGAACTTGTCGGGGTCGAGCGTGTCGAGCGACACATTGATGCGCTCGACACCGTAGCTTTTTAGTTCGGCTGCATATTTCGGAAGCTGGGAGCCATTTGTTGTCAGCGTCAGTTCGTCGAGCGCGCCGGACGCGAGATGGCGGGAAAGCGATGACACTAGGGTCATAATTCCGCGGCGGACGAGGGGTTCGCCGCCGGTGAGCCGGAGCTTCCGCACGCCTTTGACGATGAAGGCGGTGCATAGCCGATCCAGTTCCTCAAGGCTCAGGAGATCAGCCTTGGGCAGGAAAGCCATGTTTTCGGACATGCAATAGACGCAGCGGAAGTCGCAGCGATCCGTCACGGAGACGCGCAGATAAGAGATCGCGCGCCCGAAAGGGTCTACCATCTCACGCGCGGCGAGGTTACCCCGATCGTGGGGATGCAAACCTTCAATCATGCCCATTAAGTCGACGCCCATTTGGGCGTTCGCTCCCAATCCGTACTATCCATAGATGGGGAGTCTGGCGGATAACCGCCACAACGTCCAGGGGACGTGCAGCCGTGCCCTCGGAAGGCTCGGGAAATAGCTAGCTTAGGCGATCGCCGAGCTATCTGGCGCCTGGCCAGGGGGTCGCGGCTGCTGCTGCGGCGGGTGTGCCAGCCGCTGCTGGTTTCTTCTTAGCTGGCGCTGGCGCTCGTTTCGCTGAAGGCTTGCCGGGTACGAGTTCGACATACACGGGGTTGGGCGTGAGCCTGTTCTCCGCGTCTATCGGCGATGCATCCTCCGGCCGTCCCATCTGCACTGGCACGGTCTGCGGTTGGTAGCCGTTGAGCGCGAAAGTCACCGCGAATTCTTTGTCAGGCGCCATGGAAAGAGCGCAGGGGGTACGGCAGCTTTGCCCAACGGAGGTCTTTGCCTCGGCGCCCGGCGGCTCGGATTCGAACTGCATTGTTACGGTCGCGGGCGCGGGTTTCATGAAATCAAGGTTTGGCGACCATGACGTGCATCCCGCAAGGGTGAGGCCACATGCCACGACGGCGATGACTCGGCTCATGTTGGTACCCATCCATTGGGCGGTAAATGACCGCCTTCCCCGGTAGAAACATACGGGCGAGGTGTATTGAGCGCAACCGGGTGCGCGCCCGACCCAACTTGACCGGAATCCACCCCGGTCAAGGCCTCGCTGCCATCTTTAATAAAACACAGCTCAAGAATATCAAAACATGAAATAGTAGGTTGTAGTTAACGGCGGCCGCTAAATACGTGAGATTCCCGACATTTGGTTATCCCCAAGCCCTATTCCGGACGAAGTTATACTTCGCTTGCTACTCAGTAATAAGCTCGAAAACGGCAGCCGGCAGCTTGTCGAAGTGATTGATGATCCGATCCGGGCCAAGCTGGGCCACGGGAGTTTCGGTATAGCCGAAATCCACCGCGATAACCGGCACCTTAGCCGCCCGGGCGACATCGATATCATTGGCGGAATCGCCCACCATGACCGACCGGGCAGGGTTCCCCCCAGCTTGCCGGATGGTACGCAGTAAAATCTCTGGATTGGGCTTTTGCACTCCAAACGTGTCCTGTCCACAAACGGCGGCGAAATGCGAAGACAGGCCAAGTGCGCGAAGCAGGCTGACGGACAGCCCCTCGAGCTTATTGGTGCAAACGGCGAAGCGGCAGCCGCGCGCGGCAAGCTGTTCGATAGCCTCCACCGCACCAGGAAAGGGACAGGAGCGGTCGGCGAGGTGATCGCCGTAGTAAGCGACGAAATCACTATAAAGCCGGTTGATCTCTACCGGGCTGCAGCTGCGTCCTTCGGCTTTGAGGCCACGTTCGATCAGAACCCTTGCGCCGCCGCCGATCATATTGCGCGCCACCTCGAACGGCACCGGCGGCATGCCTTCGCGGGCCAGAATGATGTTCAGGGTATCGACCAAGTCGGGCGCGGTATCGACGAGTGTGCCGTCAAGGTCGAAAACGACAGTAGGGGCTGACATGGACTTGATCGCTAGCTGGTGACCGCCCTTATGGCAAGAAAGTTGGCTGGTCTTGCTCCAGCCATGTCGGAACTCGCGTTTTCGCTATTCCACCCCCCGGAACAACAGTAGATAGATGCGGCGATCGCGAACCCGGATCGAGAGTTCTGCCACCGTTATGGATATTGAAGCTCAGAAACGTGAAGCTGCTGCTCGCGCACTAGAATTTGTGCGCCCCGGAATGCGGATCGGCCTTGGCACGGGCTCGACTGCACGGCATTTCACCGAACTTTTGGGGCAGAGTGTGCGGGGCGGGCTCAAGGTCGTTGCAGTGCCAACTTCCGAGGCGACGCGCGCCGATGCCGAGCGGCTGGGCATCCCGCTTACAACACTTGATGAGACGCCGCAGCTCGACGTTACTGTTGATGGCGCCGATGAGATCGGACCAGACCTCAGTCTTATCAAAGGTGGCGGCGGTGCGCTGCTGCGCGAGAAGATCGTTGCCATGGCGTCTGCCCGCATGATCGTCATTGCCGACGAGTCCAAATGGGTTCCTGCACTTGGCCGCTTCCGCCTGCCGATCGAGGTTGTGCCGTTCGGCCTCGCCGCTACGCGTCTGGCGGTAGAAGCAGCCATGGCGGCCTTCGGCGCCCCTGGTTCGGCCATGCTTCGGCGGGACAAGGACGGCCACGCTTTCGTCACGGATAGTGGTCATTGGATTCTTGATGCTGCTACTGGACGGATCGCTGATCCGAAGTCACTTGCCAATCGGCTTGCCACAATTCCAGGAGTGGTCGAGCACGGATTATTCATAGGCATCGCGCAATCAGCCATCCTCGCCGGCAAGGACGGCATACGCGTTGTCGAACGGCATTGACCCGAATTCAGGAAAGGGAGTTCTACAATGGTTCATCGTGAGCGCGGACTTGTGCGGGCAGCCATCGTGGCGCTCGCCCTGATGTGCTTGGCCGGAACGGCGCAAGCGCAAGCGCAGGCGCCTTCGGCAGCGGCAATTGCAACCGCTCGGGAACTGATCACGGCCAAAGGTGCCGCGGATATGTTCGATTCAATGCTGCCCGGCGTTGTCGAACGCGTTAAAATAAACTTCCTTCAGACCAACCCCAATCTGGGCAAAGAACTCAATGAGGTTTCCGCCAAGCTCGTCACAGATTTGAATCCGAGGCTCGTGGCGCTGAAGGACGATGTGGTCAAGCTATATGCTTCGCAATTTACCGAGCAGGAACTTAAGGAGGCGCTCGCTTTCTATAAGAGTCCTCTCGGCCAGAAGATTATCGCCAATGAACCAAAAATTTTGGATCAGAGCGTCGTTGCGGCCGACCAATGGGCAAGCAAGCTCACAGACGAAGTCATGACGAGAATCCGTATTGAAATGAAGAAGAAGGGGCATGATCTTTGATTTTGATTTCGTTCGCGGCTTGGGTCGAGTAGTCGGTAGGTAAATGCCCGATTACGACGTCGATCTCTTTGTCATAGGAGCTGGATCAGGAGGCGTGCGCGCAGCGCGCATTGCCGCTGAGTATGGCGCCCGTGTCATGATCGCGGAGGAGGATCGGGTTGGAGGTACCTGCGTCATCCGGGGGTGCGTCCCGAAGAAATTACTCGTGTACGCCTCCCGTTTTGCCGACGAATTCGTTGATGCTGCCGGCTATGGATGGACGGTGCCGCAACCTTCTTTCGACTGGTCTACGCTGATCGCCAATAAGGATCTTGAGATTGCTCGGCTCGAACGAGCCTATATCACGGCGCTCGAACGGTCGGGAGTCGAACTCGCTAGAAGCCGGGCGATATTGGAAGATGCGCACACGGTGTTACTTGCTACTAGCGGAAAGCGGGTGAGCGCCAAATATATTCTTATCGCGACAGGCGGGGCGCCGAGTCCTGGCCATGACATTCCGGGCATCAAGAATGTCATTTCCTCCAATGAAGCTTTTCATCTTCCTGAGCTGCCAAAGAGCATCCTGATCCAGGGCGGAGGTTATATTGCCGTGGAATTTGCCGGAATCTTTGCCGGTCTTGGGTCCGAGGTGACGTTGGTATACCGCGGCGAAAACATCCTGCGGGGGTTTGACGACGATTTGAGAGCGCATTTGAGCGCGGAAATGGCGAAGCGCGGCATCAGGATCGTCACCGGCAAAACCGTCAGCCAAATTACAACAAGCGTGGAAGGTTATTTCACCACGCTGTCGGACGGCTCGGTCATTGAGACCGATCGCGTCATGTTTGCAGTTGGACGGCGCCCGAACATATCGGGTCTGGGCCTCGATGCCGCCGGTGTGCACGTCGACAAGAAAGGCGGAATTGCCGTCGATCAATTCTCACAGACTTCGGTACCGCATATTTACGCGGTCGGTGATGTGACGGATCGTGTCAATCTCACACCGGTCGCGATCCGCGAAGGTCATGCCTTCGCGGATACGGTATTCGGTGCAAAACCCACCGCAATCGATCACGAAAACATTCCGACCGCGGTATTTTCAGAACCGGAGGTCGGGGTGGTCGGCTTGACCGAGGGACAGGCCTGCGCCCGTTTTCCCAAGGTGGACATCTACAAGACGATCTTTCGCCCCATGAAGGCGACGCTCGCTGCGCGCGACACCAAGTCGTTCATGAAGCTTGTCGTGGATGGAACCAGCGACCGCGTTGTCGGCTGTCACATCGTCGGACCGGACGCCAGCGAGATTATTCAGTTGGTCGGTGTCGCGATCAAAATGAAAGCCACCAAGGCGGATTTCGACGCCACCATCGCCGTGCATCCGACAGCCGCCGAGGAGCTCGTCACCATGCGCGAAAAGGCGATGACAATCGAGCACGGGTAGGCTGGAAGTGTCGGATCAGTTTATGATCTGGGATTGCGGCTGGGCTCCTGCCAGTCGCCCGGCACGTAAACGGCTGGCTTTCCGTGGCGTTGGTCGTATATAAACCAGCCTTCCTCGGAATAGGCCGACTGTCGCAGGGCCTTAGCTTACGGAGCATCGGCTCATGGCCGAGCGTTGGACGCCGGATAGCTGGCGCAAAAGACCCATCGTCCAGGTGCCGGACTATCCGGACCTGAACAAGCTTGCGGAAGTCGAAAAGCAGCTTTCGACGTTCCCCCCGCTTGTCTTCGCGGGAGAGGCACGCAGCCTGAAGAAAGCGCTCGGGGCGGTTGCTGCCGGTGACGGTTTCCTGCTTCAGGGTGGTGATTGCGCCGAGAGCTTCGCCGAGCATGGCGCCGACAATATTCGCGATTTCTTCCGCGCATTTTTACAAATGGCGGTGGTTCTCACCTATGCGGCTGCCTCACCGGTGGTGAAGGTCGGGCGTATCGCCGGCCAGTTTGCGAAGCCGCGTACGTCGCCGACTGAAATACGGAACGGAAAAGAGCTGCCTGCCTATCGCGGCGACATCGTCAACGATATCGAGTTCACCGAGGCGGCGCGAACGCCAGATCCCCGGCGGCAGATCGAGGCCTATCGTCAATCGGCTGCGACCTTGAACCTGTTGCGAGCCTTCGCCAAAGGGGGCTACGCCAGCTTGGTCAATGTGCATCAGTGGATGCTGGATTTCGTTACGGAGTCGCCCCAGTCACGGCGCTATAACGAATTGGCGAACCGTATTTCCGAAGCGCTTGGCTTCATGCAGGCGTGTGGGCTCGATTTCGCGATCGATTCCAATCTTCAGACCACCGACTTTTATACCAGCCATGAAGCACTGCTGCTGCCTTATGAGCAGGCGATGACGCGCGTCGATTCTACTTCGGGTGATTGGTACTGCACGTCCGGCCACATGCTGTGGATCGGCGACCGGACGCGGCAGCCGGACCACGCTCATATTGAATTCTGCCGGGGGATTAAAAATCCGCTTGGATTGAAATGCGGTCCGTCGAGCACGGCAGACGGTCTGCTGAAGCTCATCGACATTCTCAATCCGGCCAATGAACCAGGCCGTCTCACCCTCATTTGCCGCTTCGGCGCGGGCAAAGTCACGGAACATCTGCCGAATCTTATCCGCGCCGTGAAGCGTGAGGGGAAACGTGTGGTGTGGTCTTGCGATCCGATGCATGGAAACACCATTACGTCCGCAAGCGGATATAAGACACGCCCCTTCGAGCTCATCCTCAAGGAAGTGAAGCACTTCTTCGAGGTTCATGCCGCTGAGGGAACCTATGCAGGCGGCGTGCACCTCGAAATGACCGGCACCAACGTGACTGAATGCACGGGCGGCGCGCGCGCGATCACCGACGCGGACCTCAATGATCGCTATCACACCTTCTGCGATCCCCGACTCAATGCCGAGCAGGCGATAGAATTGGCATTTCTGCTGGCGGAGCTGATCAAAGCGGAACGAATAGCCAAGACGAAGCCGGCGGCGGTAGCGGCGGGACTCTGAATTCTACAAGTAATTCTGTATCGGTCAGAGATCAATTGAAGCAATGATCTCGCGTCCAGCCTCATAGACGAGTAGCCGGCTTCGGTATTGCATTGCCGCGTGATGGGCTACGCGCTAGATGAGCATCATGAGCGCTCAGCCCTTAAACCGTCTCGCGATGACTATCGCGCAGCTCAATCCGACTGTCGGCGACGTTTCCGGCAATGCGGAAAAGGTACGCCGCGCGCGCGCCCAAGCGGCGGCGGACGGCGCCGATCTGGTGATCTTTCCGGAACTTTTTATCGCCGGCTACCCGCCCGAGGATTTGGTCTTGAAGCCGGCCTTCCAATCGGAATGCCGGGCGGCGGTCGAAACCTTGGCCCGCGAAACCGCCGATGGAGGGCCTGCTATTGTTGTAGGGACGCCGTGGGTCGAGGATGGAAAACTTTATAATGCCGTGACCCTGCTCGATGGCGGCATGATCGCTGCGGTGCGGTTCAAGGTCGACCTGCCGAATTACGGTGTGTTCGATGAGAAGCGCGTGTTTGTGCCGGGTCCGATGCCGGGCCCCATCAACTTTCGTGGCGTCCGGCTTGGAATTCCAGTCTGTGAGGACATTTGGCGTGAAGAGGTGGTGGAATGCCTCGCTGAAACCGGCGCCGAACTGCTCATCGTACCCAATGGCTCCCCCTATTGGGGCGATAAAGATGAGGTCAGGCTGAACGTTGTGGTAGCCCGCATTAGCGAGCAAGGGCTGCCGCTTATTTACGTCAACGAGGTTGGGGGCCAGGACGAACTCGTATTCGACGGCGCCTCGTTCGCGCTCCATGCCGATCATTCTGTTGCTTTTCAACTACCGGCTTTTATTGAAACGATCGTAACCGTGCATTGGACCAGGGTCGGCGCGACTTGGCGGTGCGACGATGGACCAATCCTTCCATTAGATGAGGGTGACAGGGCTGATTACGGGGCCTGCGTGTTGGGCTTGCGCGATTACGTGAACAAGAATGGCTTTAAAGGTGTCGTACTGGGCCTTTCCGGCGGCATCGATTCCGCGCTCTGCGCTGCCTTGGCGGTTGATGCGCTGGGAGCCGCGCGTGTCCGTTGCGTGATGTTGCCTTATCGATTCACGTCCCAGGACTCTCTGGATGACGCCGCGGCGATCGCTAAGGCACTTGGAGTGCAATACGACATTGTGCCGATCGAGGCGGCGGTTCTTGGACTGGAGACCACGCTGAAGCCGCTATTCGCCGGCCTTCCTTCCGATGTCACCGAAGAGAATTTGCAGGCGCGCGCCCGCGGCACGATCCTCATGGCGATCTCCAATAAATTCGGGCTGATGGTGGTGACGACCGGCAACAAATCGGAAATGTCGGTTGGTTATGCCACGCTTTATGGCGACATGAACGGCGGCTTCAATCCTATCAAGGACCTATACAAAACCGAAGTTTTTCGTCTTGCGCGTTTGCGCAACGGTTGGAAGCCCGCTGGGGCGCTAGGACCCATCGGCCCGATCATTCCAGAAAACGTTCTCGTGCGGCCGCCGACGGCGGAGCTACGGGAGGACCAGAAGGATCAAGATACGCTGCCGCCCTATGAGGTGCTCGATCAGATTCTCCAGCGCCTCGTCGAGCGGGAAGAGCCGGTCGCTACGATCGTCGCCGCCGGATTCGACCGCGAAACGGTGATGAAGATTGATCGGATGCTCAATCTTGCGGAATACAAACGCCGCCAAGCGGCGCCGGGCGTTAAAGTGACACTGAAGAATTTCGGCCGCGATCGCCGCTATCCGATCACAAATCGCTTCCGCGATCCCGGAACGCTGCCGGCGGCGCCGGATCGCTCGATTCTCAAGTCGGGTACCGCGGCAAAGAGCGATGCATTCGATTTTTAGCGGGCCGGATAGAACGTCGGCCCGACTGTTCGCACCTTGCGCTTGTCGGTCCCAGGTTCCGACGGCTTGTCCTCGGCCGCAGCGGCCGGAGGAGTAGCGGCTGGCGTAGACTGCACAGCAGGCTTGCCGGTTCGAGGGTCCAGCTTTTGTTGCGGTTTGCCCTGTGTGTCGGTCTTAGGCTGCGATAGTTGCTTGGCCCGCTCATCCGTTACAACAATGTCGCCGCGCTCGATGGTGTTGTCATCGAGATGCTTGAGCGCGTCCGCCCATGATTGCCCCGTCTGCCGGCAACTGCATGCCGAATTGACTTCTTGGCGATAGCGGAAAGCGGTCGCCAATTCGCTATAGGGCTTGCCGCTGAGCGAGACCGCTTGCGCTGCCTGCTCGCCCGGATTGCGGTGGGTATAGAGGGCAACTTCCGCCGCCGGACACATGCGGCGGCAGACCTGTTCGTCTTCGCCAAACTTGCTCGGTATCGTCGAATAAGAAATGGGAAAATAGAAGCCGTCGCAGGTCCGCACGCACAGCGTCCGGAACGTAGAGGATTGGAGGTTCTCGGAGGGGTCCGAGGCCGATCCCGGTCCAAATAGAGAATCGAAAAATCCCCGCGACTGGGTCACGGAAGCCGAACGGTATTGCGGGCCACAATCATTTTGGGCAAGTGCGCCGAGAAGCGCTCTGCGCTGGCCTTCTCGGTCGACAGTTCCACCCTGCAGCCGTTCTAGATCGCCGATGATCTGGTCCAGGTTTGCTCGCATTTGCTGGATCTGCGTGTTGATCTGACCGCATTGCGCCGGCTGACCGCTGAACAACGAGAAAAAGCCTGAGCCCTCGCATCCGATCCGGCGTGACTGCACAATCATCCGATCGAGCTCGTACTGCTGCTTGTTAGAGGCATCTTCGTAGCGCTTGATCTGTTCGGCGCGAGCCGGATCGCTCGTGCCGCGGTCAACGGCGGCGAGTTGCGATTCGAGTCGCACGCATGCTTGATTCCGCGCCGCTGGTGCCGGCTGAGGGGGATAGCCCTGCGCCGCCGCAGAAACCGCAGAGGCAAGGATGGAAATGATCGGGCCGAGGCCGCAAAGAAGTTTTGACGCTGATATTTTCATGCGCCCGAGTGTAGCGCCAAAATCACATCAGAGCGAGCTTGTTTTAGTTGTCACTCCGCGTCGGGTTGGTTCTCGGGACGTGCCTTGTCGAAAGCAGGAAGTGCGAGACAGGCAGCGTCTACCGCCACAATCTTGGGGAAGGCATCGAGCGGCACCTTGAGACGCCGTGCGTTGTAAACCTGCGGGACCAAGCAGATGTCAGCCAAGCTGACCTGCGCACCGAAGGTATAAGGGCCGGGCTTGATCATCGCCTCGATGGCTTCGAAGCCGCGCAGAACCCAATGATGATACCAAGTGTCGATCGCCGCTTGTTCCTGGCCAAGCGCGCGTTTCAGATACTGGAGCGTGCCGAGATTGTTGAGCGGATGGATGTCGCAGGCGATAATTTGAGAAATCGCCCTCACACGCGCGCGTTCGATTAGATCAGCCGGCAACAGTGGAGGCTGAGGATATGCCTCGTTGAGATATTCGATGATAGCCAGCGATTGCGTGAGCAGGCTGCCGTCCGCGAGCATCAGGGTAGGGACGCGCCCAAGCGGATTGATCGCGCGGTACTCGGCCTTTCTGTGCTGCCCGCCCTCCTTCTGCAGATGGATCGGAATCATTTCGTACGAAATGACTTTGAGGTTCAGAGCAATACGGACGCGATAGGCGGCCGACGAGCGAAAGTAGGAATAAAGTTTCACGGGGAACTCCCTTGGCGCTGGCGACGCCTTAACGGCACGGATGCAAGCAACCATGGCGCAACTTTTGCGACCGGGCAACAAGGGCTAGTGGTGTAATCTTAGAGCATCCCGGGCAGGACTTGCGGACGAAAGCCGTTAGCGAGAGCACTCGATGGCGACGAATTCTTCGCAGAGGCCAAGGCGACAACTACCGGCCGCGCCTGTCGGCACTGCGCCTGTAACGTCGTCCTTGTCTATCTTGTGATAGGATACGGCCTGATTGAATTCGCGCGAGCGGCAATAGGCGGCGGCTATGGGCGCTCCGCAGCTTGCGCCGCTGGCGAGACAGCGGTCGACGCCGTAACCATTTGCGTTGTTGGCAACAATGAACATTTTTCGTTCCGCTTGAGCGGAAGCCGCGCCTAGAAGGGCCGCGCCGAGAACGAAGGCCGCAAAAAACACTCGCATAAGATGCTCATGGACAGACGGATTGCTGCAAATGATAAGAATGCGGGCAAAATCATTAAGGCGTCCTTAACTGAACCCGATGGCGGTCTCGTAACGCTGCGGTGCTTCACGGTCCGGATGGTCGACGATGCGCCCGGTCTTTTCAGCCTCTTGACGGGGCCTTCGCACTTGCTCCATTCTCTCCACATGAACGGCCTTAATCATATCTGCGGCATCCGCCCCGAGATTATTAGCTAGCGGTTTTCGCTGGCACGGCCGTCTTTTCTCAAATCGAGACCAACGGACGCCCGGCCAGCGGGCCGAAGCGTGTGTTTGATTCGATTTCGGCAGAAATCGAGTTGGGAAAACAAGAAGCGCAAGTCCGATGGAATTGAAGCTCTACGATACGCTGACGCGAGAGAAACGGCTGTTTCAACCGATCGATCCCGCGCGCGTGCGCATGTATGTGTGCGGGCCCACGGTCTACGACTTCGCGCATATCGGCAACGCGCGGCCGATCATTGTGTTCGATGTGCTCTTTCGCCTCCTCCGGCATCTGTACGGCTCGGAGCATGTCTCTTACGTGCGCAACGTCACCGACGTGGACGACAAGATCAACGCACGCGCTGCGGAGGAATATCCGAATCTGGCGCTGAACGACGCCATTCGGACGGTCACGGAAAAAACCGAGAAGCAATTCCACGACGATGTGGAGGCGCTGGGCTGCCTGCCGCCCACCGTCGAGCCGCGCGCGACCGAGCACATCGAGGAGATGAAGACGCTGATCGAACGGCTGATCGCTTCGAAAAATGCTTACGTCGCCAAAGACCATGTGTTGTTCAGCGTGCCCTCGATGAAAGACTACGGGCAGCTTTCCAAGCGTCCATTGAAGGAAATGATCGCAGGTGCGCGCGTGGAAGTGGCGCCTTACAAGCGCGACCCAACGGATTTCGTACTGTGGAAGCCGTCGAAGCAGGGCGAGCCGGCATGGCCGTCGCCTGCGGGAATCAAGACGCTTGGCCGTCCCGGCTGGCACATCGAATGCTCAGCGATGTCCTGGAAGCACCTGGGCGAGACCTTCGATATTCACGGCGGTGGGGTCGATTTGGTGTTTCCGCACCATGAGAACGAGATCGCGCAGTCGCGTTGCGCATTTCATACCAAGGTGATGGCGAATTACTGGATGCACAACGGCTTCTTGCAGGTTGAAGGCGAGAAGATGGCGAAGTCTGCCGGGAATTTTGTGACGATCCGGGAGCTGCTAGTTGATTGGCCCGGCGATGTCGTGCGTTTGGCGATGTTAGGTACGCATTATCGCCAGCCGATCAATTGGACGGTGAAAAATCTGGAGGAGGCCGAGAAGGCCCTCGCCGGATGGTTCGACGCCGCGTCGGATCAGGCAGAGCCGCGACCTGCGTCCGCCGTTGTTGAAGCCCTTGCCGACGATTTGAATACACCAAAGGCGATTGCGGAGCTGCATGCATTGCGAACGCGCGCCGGTCACAAATCACTTGGCGGAACGCTGCACTTTCTTGGTTTCCGGCCGGAGGAATTTACGAGCTGGCGAGAGACGCGAGCACCAAAGCTCACCGTGGATGAAACCGACATCGAGCGGCTGGTAGAGCTACGCTTGGCTGCACGCCAGGCAAAAAATTTCACCGAAGCTGACCGCATTCGCGACGAGCTTGCCGCCATGGGCGTCGTGCTGAAGGATTCAAAGGACGGTACCACTTGGGAAATCGCGCGATGATGGCAGTTGCGCATCCTAAACCGGGCCTGCGTCCGTTTCTTCCGGCGGATGCGCCGCTTCTTGCGACAATCTTTCGCGCCAGCATCGAGGAACTTACGACGGAAGATTATAGTGAGGCGCAGCAGGAAGCCTGGGCCTCCGCCGCCGACGATGAAGACGCTTTCGCGGCTCGGCTGGCCGAGCGCTTGACACTGGTCGGCACGTTGGGCGGCTCGGTCGTTGGCTTCGGCTGCCTCGAAGGCACCGATCATATCGATATGCTCTTTGTCCATCCGGCTGCGGCCGGGCAAGGCATCGGCAAGATGTTGTATGATGCGCTGGAAACGCTGGCGGCATCGCGTGGAGCAACTCGCTTGATTGTGGAGGCGAGCGATACCGCTCGTGACTTCTTCGAGCGCCGCGGCTTCGTCGCTCAGCAGCGTAATACTGTTTTGCGTGGCGGTGAGTGGCTTGCCAACACGACGCTGGAAAAGAAGCTGCCGGTAAAGGGGATTGCGCAATGACAAAACCTGACACGCCGTTCCCGCGGCATTGGCTGTATTACATCGTGCTGAAATACGCTGTCATTGTCGCTGCGGTGCTACTGGCATTGTACGTGGCTACGAGGTTCGTCTGAAGATGGCGCGTGAACGTCTCTATCTTTTCGACACGACGCTGCGGGACGGCGCGCAGACGAATGGCGTTGACTTCACGCTGCACGACAAGCTCGCCATCGCCGCGATGCTGGATGACCTCGGCATCGATTATATCGAGGGGGGTTATCCCGGCGCCAATCCGACGGACACGGAATTCTTTTCCGAAGACCGGGCTTTGCATTGCACCTTTACGGCCTTCGGTATGACGCGGCGTCCCGGACGCTCGACCTCGAACGATCCTGGACTCGCGGCGCTGCTTCAGGCCAGGGCCGACGCCATCTGCTTCGTTGCCAAGTCGTGGGATTATCACGTGCGCGTGGCGTTGCAGACGACGGAGGAGGAAAACCTCGCTTCGATCCGCGATAGCGTCCGCGCAGCAAAGGCAAAGGGGCGTGAGGTGTTGCTGGACTGCGAGCATTTCTTCGACGGCTACAAAGCCAATCCTAGCTATGCGTTGGCTTGCGCCAAGGCTGCCTATGAGGAAGGCGCCCGCTGGGCGGTGCTGTGCGATACCAATGGCGGTGCGCTGCCGCATGAAGTTGAGACCATTGTTGGCGAAGTGACCAAACACATTCCGGGAAGCCATGTTGGAATCCACGCCCACAACGATACCGAGCAGGCGGTGGCGAATTCATTTGCGGCGGTGCGCGCCGGTGCGCGCCAGGTCCAGGGAACGCTCAATGGTCTTGGCGAGCGTTGCGGCAACGCCAACCTCGTCTCCATCATTCCGACGCTGAAGCTCAAGCCTGAATATGCCGAGCGTTTCGAAATCCGCGTGTCGGATGAGAAGCTCAAAAGTCTCGTGCATGTCTCGCATGCTGTCGACGAGTTGCTCAACCGCGCGCCTAATCGGCATGCTCCCTATGTGGGGGAGAGCGCGTTTGCCACCAAAGCCGGCATTCACGCGTCAGCTATCGTCAAGGACCCGGCGACCTATGAGCATGTGGCGCCGGAGAGTATCGGCAATCGGCGCAAACTCCTGGTATCGGACCAATCCGGGCGCGCCAATGTTGTTGCCGAACTGGAGCGTATCGGCGTCAAGGCGGACAAAGACGATCCGCGCATCGGACGGCTGCTTGAAGAAGTAAAGAACCGTGAAGCGGCGGGCTACGCCTATGAGGCCGCGGACGCGTCCTTCGATTTGCTTGCCCGGCGCATCCTCGGCGGCGTGCCGGATTTCTTCAGCGTCGAGCAGTTTGATGTGAGCGTCGAGCACCGGATCAACGCCGCCGGCGAGCATGTCGCCGTCTCCAAGGCAATGGTAAAGGTGAAAGTTTCCGGCGAGACGCGGGTTTCGGAAGTGGAGGGCAATGGACCGGTGAACGCGCTCGACTTGGCGCTGCGCAAGGATCTGGGAAAATATCAGCGCTATATCGCGGGACTGAATCTGGTCGACTATCGCGTGCGCATCCTAAACGGCGGTACCGAGGCGGTGACCCGCGTGCTGATCGAGAGCGAAGACGAAAACGGCGAGCGCTGGACCACGGTTGGCGTGTCCGCCAACATTATCGACGCCTCGTTCCAGGCTTTGATGGATTCAATCGTCTATAAGCTGGTCAAGAGCGGCGCGACGGCGTGAGCTTGCGTTACATCCGTTCGACTGCGGCTGCCTTCATGGATTTTTCCGGTTCTGGAACGGGTCGCAATGCATCCATCATCCGCGGCAAGATATCCTCTACCTTTTTTGCAATCAAAAGCTTGACCGTGAGACCAGGGCGGATGAACTCCAGATTCTGCATGTGATCAATGAGTGCGCAGAGCGGGTCCCAGAAGCCATCGATATTCGCGACTAGGATCGGCTTCTTGTGGCGGCCGAGTTGCGCCCAGGTGAGCTGCTCGACCAATTCCTCCAACGTGCCGATGCCTCCCGGCAAGGCTACGAATCCATCGGAACGCTCAAACATAATCCGTTTGCGCTCATGCATGTCGCGGGTGACAACGACTTCCTGCGCGCGCTGGAGCACCTGTTCGCGCCCTGTGAGGAAATCGGGAATGATGCCGGTCACCGTCCCGCCGTGATCAAGAACGGACGTAGCCAATTCCCCCATTAGTCCGACGGACCCGCCGCCGTAGACGAGGCGTACCTTGTGTTCGGCGAGAATCCTGCCGAAATCCCGCGCGGCGTTGACGAACGCAGGATTGCTGCCGGGTCCGGAGCCGCAGTAAACGCAAATGGTTCGAAGTATGCTCATGAGGTGGGATGTGGCATTGGGTTCAAGGGAGCGTCAAGGCGGGACAGCCTCAGTAACGCTCGGGTTATCAAGGCGGTTCCAGCACGCGCCACGCAGCAGCCGCAATCGAGGCGGTTTGTCCTAATGATCCGCAGTCGAAAATCCCCTATATGAAGACTCACTACTGTCTTCCGTCGTGTATCCGCATATGTGGAGCGCGGCAGACGAAATTTCGGACTATTAAATGAGCGACATCCAAGTTCGATCCGTCAGGTCTATGAAGCGCGACGTTTCTGGTGGTGGCGACGGGTCTCTGATTTTGACCATTCGCCGACTGTGGCCTTATATCTGGCCGACGGACCGCCCCGATCTGAAATTCCGCATCATGCTGGCGCTGGCGCTGCTATTCGTCGCCAAGCTCGCCACTATGGCGGTGCCCTTTACCTTCAAATGGGCGGTAGACGCCCTCACTGGGCAGGATACCGCACCGGTTGCGCCATCGTCGTGGTTTGGATGGATGCTTGCTGCGCCAATCGCGTTGACCATCGCTTATGGCTGCACACGCATTCTCATGGCGGTGGTCACGCAGTGGCGCGACGGCATGTTCGCCAAGGTGGCAATGAATGCGGTGCGCCGTCTTGCGCTGCTCACGTTCCAGCACATGCATCTGCTGTCGCTGCGCTTTCATCTTGAACGCAAGACCGGCGGACTGACACGCGTGCTCGAGCGCGGACGCAATGGCATTGAAACCATCGTGCGTATGGTGATTCTGCAGGCAGCTCCGACCGTTATCGAGCTGGTGCTGATTACGGTCGTGCTACTCTATGTGTTTGATTGGCGCTACGTGGTGGTGGTTCTCGTCACGGTCGCGATCTACATGATCTATACTTACTTCGCGACCGAGTGGCGTATCGGCATTCGCCGCAAGATGAATGACAGCGATAGCGACGCCAATACCAAAGCGATCGACTCTCTCCTCAATTATGAAACCGTCAAATACTTCAGCGCTGAGGAGCGTGAGGCGAAGCGTTATGACAGATCAATGGAGCGTTACGAGCAGGCGAGCGTTAATTCCTACGTCTCTCTCGCCGTCCTTAATGCCGGCCAGGCGACGATCTTCACGATCGGACTTGCCGCGGCGATGGTCATGTGCGCTTACGGCATCCAGGATGGAAGCCATACGGTCGGTGATTTTGTTATGATCAACACCATGATGATCCAGCTTTATCAGCCGCTGAATTTCATGGGCATGATCTATCGCGAGATCAAACAGGGCGTGATCGACATCGAGACCATGTTTGCCATTCTCGGCCGCGAGCCGGAAATAAAAGATCAGCCTGGTGCCCGCCCGCTTTAGGTGACAAACGGCACCATACGCTTTGATAACGTTGTTTTTGCCTATGATCCGGAACGCACGATCCTCAAGGGACTCAGCTTCGAGGTACCTGCCGGCCGCACGGTTGCCATTGTCGGGCCATCCGGCGCGGGAAAATCCACTATTTCGCGGCTGCTGTTTCGCTTTTACGAAGTGGGCGGCGGCCGCATCCTCATCGATGACCAGGACATCCGCGGCGTGACGCAGACTTCGTTGCGCGAGGCGATTGGTATGGTGCCGCAGGACACGGTGCTATTCAATGACACCATCCGCTACAACATCCGCTACGGACGGTGGGGAGCGAATGATGCGGAGGTTGAGGAAGCCGCGCGGCTTGCGCAGATCGATGGCTTTATTCGGTTGGCTCCCAAGGGTTACGAGACCGAGGTGGGTGAACGCGGCTTAAAACTCTCCGGCGGCGAGAAGCAGCGCGTAGCCATCGCTCGCACTATCCTCAAGGGACCTCCGATTCTGGTACTCGACGAGGCGACCTCGGCGCTCGATAGCCATACAGAAAAGGATATTCAGGACGCGCTCGATCGGGTGTCGAGAAACCGGACCACCCTGGTCATTGCCCATCGACTTTCCACCATCGTCGGCGCCGATGAGATCATCGTGCTCGACAAGGGCGTCATTGTCGAACGTGGAAGGCATTACGAACTTCTTGAGCGAGCCGGTCTTTACGCCAGCATGTGGAACCGTCAGCGCGAGGCCGAAGAGGCGCGCGAAAAACTCGCCAGAGTCGAAGAGGAAGAGGGCCATCGTAGCCCGCCTGTCGAGCAGGTCCTAGCGCCGGCCGATGCGGCGGAGTGAATGAAAAAGCTAGATCTCAGGATACCATGTCCATCGTCGCCTCCATACGCTCGCAGCTAGTACCCATCCATCCTTTGGGCTACCCGTTCATCGGCACCTTCGCGCTGGTGAGCCTTATCCTGTTCTGGATCTGGGCACCGCTTGGTTGGATCGGGACGGTACTCACGGTCTGGTGCGTTTACTTCTTCCGCGATCCGATACGGGTGACGCCGGCCCGGGAGGGACTCATTGTATCGCCAGCGGACGGCCGTGTGAGTCAGATTACCGAGGCGCTGCCGCCGAAAGAACTCGGACTTGGCGAACGGCCGTTACCACGCGTTTCGATTTTCATGAGCGTGTTCGATTGCCATGTGAATCGGAGTCCGCTGGCCGGTCGTATAGAACGTATCGTCTATCGCGCCGGCACATTCGTTAATGCCGATCTGGACAAGGCGAGCGACGACAATGAACGTAATTCCTTCGTCATTGCCGCTGCTGGCGCGCGCATTGGAGTCGTGCAGATTGCCGGCCTGATTGCCCGGCGCATCGTATGTTTCGTGCGCGAGGGCGAGATCATGGCGGCTGGCGAGCGGTTGGGAATGATCCGCTTCGGCTCGCGTGTCGATGTTTACCTGCCGGATGGCGGAAAATTTCTGGTTGCGGAGGGACAGATGGCGATCGCGGGTGAAACGGTGATAGCCGATCTTCGCCTGATTGAGCCCGGCCGCACCTTTCACATCGGCTGAATGGTTAACGGCGGTTCCGCACCCGTGGCGGCGCGAGCTGCAACGCGCTATAATAGCTCCATGGTATTTCCGCCCTTTGAACCGGACCAATCTGAGGCTAAGCGGCGGCGCTTCGGCCCGATCCCCGTACGTACACTTGTGCCCAACGTCATCACGCTCTTAGCGCTTTGCGCCGGGCTGACGGCGATCCGCATGGCCGTGGAAGACAAGCTCGACCTGGCGCTCGCCGCAATCGTTTTCGCTGCCATGCTGGATGGCATTGATGGCCGCATCGCACGAATGCTCAAAGGTACTTCTCGGTTCGGAGCAGAACTCGATAGCTTGGCCGACTTTGTCAACTTTGGAGTAGCCCCCGCGCTCATTCTGTATTTCTGGGCGCTGCATGAGCTTAAATCCGCCGGATGGATCGCGGTGCTTGTGTTTGCTATTTGCGCCGCGCTGCGGCTTGCCCGATTTAATGTCATGATTGAAGATCCAAACCGGCCGGCCTGGGCGGCGAACTTCTTCACCGGCATTCCGGCGCCGGCAGGTGCGATCACGGTCCTTTTGCCGATCTATCTCTACTTCCTTGGTTTTCCGCGGGGCGCCGCCGTTACCTGGATGGTCTTCGTTTACACCCTGGCTATTGCATTCTTGATGGTTTCCCGCCTGCCGGTTTTTTCCGGCAAGCGGGTTGGCAAGCGCGTGCCGCCGGAAATGGTGCTGCCGGTTTTCGTCGTGATCGTCCTCTTCTTCGCGCTTCTCATTAGTTACCCATGGGAAGTGTTGACTGTTGGCACGGTGATTTTTCTCGCCTGCCTGCCGCTGGGATGGCTCTCTTATCGTGACTATGAGCGCAAGGCGGCTGCGGCGATGTCGCCGGAGGACGGGACCGATGATGGACTAGCACCGCCGGAGCGGAGTCAAGTGTCCGAACCTGTGCGGGATCGGCCAGCACGCCTGAACTAGTTCAACAAAACTGCAGACGCCGTCAGTCTAACGCGCAAGCCAGATCAGTTCGCCCTTTGCCGTTTGGCCCTCAAAACGCCCCGTTGGATCCTGTTTCAACTGCGTGAGGCTTTGGCCGTTATGGTCCCGGATCACCAGCGAGCCTTGTTCAAATAGCCACCGGCGGCTGGTGAAGAAATTTCCCGGACACCCGCCTTCAGGCGCAATGGTTCCTTCCACCGCTCCCATTGGAGCGGTGAAGGTCATGCCGCATGCGCCGCCGGCGGCCGCGACCAGACGCCAGCGGCCAGCCATGTCGATTGAGGGCGAAGTCGGCGCAGTGGCTACTCGTTCGGTAGATGAGGAGCTCGGCGGGCTCGCGGGCGGCCTGTCGCTGCTGCAGTTCGTGAGCGCTAGACCGGCGAACAGTAAAAGGATGCGCACGGTCAATTGGGATGTAGTCATAGCGTCATAACCTGTTATTTCGACCGCATAGCACATTCGGCAGTCCCTTTCGATTGCAGCCCAATTGCTCGACCAACCGTCCTGGATCACCGTCCGTTATTGGTAACGCTCCCTTAAGCGGAAGCTGGCTAAAGTTGCCAAGGCGCCGCCAGAATGGCGCGCGCGTTGTTTATTTGCGTGTCGGTCGGGGTGGTTCATGGATATCGCAACCGGCCTCGGTCTCCTTGCAGGGGCCGTCGTTCTCGCCTCCCTCATTCTGATGGGCGGCGACATCAGGATGTTCCTCGACACTCATGCGTTCATCGTGATCTTCGGTGGCTCTTTCGCCGCGACCCTGATCCGTTTTCCCTTAGCGTCAATCTTTCATGGCCTGCCGGTAGGCGCCAGATACGCATTTTCGCTGCGCCGCATGAGCCAACGCGAGCTTGTCGATCAGATCGCGGTGTTGGCCGAGATCGCGCGCAAGCAAGGGCCACGAGGTCTTGAAAAGGTCGAGATTCAGGATCCGTTCCTGGCTAATGGCATCCGCTTTGTAGCGGATGGTTATGACGCCGATTTCATCCGTGACAATCTCGAGCGCGACCGCGACAACTTCATCACCCATCTCGACGAAGGTCAGAAGATATACCGGGCGATCGGCGACTGCGCGCCGGCTTTCGGTATGATCGGCACCTTGATCGGCATGGTGCAGATGTTCGCAAATATGACCGATCCGTCCAAGCTTGGCCCCTATATGGCGGTCGCCTTGCTTGCGACCTTTTACGGTGCGGCCGTCGCCAATCTGTTTTGTTTGCCGATCGCCGACAAACTGCATCTCAAGCTGAGAGACGAAGAGATCAACCGCACGCTCATCATCGACGGCATCCTGATGATCCGCGACGCCAAAAGCCCAACGCTGGTGCGGGAGATGTTACTTGCCTATCTCCCCGAGAGGCACAGGAACGTCGAGGAAGTGGAGTTGGCGCCGGCGTAAACATGCCCTTCGGTCATGAACAAACATCAGCCCAACCTTCCCCTCGGTCATGAACATGCCCTCAGTCATGAAGGCCCTGCGGTTATGAACGGACGCTAGTCGATGTCGAAGAAGAAGGCGGCGGCGCATGCGGGCGGTCACGGCTGGTTCGTGACTTTCGCCGACCTCATGGGTCTTCTGGTGGCTTTTTTCGTCATGCTGGTGGCTTTTTCCACCCAGGACCAGGTCAAGCTGCAGGTCGTCGCCGGCTCCATGCGCGAAGCCTTCGGCGTGCAAAACAATGCACGTTATTCAGGCGTTATCGAGGTTCTTGGCCTGCCGACCCGGCCGAAGCTGAAAAACGCGGCGAATATCCCCCCGGAAGATGCATCGGTGACGCCGAGCCCCGATGAGCACGACGTCGGCCGCAACTATGCGGCCCGATTCAAGGAGGACCGGTCCTTCGCGCTGGCTTCCGCCTCGTTGCGCCAGGCGCTGCAGGAAATGCCGGAAATCACCGAATTGTCCAAGCATATCATGGTCGAGGAGACCAAGGAGGGGCTGACAATCGAAATCGTCGACCAGGACGGCCGCTCGATGTTCGCGGAAGGCTCCAAGGAGCCCAACGAGCGCACACGCAAGCTCATTCAGAAGCTGGCAGGACCGCTGAAGGCTTCTCCCTTCCGTATTTCCGTGACCGGACATACGGCGGCGAGCCGCGTCCCGGCGCGGCCCGGCTACGGCCCCTGGGAACTCTCGGCCGACCGCGCCAATGCAGTGCGCCAAGTCCTAGAGCAGGAGGGAATTCCGTCGATGCACATGTTCATGGTGGCGGGCAAGGCGGACACGCAGCCCTTGTTCCCCGACGATCCCTATATCGCCGCCAATCGCCGCGTCGCTATCACCCTGATGCGGGAAGAGCCGCCGCTGCCGGCGAATCTGACCCCCTAGAGCGCCGTTTTACCCCTGCAAAGGCCAGACCTGCCATTCATCTTACGTCGGACTTAGCGATATTAAGGCCGGGGGAGCGATGCTATAAGCCGCCCCCATACCGAGTCCGGCAAAAGAAAACCAATCCATGAAAGATGTCGTGACTGACGCGGCCCCGCGGCTGACCCCTTCACCGAGGACTTATCCGGACACCGGTCTATGGCCGCTCGCGCTCGGGAGCGTTGGCGTCGTCTACGGCGATATCGGCACTAGCCCGCTCTACGCCTTTCGCGAGGCTGTCCATGCGGCAGGCGACGGGGGACCCGTCAACCGAGAGATCGTGCTCGGCGTATTGTCGCTGATCTTGTGGGCGCTCATCATCGTCGTCACGTTCAAGTATGTCCTGATCCTGCTGCGGGCCGACAACAATGGTGAAGGCGGCACATTATCGCTGACGGCACTCGCCACCCGGGCACTGGGGCGCCGGACCTCGGTGGTCTTCATCCTCGGCGTGGTCGGCGCTTCCATGTTCCTCGGAGACGCGGTCATCACTCCCGCGATCTCGGTACTCTCGGCTATCGAGGGGCTAAAGCTCGCAACGCCGGCCTTCGAACACTACGTGGTGCCGCTGACTATCGCGGTGCTCATCGGCCTCTTTGCCGCGCAAAGCCGGGGTACGGCCAGGGTCGCTTCCTTTTTCGGCCCGGTGATGGTGGTCTGGTTCATTGCCATCGCCCTGGCGGGATTGCTGCACATCAGCGACGATCCCGGCGTGCTCCTGGCGATCAATCCGCTCTATGCCGCGCGCTTCATCGCCGCTCATGGAATGATCGGCCTTGTCACCTTGGGGGCCGTGTTTCTCGCCGTGACCGGCGGCGAAGCACTCTATGCCGACCTCGGCCATTTCGGCCGCAGGCCGATCCAGATCGCCTGGCTTGGGCTCGTGCTGCCTTCGCTGTTGATGAATTACTTCGGACAGGGCGCGAAGCTTCTCGCCGACCCGACTGCGATCGAGAATCCGTTCTACCGACTGGTGCCGGAGATACTATTGGTACCGATGATCTTGCTGGCTACCGCGGCAACTGTCATTGCCAGCCAGGCAGTCATCACCGGCGCCTATTCATTGGTGCATCAGGCAATCCAGCTTGGGCTGCTGCCGCGGCTTGCCATTCTGCATACGTCCGCCGCCCATGCCGGACAAATCTATATTCCCCGCGTGACTGCCGCCCTGCTGATAGGCGTGGTGATGCTGGTGCTGTTGTTCCGGACCTCGAGCGCGCTCGCATCCGCTTACGGCATCGCGGTTACCACGACCATGGTCGTGGATGGCTTGCTCGGATTCATCGTCATCTGGAAGCTGTGGCAATGGAAACTTTGGCAGGCGGCTTTGCTGGTCATTCCATTCGTCATCGTCGACAGCACCTTCCTCGCCGCCAATTTGCTCAAGCTGTTCGAAGGCGCCTGGGCGCCGCTTCTGTTCGGCATCTTCATGGTGCTGCTCATCATGACATGGCGGCGCGGCACCGGCATCCTTTCGCTGAAGACCAGGCGCACCGAGGTGCCCCTCGAAACCCTGCTGCACAGCCTGGAGAAAAAAGCACCGCACATCGTTCCGGGCACGGCGGTATTTCTCACCAGCGATCCGGAATTCGCGCCGACCGCGCTTCTGCACAATCTCAAGCACAACAAGGTGCTGCACGAACACAACGTGATCCTTACCATCATTACGGTGGACACTCCGCGCGTGGTAGACGAGGACCGGGTGCGGATTTCGCCGGTGTCGGCGCATTTCAGCCGCGTCGCGCTGCGCTTCGGCTACATGGAATCGCCGAATGTACCAAAGGCGCTTGCCATTGCCCGCAAGCACGGCTGGCAGTTCGACATTATGTCGACGTCGTTTTTCCTGTCGCGGCGGTCGCTGAAGCCCGCCGCGCATTCCGGGATGCCGAAATGGCAGGACCGTTTGTTCATCGCCCTGGCGAAATCGGCGAGCGACGCGACGGACTTCTTCCAGATTCCGACCGGACGGGTGGTGGAGGTCGGTACGCAGGTGACGGTATAGAGCGGCGACCGAGCGTCCTGGAAATTCTTCTAAAAACAGTGACTTATGGAATTGAACAAAGCCGCGAATTATGCGTTTTGATAGGGAAGTCCGTCAAAATTCACTTGACGTTTACCCGCTAAGAGCCATGTTAGGCGCATAGATTTCTCCCCCGCCGGACACGCCTGCAAGGGCCTCTGGCGGGGTTCTGCTTTTTAGGGCAGGTTGCGGCATTATGGCCCGACAACCCAAACCCGTCCGCGCCATCTCCTTTATTGACGGCCAGAATTTATTCCATAGCGCTAAAGCAGCATTTGGATACAAATTCCCCCAACTACGATGTACTCGCCCTCTCGAAATCCGTCTGCGGCCAGATGGGCTCGGAGCTCGTGCAAGCACGGTTTTATTCCGGCGTGCCGCACAAATCGGATAACGAATTTTGGAGCCATTTCTGGATCGCTAAAGGTGCCCAGATGGGCCGTGAGGGCGTACACGTATTTACGCGCCAACTACGATACAGGAACAAAGAGATAAAGTTGCCTGATGGCAGCTGTACCCCATCAGCAACCTAAAAGCGAGGAGGACTTCATGCGTCGTCTTGTTGGAATGGCCTTAGCTGCAACTCTCGCTGTTGTTCTCGCGACTCCAGCAATTGCGGCTAATCAAAAAGGAAAATCCGCATTCGCGAGCACTTCGGCAGGGCCAATCATCGGTCGTCCGCTGCATT
>JAXDOS010000113.1:0-6912 GCA_034668785.1 Alphaproteobacteria bacterium
GCTTCCGCTGCATCGAATTGCCGCGCCGTGAAGAAAATCTCTTTGGTGAAGGCGGGACCCACCACGTCCACCAGGCGTTTGAGGCCGGGGAAGTCGTAGCCCAGCCCGAGCTTGGCCGCCGGGACTGCAAAGCGCGATGCCGGCGAGCAGATGCGCAGGTCGCAACACGATGCCAGACCCATGCCGCCGCCGATACAATAACCGCGGATCATGGCGATCGTCGGCTTGGGGAAAGAATGCACGGCGGCATAGCCGCGCTCGACGGCGGCGTTATAGCGGGTGATTGCTTCCTTGGTCGCGCGCTCATCCTCGAATTTGGAAATGTCAGCGCCGGAGACGAAGGCTTTACCGCCCGCGCCGGTCAGCACCACGACGCGAATGTCTGGATTCCTGGCGAAGTCTTCAAGAAACTGGACTGTGGCTTCCCACATGTCCAAAGACATGGCGTTATGGCGCTCGGGATTGTTGAAGATCACATAGCCGACCTGCCCTTCCTTGCGTGAAAGCATCTTGTCGGTTTGCGTCATGTTCTAGCTCCGTTTATTTTGAACCTAGCGCTCTCCTCGTCGTGCCCGGCCTTGTGCCAGGCATCCCGCTTAGATGGGCAATGTCCCTGCCCACATGTTCGGAATGGCCGGGACAAGCCCGGCCATGACAAGAAAACGATAAGCAAACACTCATCACACCACCTTCGCCTTGCGCAGGTTTTCGATCTCCAGCGCGCTAAAGCCGAATTCCTCCAGCACCTCGTCGGTATGCTCGCCGATGTCCGGCGGCGGTGCAGCCATGCTGCTCGGCGTGCGCGACAGCGTGAACGGCTGACCGACAACGCGAAGTGGACGGCCGTCCTGAGTGGGCACCGCTTGCGCCAAACCGAGGTGTTCGACCTGCGGATCGGCGAACATCTGGTCGATGGAATAAATCGGGCCGCAAGGAACGCCGGCCTTGTTCAGCTTTTCCAGCCATTCGGCACCGGGGCGGGCGACGGTAATGCGATCGATTTCCGGGTTCAGCGCGTCGCGGTTTTTTGAGCGCAACGCAGGGGTTGCATATTCCTCCCGTTGCAGTAGCGCTGACGCATCCAGCGCGCGACATAGACGCTCCCACATTTTTTGTCCCGTGGCGGCGATGTTGATGTGGCCGTCGGCGGTCTTGAAGACGCCGGTGGGAATGCTGGTGGGATGATTGTTGCCGGCCTGCTTCGGCACTTCCTTATTATTGAGCCAGCGCGAGGCTTGGAAGTCGAGCATGAAAACCTGCGCTTGCAACAGCGAGGTCTGTACCCACTGACCTTCGCCCGATTGCTCGCGTTCGAGCAGCGCCGTCAGGATGCCGAGCGCGCAGAAAAGTCCCGCCGTGAGATCGGCGACGGGGATTCCGGCGCGCACCGGGCCTTGGCCAGGCAATCCCGTGATCGACATCAGCCCGCCCATCCCCTGCGCGATCTGGTCGAATCCCGGCCGGTCGCGGTAAGGACCGCTCTGGCCGAAACCGGAAATGCTGGCATAGACAAGCCGGGGATTGATGTTGCGTAGTGTTTCATAATCGATGCCCAGCCGGTCCTTCACGTCGGGGCGAAAATTCTCCACCACAACGTCGGCCTTCTCCACCATGCGGCGGAAAGCAGCGATGCCTTCAGGCGCCTTCAGGTTGAAAGTGATGGCGCGCTTATTGCGGTGAAGATTCTGAAAATCCGGCCCATGACGCGGCCCGCCCATGGGCTCACCGGCTTCGGATTCTTCCGGCGCTTCGATCTTGATGACGTTGGCGCCCCAGTCGGCAAGCTGCCGGACTGCTGTCGGGCCCGCCCGAACGCGGGTGAGGTCTAGAACGGTGAAACGGGAGAGAGCCTGCGACGCCCTGGGCAACGGCATTCTGAACGTCTCCAACGAACTCACAAGCGCGGCGGGAAACCTGACCTTCCCCGATATCTGGCACCTTGTCTACCGCGCGATTGCCGCTGTGCGGAAGGCTAGCGAAGCGATAACATCGCCCGTCGAACGGAGACAATGATGCAACGGCTTTTGCGCTGCCTGACAATCCTCGTCGCGCTTGTAGCCGTGCCAGCTACGGCGAAAGACGCCTATATCTCGGCATCGCAACTTGACCTCATTCATGTCTTGCCCGGCCCTCCGGCGGCCAATTCGCCAGCTTTCAAAACCGACCTTCAAGCCGTGCTGGACGCGCAACGAGCGCGCACCAGCGCCCAGATCGAAAGCGCGCAGGCGGATCAAAAGCGATCTGTTTTTCGTTTCGCTGACGCCTTGGGACCAGGCTTTCGTCAGGAGACACTTCCCTTCGCCGCCAAATTCTTCAAGCGCGTGGCAAAGGATGTGAAAAACGTCCTCGAACCGGCAAAGGCTTATTTCCATCGCGAGCGGCCGTTTGTTGCCGATCCAAGCATCAAGCCCTCAGTGAAAGAGCCGCGCGATTTGTCCTATCCGAGCGGCCATTCGACTTTCGCCTCCGCCATGGCCGCACTGCTGAAGGCAATGGTTCCGGAAAAAGCGGACGCAATCTCCCGGCGGGCGGCGCTCTATGCGCGGAACCGGATCATTGCCGGTGCTCATTTTCCGACGGACATCGAGGCTGGCCGCATGGCGGGTGAAGCGATAGCCGCGAAACTGATGCAGGATCGAACGTTCATGCAGGATTTTAATCGGGCGAAAGCCGAAACACGGCAAGCGCTGGGATTGAGCTAGATGGCAACGCCGGAACCTATGGGGGACTTCATGGTGATCCGAAAATATCCGATTGGATCGCTAGCCTTCGCGCTGCTGATCGCGGTGTTTTCGCACGGCGCAGATGTCGCCATCGCGCAGACCCGGACGCTCGCGGAGATCGCTTCCTATCAAGGTTCTGATCGCACGCAGCGGCTCATCGACGGCGCCAAGCAGGAGGGGACCTTCACGCTTTATAGCTCTACCGCACCGGAGGACATGAACCCGGTCATCGACGCCTTCAAACAGAAATATGGAATCGAGGTGCAGTTCTGGCGGTCGAGTTCTGACAATCTGCTGCAACGGGCGATAGCCGAAAATCGCGCGGGCCGCTGTCTCGTGGACGCTTTCACATCCGTCGCCGCCGAGCTGGAAGCCTTGCAGCGCGAGAAGCTTTTATATGCCATCAAGACTCCCCTCGCGGCCGACTTAACGCCACAAGCGATACGGCCGCATGGCGAGTGGATAACGACACGGCTGAATATCTTTTCCGCTGCCTACAACACAAATCTGGTCAAGAAGGGCGAGGTCCCGAAGAGCTACGAGGATTTGAAGGACCCGAAATGGAAAGGCCGTCTTGCCATCGAGGTCGGCGATTCCGATTGGTTCTCGGCCATCGTGCCAAAAATGGGAAAAGACAAGGCGCTAAGGTTGTTCAAGGACATTGCCCTGACCAACGGCTTCTCCTATCGGAAAGGGCATACCTTGCTGGCGAACCTGGTCGCTGCGGGCGAAGTGCCGCTGGCACTCACGACTTACAACTACAAGCCGGAGCAACTGAAGAAAGCTGGCGCGCCGATCGAGCCCCTATATCTTTCGCCATTGATCGCCTTGCCGAACGGCGCGGCGGTATCGCGCTGCGCCACGCACCCGAACGCGGCAGTGCTGTTTTACGATTTTATGGTTGGTGAGGCGCAGGAAATCCTGGCCAAGCGGGATTTCGTCCCGACCAACCGCAAGCTGTGGACATTGCCGGAAGACATGGAGCTGACGTTCGTCGATCCGGCAGAATTGCTGGACCACAGCGATATGTGGACGGAGCTCTGGGAGAAAACCATCCTGCGGCCGCAGTAGGCCTTGTCATGGCCGGGCTTGTCCCGGCCATCCACGACTTCCTTTCTTACGGCCAAGACGTGGATGCCCGGCACAAGGCCGGGCATGACGATTACAATCATCTAATAGTGCGGCTAAATATCCGAGCCGCGGAACCATTCCGGCGCGAAACTCAGCTTCGCATCCAACGCGCCGATGATTTTACGCGCAAGCAGATCATCGAGCACCGACTTGGCAAGCTGCGCGGGCGTCTGTCCCGCCGTCCGCAGATGGATCTCCGCATCCTCGGGCGGCTCGTAAGGCGAGTCGACGCCGGTAAAGTTTTTCAGTTTGCCGGCCTGGGCCTTGGCATAAAGCCCTTTCGGGTCGCGCTTGATGCAGTCATCGAGCGGCGTGTCGACAAAGACCTCGATGAATTCTCCGGCGCCGACCAAGCTCCGCACCATCTGCCGGTCGGCGCGGAACGGCGAGATGAACGAGCACAACACGATCAGTCCGCTCTCCGCCATCAGCTTGGCGACTTCTCCGACGCGTCGGATATTCTCCACGCGATCGGCTTCGGTGAAGCCGAGATCGCGATTAAGCCCATGCCGCACATTGTCGCCGTCCAGCAGCATGGTGTGGTAGCCGGTGAGATTCAGGCCCTGCTCAACGATATTGGCGATCGTGGATTTTCCGGCGCCGGAGAGGCCGGTGAACCACAGAATCGCGGGCTGCTGATGCTTCAATCCTGCCCGTTCCGCCTTGCCGATGAGCAGGGGCTGCCAATGGATATTGGTTCCGCGCCGCAGGCCAAAGTCCACCATGCCGGCGCCGACGGTCTGGTTCTTGAAACGGTCGATGATAATGAAGGAGCCGGTCTTGCGGTTCTCCGCATAGGGATCGAACGCCACCGGCGTGCCGGTCGATACATTGCAGAATGCGATGTCGTTCAATCCGAGCGTCGGCGCCGCAAGATGATCCCAGCTGTTGACGTCGACCTTGTATTTGATCGTGGTGATCGTGGCGGGCACGGTTTTGGTGCCGATGCGCAACAGATAGGAGCGCCCAGGCATCAATTGCTCGTCGCTCATCCAGATGATGTGCGCGGCGAACTGGTCCGACACTTCTGGTCGCGACGACGGCTGAACCAGGATGTCGCCGCGCGCGATATCGAGTTCATCGCTGAGCGTGATCGTCACTGCGTCGCCGGCCTCGGCGACATCGAGAGAGCCGTCATAGGTGACGATATCCGCAACGCGTGAGGGCTGCCCCGACGCGGCGACCACGACGGCATCGCCTTTTTTGATCCGGCCTGACGCCACTGTTCCGGCGTAGCCGCGAAAATCCAGGTTCGGCCTGTTCACCCATTGCACCTGGAAACGGAACGGCTTTTCCAACGTGTCGCTTTGAACGTCGATCGTTTCCAAATGATCGAGCAAAGTCAGGCCCCGATACCACGGGGTATTCGCGGAACGCTCGATGATGTTGTCGCCATAACGCGCGGAAAGCGGGATCGGAACGATGGAGGTGAAACCGAGCTGCGCGGCGAAGGATTGGTAGTCGGCAACGATGCGGTCGAAGACCTCCTGCTTGTAATCAACCAGATCGATCTTATTCACCGCGGCCACCACATGGCGGACGCCAAGCAGCGAGCAGATGTAGGAATGCCGCTTGGTTTGCACCAGCACACCCTTGCGGGCGTCGATCAGAATCACCGCAAGTTCGGCATTCGACGCGCCGGTCGCCATGTTGCGGGTATATTGCTCGTGACCCGGCGTATCGGCGACGATGAAAGAGCGCCGCGGCGTGGCGAAAAAGCGATAGGCGACGTCGATGGTGATGCCCTGCTCGCGCTCCGCCTCAAGCCCGTCAACCAAAAGTGCAAAGTCGATGTCGTCGCCGGTGGTGCCGTGACGCTTGGAATCCTTCGCCAGCGCTGAAAGCTGGTCCTCGAAAATCTGTTTGGAGTCGTGCAGCAGCCGGCCGATCAGGGTCGACTTGCCATCGTCCACCGAGCCACAGGTGAGGAAGCGCAGAAGATCCTTCGTCTCCGGCTCATGTCGCGCGCGATCCGCCACCATGGTGTCCATCAGAAATAGCCCTCGCGCTTTTTCTTTTCCATGGACGCGGTTTCGTCGCTGTCGATGAGGCGGCCCTGGCGCTCGGATACTTGCGCCGTCTGCATTTCCGCGACGATGTCCTGCAGCGAGGTCGCGTCGGACTCGATCGCGCCGGTCAGCGGATAGCAGCCGAGCGTGCGGAAGCGGACGCGGCGAAGCTGCGGCTTTTCGCCCGCTTCCAGCGGCATGCGGTCGTCATCGACCATGATCCAGGTCCCGCCACGGTTCACTACCGGCCGCTGCTTGGCGAAATACAGCGGCACCACCGGAATATTCTCCAGCATGATGTAGGTCCAGATGTCGAGCTCGGTCCAATTCGACAACGGAAATACGCGAATGGATTCGCCCGGCCGGATGCGGGTGTTGAACAGGTTCCACAATTCCGGCCGCTGATTGCGCGGGTCCCAGGCGTGGGCCTTGGAGCGGAAGGAAAAGATGCGTTCCTTGGCGCGGCTCTTTTCCTCGTCGCGCCGGGCGCCGCCGAAAGCCGCGTCGAACTGATATTTGTCCAGCGCCTGCTTCAGCCCTTCGGTTTTCATGACATGCGTATGCAATGCCGAGCCCGAGGAAAATGGATTGACGCCGCGGTCGATGCCGCTCTGATTGATGTGAACGATCAAATTGAGATTGAGCCGCCGCGCGGTCTCGTCGCGGAACGCAATCATCTCGCGGAACTTCCACGTGGTGTCGACATGCAGCAGTGGAAACGGCAACGGCGACGGATGGAATGCCTTGATCGCAAGATGCAGCATCACGCTGGAATCCTTGCCGATCGAATAGAGCATGACCGGATTGCGGAATTCCGCGACCACTTCGCGCATGATCTCGATCGACTCCGCCTCTAGCCGCTTGAGGTGAGCCGGCAGATGCTGCTTCGACCCGGAGGTGCTGTGAGGAACGGTTGTCATGTAATTCATTGTGCGCGCTTGGTATCACGGCAGCGGCGCGCGCCCCCAAGCGACGAAGCCGTCGTTGCGAAAGCCTGTTTCCGCTTTGCCGTATCGTAGGGGCGATCCATCCCTTCCGATCACGCATCC
>JAXDOS010000114.1:0-6774 GCA_034668785.1 Alphaproteobacteria bacterium
GACCGGAATTTTTTCGATAGAAATGGAATGAAGGTTAAATCATAAAGCAATCATTCCGCCGCCTCGATCCTTTTCTTTTCCCGTCCGCCTCGCACCTTCCGAGCGCTGGTTCAAAATGCGCCAGAATACCCGCGCTTGTACTTGACGATCCCCTTCGGGCCAGCCGGTTGGCCGCTCGCCCATCTCCCGCCGCTGGTCAGCGGCAATCCCAGTGGATAAACCAGGAGACAATCCAAAGGAATCGCCATGCCCGCCGCGGCCAGCGCGCCTATCGACACGACAGACGGCGACCGCCTGGCCCGCCGCAACGTGTTCGTGCTGGCGACCGCCCAGGCCTTGGCCGGCGCGACCAGCACCATCTTTGTTGCCACCGGCGGCATCGCCGGCGCGATGCTGGCGCCGGACAAGGGCTTGGCGACGCTTCCGCTTTCTTTGATGGTGATCGGCATCTGGATCGGCACCTTGCCGGTCGGCGCGCTGGCGAAGAAGTATGGCCGCCGCTTCGCGCTGGAGGCCGGTTCGGCGATCGGGATATTGGCCGGGCTGATTTCCAGCTGGGCCGTACTGCGCGGATCGTTCTCGCTCTTTCTTCTCGGCTGCTTTTGCGCCGGCATCTATGGCGCCTCCTATCAATCCTATCGCTTCGCCGCCGCCGACACGGCGAGCGACGCCTTCCGGCCCAAAGCGGTGTCCTGGGTGTTGGCCGGGGGCGTGCTTGCCGCTGTCATCGGGCCGCAACTGATCATCGTCACCAAGGACTTGTGGCAGCCTTACCTGTTCGCGGCGACCTACCTCGGCCAGGCGTGCTTGGCGCTTGCCGGAGGCGCGGTGCTGATTTTCGTCAAAATCCCGCGGCCGGCGCAGGCAAAGGACGCGGCTGGCGGCCGGCCGCTGAGCCAGATCATCCGCAGTCCGCGCTTTATCAGCGCCGCCATCTGCGGGGCGGCAAGCTACGGCTTGATGAATCTGGTCATGACTTCGGCGCCGCTGGCGATGCTGGCCTGCGACCATTCCGTCACCGACGCGACGCTCGGGCTGCAATGGCACGTGCTGGCCATGTTCGTTCCGAGTTTCTTCACCGGCAACCTGATCGCGCGCTTCGGCATCGAGCGGATCGTCGTTGCCGGGCTGGCATTGATATTCGCAAGCGCCGTGGTGGCGATTTTGGGAATCACCCTGTGGCATTTCTGGACGGCGCTGGTGCTGCTTGGCGTCGGCTGGAACTTCGCCTTCATCGGCGCCACCGCCATGGTGACCCAGTGCTATGCCCCGGCGGAACGCAACAAGGTCCAGGCTTTCAACGACTTTCTTGTCTTCGGCAGCATGGCCGTGAGCTCGTTCTCGTCCGGGCAATTGCTGGCGAATTTCGGCTGGAACGCCGTCAACGAAGTGGTGTTTCCGACCGTGCTGGCGGCCGCGGGGCTGCTGGCGTGGCGGGCGCTCGTCGAACGGCGGCGGATGCCGGTGTAAACTCGTCTGAATCCTGGCATTTACGCCGTTGCACTAGCGTTGCCTTTTTGGCAATGTCCGCGCGAATTCCCGTCGGGGCGCCTTAGCCTGGACGATCTGTTCAGCCGGGCAGGGGCGATCGCCTGGCATTCCCTATAATCGAGGTTGGATTCCATGACAGTCTTGTGGGCAATCGTCGGCTGCGGCCTGCTGGCCATCGTCTACGGCGTTTGGGCGATCTGGTCCGTGATGCAGGCGGACCCGGGCAGCGCCAAGATGCAGGAAATCGCCGCCGCCGTGCGCGAAGGCGCGCAGGCCTATCTGAAGCGCCAATACACCACCATCGGCGTGGTCGGCGTCGTCATCTTCCTGGTCGTCGGCTATTTCCTCGGCTGGCTGGTGGCGATCGGCTTCGCCATCGGCGCCACGCTCTCGGGCGTCGCCGGCTTCATCGGCATGAATGTGTCGGTCCGCGCCAATGTGCGCACCGCCCAGGCGGCGATCACCTCGCTCGGCGGCGGGCTGGAAATCGCATTCAAGTCGGGCGCGATCACCGGTATGTTCGTCGCGGGATTGGCGCTGCTCGGCGTCACCGTCTATTTCGGTATCCTCACCCACTACCTGGGTATGAGGGTCAATGACCGCGAGGTCATCGACGCGCTGGTCGCGCTCGGCTTCGGCGCCTCCCTCATTTCCATCTTCGCCCGTCTCGGCGGCGGCATCTTCACCAAGGGCGCCGACGTCGGCGGCGATCTCGTCGGCAAGGTCGAAGCGGGTATTCCGGAAGACGATCCGCGCAATCCGGCGACCATCGCCGATAACGTCGGCGACAATGTCGGCGACTGCGCCGGCATGGCCGCCGACCTGTTCGAGACCTACGCGGTGACCATCGTCGCCACCATGGTGTTGGCCTCGATCTTCTTCGCCGGCGCGTCAACGCTGACCAACATGATGACATTCCCGCTCGCCATCGGCGGCGTCTGCATCATCACCTCGATCATCGGCACTTTCTTCGTCAAGCTCGGCGCCAATCAGTCGATCATGGGCGCTCTCTACAAGGGCTTCATCGCTTCCGCGGTGCTGTCATTGATCGCGATTGCCGGCGTGACGTATTGGCTGGTCGGATTCGGACCGATTGCCGGCGCCAGATTCACCGGCATGAACCTTTTCCTCTGCGGCATCGTCGGCCTCGCAGTGACCGGATTGCTGATCTGGATCACCGAATACTATACCGGCACCAACTTCCGCCCGGTGAAGTCGATCGCGGCCGCTTCCGTCACCGGTCACGGCACCAACGTGATCCAGGGGCTTGCGATCTCGATGGAGTCGACCGCGATGCCGGCCATTGTCATCATCGCCGGCATTCTCGTCGCCTATGGCCAGGCCCAGCTTTTCGGCATTGCCATCGCGGTGACGACGATGCTGGCGCTGGCCGGCATGGTTGTCGCGCTTGACGCCTTCGGGCCTGTCACCGACAACGCCGGCGGCATTGCCGAGATGGCGGGTCTGCCGAAAGAGGTCCGCAAGTCCACCGATGCGCTCGATGCGGTGGGCAACACCACCAAGGCGATCACCAAAGGTTATGCCATCGGCTCGGCGGGGCTCGGCGCGCTGGTGCTGTTCGCGGCCTATAATGAAGACCTCAAATTCTTCATTGCCAACTCCGCCACGCACAAATACTTCGCGGGCGTCTCGCTCGATTTCTCCCTGACCAATCCGTACGTCGTGGTCGGCCTGTTGTTCGGCGGCTTGCTGCCGTATCTGTTCGGCGCCATGGGCATGACCGCGGTCGGCCGTGCGGCGGGCGCCATCGTCGAGGAAGTGCGCCGGCAATTCCGCGAGAAGCCCGGCATCATGACCTATCAGGACAAGCCCGATTACGGCCGTGCCGTCGACATGCTGACCAAGGCGGCGATTAAGGAAATGATCATCCCATCGCTTCTGCCGGTGCTATCGCCGATCTTCGTCTATTTCGCGGTCTATTTGATCGCGGGCGGCGGGGCGGCCGGAAAGTCCGCTGGTTTCGCAGCCGTCGGCGCCATGCTGCTCGGCGTCATCGTCACGGGATTGTTCGTCGCGATCTCGATGACGTCAGGCGGCGGCGCCTGGGACAATGCGAAGAAATACATCGAGGACGGTCACTACGGCGGCAAGGGCTCCGAGGCGCATAAGGCCGCGGTGACCGGCGACACTGTCGGCGATCCTTACAAGGATACGGCCGGTCCTGCGGTGAATCCGATGATCAAGATCACCAACATCGTGGCGCTGCTGCTCTTGGCGGTGCTGGCGCATTGAGCAACGAGGATCTAATGCCTGACCGCGATGCGGTCGGGCCTTAGGTCTTCATCCGCTCAGGTTTTGCCGTTGATGGCGTTGAACATGTAGCGGAGGTAATTTTGTTCGGTGCCGCTCGTGGCCGTGGTGCGGGTCACGTAATCGAACACCTTGCCGTCGCGGAGGCCGTAGTTGGCGAGCCGTTCAACCCGGCGGCTCTTGTCGAAATAGACGGCGACCACCCGCTGGTCGACCGGCGTGTCCGGCAGGAAGGCCACCGGCTTTTCCGTGCGCTGCGAAATGTAGTAGAAGGCTTCGCCGCTGACGGTGGCGACGGTGGAAGGCGTGCCCAGCACGATCAAAACTTGTTCCTGCGAAGCTCCGAGCGGGATCTGTTCAAGCGCGCCTTCGGGCAGGACATAGCCACGTTGATAGACTTCGCTAAAACATCCGCCGAGAAGGACGCTAAGCACGACAACCGCCGCAGCCGTTTTGGCGGCGGGAAAGGTGGCGCGGCAAAAGCCGCGCATGTAATTAGACATTCTCATTTGGCTCTTGCACCAGAGGACCCGTTGACGTACCCGCCAGCACCGCAAATTGCAACGAGCTTGGAACGCCGCTGCGCCGCCGAAATTCACGAGCCATGCTGATGAAATCGCCTCTATTTCGCCGTATCCGACGGCCCGAGATCATCGCGGCTCTGTATGGCATGATCGTGGCGCAGGCGAGGTCGCCGGCGTTTTATCGGGCGCTGGCGGTTCCGGATACGGTTAACGGCCGGCTAGAAATGTTGCTGCTGCATACGTTCCTGTTCGTGCGGCGCCTACGTAGCGAGCCGGAGCCCATCCGCGTGCTGGGGCAAGAGGTGTTCGATTTGTTCTGTCAGGACATAGATGGAAATTTGCGGGAGATGCGGGTCGGCGACCTGGCCGTGCCGGGGCAAATGCGGCAGATCGGCGAGGCATTCTATGGCAGGGCTGCCGTCTATGACGCTGCGCTCGTTGCCGGCGATGCAGCGGCGCTTGAGGAGGCGCTGATACGCAATGTCTTTTCCGGGCCTTCGGCAGGAGCCCGGTGCCTGGCGGCTTATATGTCGGAGGCGGTTCGTTGCCTCGCTACCCAGGGCGCGGCGGATTTTTCGCAAGGCCGGATCGTGTTTCCCGATCCTGAACTGCTGACTGGCGCTGATCATGCGCGGGATTTGGTAGCATCAAGATGAGCCAACCGAAGCCGCTTTGGAGCGTCCCGGTGGCGCTCTCTGATATCCTTGAGGCGGGCCGGCACTATGCCCTTACCGCGGACGAAAACATGCGCGTTGAGCTGGCGAAGCTCGCCGGGCTGCGCTCGCTGCAACGTTTGGAAGCGAATTTTGATGTCAGGCGTCATGGGCCGCATAGCCTGCATGTGACCGGGCACGTAGCCGCTATCGTTGGTCAGAACTGCGTGGTCACGCTCGATGCCATGGAGAACAAGATCGAGGAAGATGTCGACCTTGTCTTCGTGGCGCCTGCCGAGCTAGCCGAAGATGATAAAGCTGAAACGCGGACCGCAGTGGCCGATCCGATGGCGCCGGAGCCGCTGGTTCGAGACGCGGTCGACCTCGGCGGCATCGCCACGGAGTTTCTCATTCTCGGCATCGATCCCTATCCGCGCAAACCTGAGGCGACGTTTGAGCCGCCGGCTGCCGACGACCCCGCCGCGGCCCATCCGTTCGCGGCCTTGGCGGCGCTGAAGAGGGGGCAGGGTGGCGAATGATGATTGAGCCGCCGCCATCCCCTTTGTCTCCGCCAGCCGGCACGCTATTATCCTCAAAGGTTCCCGCGCCCGAAGGATCGAACTTTCGGCGTTTTTTGCCGCTTAGGTCGATTTATGCCGCATAAAGTGCGTATCGCGCTTGACGCCATGGGCGGCGACCACGGCCCCTCGGTCGTCATTGCCGGCGCGGAAGTGTCTCTCATCAGGCATCCGGATACGGAGTTTATCCTGTTCGGTGATCGCGCGGCGGTTGAGCCGCTGCTGCGGGCACACCCGCGGGTGAAAGCAGCCGCGCGTTTCGTCCACACCGATGTCGCGGTCAAGATGGACGACAAGCCGAGCCAAGCTCTGCGCCATGGACGTTGGAAATCGTCGATGTGGCTGACGCTCGACGCGGTGAAAAAAGGCGAGGCAGACGTTGCCGTCTCGGCGGGAAATACCGGCGCCCTCATGGTGATGGCAAAATTTAATCTGAAGATGATGGCCGGGATCGACCGGCCGGCGATCGCCTGCGTGTGGCCGACGCTCAAAGGCGAATCGATTGTCCTCGACGTGGGTGCGTCGATCGGAGCGGATGCGGAGCATCTCATCCATCTCGCGGCGATGGGAAGCGCCATGGCGCGGGTGTTGTTCGATCTCGACCGGCCGACGGTGGGTCTTCTCAATATCGGCGTTGAAGAAGTTAAAGGATTGGAGCCGGTGCGCGAGGCGGGCCGGATGCTGCGCGAAGGACAATTGCCGCATCTGGATTATGTCGGTTTCGTCGAAGCCGACGAGATCGGCAAAGGCGCCGTCGATGTCATAGTGACGGAAGGTTTCGCCGGCAACATCGCGCTCAAGGCGGCGGAAGGAACGGCGCGGCAGATGGGCGAATATCTGCGCAGCGCCATGATGCGGACATTGCGCGCAAAACTCGGCTATCTATTCGCCCGCGAAGCGTTCCGCGCCGTGCGGGAAAAGATGGATCCGCGCAAGGCCAATGGCGGAGTCTTTCTCGGGCTCAATGGCATTGTCATCAAGAGCCATGGCGGCACCGATGCCGAAGGCTTCGCCGCAGCGGTCGACATCGGCTATGACATGGTTCGCTACGAGCTTCTTGCCAAGATCGGCCAAGCGCTGGGCCGTGATGCCGGCCGCCCGCCTCTCGTGCAACTCGTCGGCGGAGCCGCATCGTGACGGTTATGCGTTCTGTGGTGCTCGGCTGTGGTGGTTATCTACCCAGCCGCGTCCTTACCAACGCCGAATTGGCACAGACCGTCGATACGTCCGATGAATGGATCGTGCAACGCACGGGCA
>JAXDOS010000115.1:0-3578 GCA_034668785.1 Alphaproteobacteria bacterium
TAACCAGTGAAAAGATAGTTAACATTCCGCGCGGCGGCATCAGGGACATGGCCGATCTCCTCGTGCGCGAGGGTGTCATCGACCAGCCCATGGTATTCATGGCTGGGGCTTTGATACTCAAAGCCCGGGACGATTTAAAAGCTGGCGAATATCAGTTTAACAGACAGGCAAGCGTGCGGCAGGTAGTCGAGACCATCGTTGAGGCCAAAGTGGTGCAGCATCCGCTCACCGTTCCCGAAGGTCTCACTTCCGAGCAGATTGTTGCGCGGTTATTGGAAAATACGGTGTTGATCGGCAACATCAAGGAGATTCCCCGGGAGGGTACGTTGCTGCCCGACACCTACAACTTCCCCCGTGGGTTTAGCCGCGAGCGGGTGATCCAGCTCATGCAACAGGGCCACCAACGGGTGCTCAAAGATATCTGGGAGCATCGCAATCCCGACCTGCCGCTGAAATCTCCAGAGCAGCTCGTCGTCCTCGCATCGATTGTCGAGAAGGAAACTGGCAGGCCGGAGGAACGCACGCGCGTCGCCTCCGTGTTCGTGAATCGTCTTAAACAGAAAATGAAGCTCCAGTCCGATCCTACAATTATCTACGGCCTGGTAGGCGGGAAGGCTAACCTCGGGCGTCCTCTGACGCGGGGCGACATCGATCAGGCGACCTCCTACAACACTTATGTCATCGAAGGCCTGCCGCCGTCGCCGATCGCCAATCCTGGCCGCGCCTCGCTCGAGGCTGCCGCAAATCCGGCGCGCACGAAAGAACTCTATTTCGTCGCCGACGGAACGGGCGGACACGTCTTTTCCGAGAATTACGAACAGCATCAAAAAAATGTCGCGCGGTTGCGGGTAATCGAACAGCAGCAAAAGGGTTCTTCAGCTCCCGACGTCGTTCCCGCCGCCGTTGCGCCGCCTGCTGCCGCTGCCGACGCTACCGCCGCTCCAGACGCACCGCGCCTGCGGGGTGCCGTACAGCCATCGGTTAAACCACCTTCTACGACTGCGCGCCCACGCTGAACCTCACGAGCCGTTTGTACAGCTTGTGAGCGTAGCGGCACGTGGCTAAGGTGCCGGCCTGTCTTATCCCTACTCTCACAAACGAGACCCGAGCGGATGACGCTGTCGAGCATGACCGGATTCGCCCGAAGTCACGGCGTCTGCGGCTCCTACGCCTGGGCTTGGGAACTTAAGTCAGTCAACGCCAAGGGCCTGGAACTGCGGCTGCGCCTGCCGCCCGGCTGGGACGCGGTTGAAGGTCCGGCGCGCCGCCGCGCGGCTGAAGCGCTGGCGCGGGGTACCGTCCACGGCAATTTGTCGATCAACCGCGAAGGCGTAGCGCCAGTGGTTCGGATCAACGAGCCGGTGCTTACGGCAGTGCTCGCGACCTTGCGGGATCTTGCCGGGCGGATTGAAGCCGCTCCCCCAAGTCTTGACGGCATCCTGGCGCTGAAGGGCGTCGTCGAAGTCAGCGACCAGGACGAGAGCGAAGAAGAGCGTAACGCCGCAGAGGCGGCGGTGATCGCCGGTTTCGACGCAGCGCTGGTAGCGCTTAACCAGATGCGCCGCCACGAAGGCGAGACGCTGGGGCGCGTATTGACGGCACGGCTTGCGGAAATCGCCGCGCTTGCTGCTCGCGCTGAAGCGGTCCCTGGCCGCCGTCCCGAGGCGATCAAGGCGCGGCTCGCCGAGCAGATCGCGGTCCTGCTCGGCAGCTCCGATCGCTTCGACGCCGACCGGCTGCATCAAGAGGCAGTTTTGATCGCTACCAAGGCCGACATCCGCGAGGAACTCGACCGGCTTGCCTCGCACGTCGATCAAGTCCGCAAGCTGCTGGAGCAGGGTGGAGCGGTCGGACGCCGTCTCGACTTCCTTGCGCAGGAACTCAACCGCGAATCCAATACTCTATGCGCCAAGGCGAATGATCTTGAGTTGACCAATATCGGCCTGGAGCTGAAAAGCGTGGTCGAGCAATTTCGCGAGCAGGTGCAGAATCTGGAGTGAGGGTATGGGGGCAGGGGGCGAACGCGAGGCGGCAGCAGTCGCTCGTCGCGGCACGATGCTGGTGCTGTCATCGCCTTCCGGCGCGGGCAAGACCACGCTGTCGCGGATGCTGCTCGAAGTCGATCCCGCGGTCGAGCTCTCGGTTTCGGTGACGACACGGCGGCAGCGCCCCGGCGAGATCGACGGCCGCCACTATCATTTCATCGACCGCAAGCACTTCGACGCCATGAAGCGAGATGGCCAGCTTCTTGAAGCGGCGGAGGTGTTTGGCCATTGCTACGGCACGCCGCGCGCCGCCGTCGAGGCGGCGCTGGCGCGCGGCCACGACGTGTTGTTCGACATCGATTGGCAAGGCACGCAACAATTACGCGAGAAGGCCCGAAGCGATCTCGTCAGCGTATTCGTGCTTCCGCCCGCGATCCCGGAACTTGAGCGGCGGTTGAAGGCGCGTGCTCAGGATCAGGATGACGTAATCCGCACCCGCATGGCAAAGGTTGCTGACGAAATGAGCCACTGGGCGGAATACGACTATGTGGTGATCAATCGCGATCTCGATCAGGCTTTCGCCGACGTCAGAGCGATCCTTGCCGCCGAGCGGCTGAAGCGGGAGCGGCAGACCGGCCTTTCCGCATTCGTGCGCGGGTTACAAGCTGAACTGTAAAGGGCGCACGCCGCCTCACGCGCCACCTTTACTTTCACTCAGCGCCCGCGCCAGCGCGACGAAGCCTTCGACTGGAATTTCCTCGGCGCGCGCCGTCGGCTCGATCGCAGCGGCCGTGAGCAGCATCAGCGGATCGGTGCCGAGCGACTTAAGGCTTTGACGCAACATCTTACGGCGCTGGCCGAAGGCCGCTTCCGTCACGCGCTCCAGTGTCCGCCGGTCGCAGGCAAGCGGTTGCATGCGCGGCACCAAGCGCACCAATGAGGACGTTACTGCCGGCGCCGGCACGAACGCGGAGGGCGCGATGTCGAACAGGATCCGGCTTTCGGTGCGCCAAGCAGCGAGCACGGAGAGCCGGCCGTAGGTTTTCGATCCGGGCGGCGCGACGATACGTTCTGCGACTTCACGCTGAAACATCAGTACCAGCGACTCGTACCAAGGCGGCCACGGCTCGACGGTAAGCCAGCGGATCAGCAAGGCAGTCGCGATGTTGTACGGCAAGTTGGCGACGATCCGCGTCGGGCCATCAAGATGCGAACGGGGATCGAAATCGAGCGCATCGCCCGAGATCACAGCAAGGCGTCCGGGATAGTGTTCCGAAATCTCCCCCAGCGCAGCGATGGCACGTGCGTCGCGTTCTATCGCGATGACTCGGCGGGCGCCAAGCGCAAGCAATGCGCGGGTTAATCCGCCTGGTCCCGGGCCAACTTCGATTACCGTCACCCCTTCAAGCGGGCCGGCGGCGCGCGCAATACGTGCTGTGAGATTGAGATCGAGAAGGAAGTTCTGGCCCAACGATTTCTTGGCGATGAGACCATGACGGCGGATGACGTCACGCAGCGCGGGCAGGTCGTCGATCGTACTCATCGCCCGGCTTGCGCCGGCGCAGGCACCTTCGCCACCAGCCGTGCCGCGAG
>JAXDOS010000116.1:0-37455 GCA_034668785.1 Alphaproteobacteria bacterium
CGTCGACGCAGCTCTGGGAAGAGCGCATCGCCATCGCGGAAAAGCAGGGCATGGAGCCCCTCGCCGACATCACCGCGCGGCGCTGGTTCCCGCCGGAATTCGTCGAATCCAAGCCCGCCGTGTTCAACAACGTCTGCAACATGATCCGCACCACGCCGGTAAAGGGATTTATCGGCTGCGCCGGTGCGCTGGCGAATTACGATCTGCGGCCGGGACTTGCGAGCATCAAGCTGCCAACCCTACTCATCGTTGGGACCAAAGACGCCACCGTGCCCGGCATCAAGGCGATCAACGCTGCAATAGCTGGCTCGAAAGTGGTCGAACTGGAAGGCGCCGGGCATCTCTCCAACCTTGAAAAGCCGCAAGATTTTACGCGTGCGGTGCAAGATTTCCTTAGCTAGCAACGTAGCTATGGCTTTTCGCGAGGGTGCAATGCGCTAATAGAATAGCGGGTTTCACTCACAGCCGTTGTAATTATATTTCGTTAGGAAACGGCAGGCTGGACCAAGCGTTATTGATCCAATAGCCAAAGGGCGCAAAGCTCGTGGCGGTCTACAGGAGGAATATCATGTCGGTTGCGACCAAGCCTCAAGAGGAAAAAATCCGCCCGGCGATGTCCAGCAAGGCGCATGAGCTGATGGAACAGCTCAATAAGGACGCTACCCAGCATCACATTTGGGTGCGCACGCAGATGAACGCGCCGGCGCAGCTGCCCTGGTTTGCCGACACCGGAGGCGACACCGGCATCGCGCCAATGGCGAGTGGCCGCGTCGCCGCCAATCAACTGAAGACCGCCGCCTATCGCTGGCGCTGGAAAGAATATAGCGAATATCTCAACCGCATTGGCAGCATCGCCAGTCAGGCGGATGTCTCGCCAATCGAATTCGCCGACCGTCAGAGCATCCTGCTCACCAACCCAGGTCTGGGCGGACGCTTACAGGTTACCAACACCATCCGCTGCGCCATTTCCATCTACAACCCGGGCGACGTCGCACCCGCGCACGTTCATAGCCCCAATGCCAGCCGCACCATTCTTTCCGACAAGGGCGGCTATACCAATGTCGAAGGCGAGCGTTGCGAGGCGTCACGCGGCGACATCATCATGACACCAAACGGCACCTGGCACGATCACGCCAACGATGCGAAGGACCCGGTGATCTGGATCGACATGCTGGATTGGCCGCTCATGGAATTCCTCGATGTCGCCTGGGTCGATCAGGACTATACCGGCAAACCCGGCAGCAACGAAAAGAGCCAGCCGATCGTCTACGCGGATGGCCACTCGGCGCGGCTTTACGGCAACGGCGGGCTGGTCCCCACCTTCGTCAACCACCAGCGTGGATGGGGACGCAATCCGACGCCGATGGTTCACTATCGCGGAGCCGACATGCGCGCCGCGCTGGATCGCCTGCGCAAGGAAGAAGGCGATCCCTACGAGGGCATCCAGATGCAGCTCGTCAATCCGGTGACCGGCGCGCCGATCTTCCCGACCTTAAATTATCAGGTGCAGTTGTTGCGGCCGGGCGAGGAAACCAAGTTCAAGCGCGAGACCTGCAGCACCTTCATCGTCGTCATGGATGGGCAGGGCTACAGCGAAATCGGCGGCAAGCGCTTTGATTGGGAGTCGAGCGACATCATGGTGGTGCCGAACTTCCAGTGGCGCCGCCACGTCAATACCGGCAAGAACGACGCCGTGCTCTACACGGTGTCCGACGCGGCGCTGCTGAAGAATATCGGGCAGTATCGGTCGCAGGGAAAAGCGAAGGACGGCAAGGTCGTCCAGATCGTGCAGTAACCGCATCCATTTCTTGTCATTCCGGCCGAGCGCAGCGAGAGCCGGGACCCATGATACCGCGTTGAGAATGGGTCCCGGATCGGCCCTTCGGGCCGTCCGGGATGACAGTGAAGTATCACTGCCGTAGCACCGCCTTCGGGCGGCGTTTTTGTTTTTCCCTCTCCCGTGGGGAGAGGGTGGCGAGCGAAGTGAGCCGGGTGAGGGCGTACGGTCTCTCCTAGGGCAGGAACCCCCTCACCCCAACCCTCTCCCCGCAGGGGAGAGGGAGAAGAGGGGCCGCTTTCACGGCGGCGCTTTTTTATCGAAGTCTGATCTATCTTTTTGTCATGCCCGGCTTGTGCCGGCATCCAGCTTATGGACGCATTGCCTTCCTAAGCGAGATGGCCGGGACAAGCCCGGCTATGACGAAGAAGAATGCTACTTTTCATCCACGATCCGGTTGCGCAACGTGCCGATGCCGGAAATCTCCACTTCCAGCACGTCGCCGGCCTTCATCCATACCGGCGGATTGCGCTTGGCGCCGATGCCTTCGGGCGTGCCGGTGGCGATGATGTCGCCGGGCGACAGCTTGGTAAATTTCGAGCAGAAGGCGATAATCGCGGGAATGTCGTGGATCAGCATGTCGGTCCCCGATTTCTGCATCTCCTGACCGTTCAGCCGGGTCTTCAGCACAAGCTTTGAGGGATCCGGGATTTCGTCCGCCGTCGTCATCCACGGCCCCGCCGGCCCGGTGCCGGGGAAGTTCTTGCTGGCGATCAGGGAGTATTTGGTGAAGTCGCGCACGCTGGCGTCGCAGAAGCAGGTGTAGCCGGCGATGTGACTGAGCGCGTCCTCGGCCTTGATGTAGCGGCCGCCCCGGCCGACGACCACCGCAAGCTCGCCCTCGAAATCGAAACTCGTCGATATGCTCGGCCGGATCATTTCGCCTTCGTGTTCCACCAGCGTATCGACAAAGCGCGTGAAGATGTTCGGCAGCGCCGGGGCTTCGCCACCATGTTCAGCGGCATGGGAGCGATAGTTGATGCCCACACACAGGATTTTTTCCGGGTTTGGAATCACCGGCAGGAATTGCAGACCGGCGAGTTTCTGGTCCGGCTTTTGCCCTTCCGCCGCCTTGCGCATTTCATCCACTGCGCCGCCGGAAAGCGCATCGCGTAAGGTCGCGTAGCGCCCTTTCAGGCGTTCGTTCAGGGTGACCACGCCGTCGTCTATGACGGCGCCAAACGACGGCTTGCCGCCGGCCATGTAGCTCGCGAGTTTCATATCTCGGTCCTTACTTCACTCTCATGCTGAGGAGCATTGCGAAGAAATGCGTCTCGAAGCATGGGCGATTTGCTCCCATCCTTCGAGACGACCGGCTGCGCCGGTCTCCTCAGGACGAGGTCGGAGTTGAGTTACGCCATCGGCTTCTTGTTGTGATCGTGGACGTAGATCGGGCCGCCGTCCGGCCGGCTCAGCATATGACCGCAGCCGCATTTATTCGCCCAGAATTCCCAGGTGCGCCAGGTTTCGGTCGAATACGGGCTGTAACCGCGATTGCGCGCATCGATCTCGCCTTGCGAGAGATAGCGGATCTTGCCGCCAAGTGTCTTGGCTTGCATCAGGATACGGGCGTTGCGCGGCAGATACACCGACATGCGCACCACCTCGATCAGCGACTTCGCCGCCGATGCAAAGCCGTGACCGCTCATCAGCGCGACATTGTTGCCCGCAAGCGTCTTGGCCAGGCTGTGTGCCTGCTCCATGTTCGAGACCAGCACGTTGGTGTCGCCGAATTGATCGGCGATGTCCCACACCGGTACATGCGCGCCAATGAAGCTGCCGGCATGGATCACCGGACGCAGCGGCGTGTCGGTGGCGATGCCGAAGGGCAGGATGTCCTCGGCATGCGCATGCACGACAGCCTGGACGTCCGGCCGTGCCGCCAGGATGCCGGCATGGATGAAGCGCTCGAGATAAAGCGGGCGCTTTTCGTCCTTCACCGGCTGGCCTTCCATGTCGAATTCGACGATGTCGTCGCGCTCGACCAGTTCCGGCGCCAGCGACCGCGACAGAAAAAAATGCTTCGGATTGTCAGGGTGGCGGATGCTGACATGGCCATAGGCATCGACCACGTCTTCCCTCGCCAGGATGCGGTTGGCGATCACCAGATCGTTGATAACCGTGTCGACAGTGCTCATGGTTGAACTACCTTGCATCAGAACGGTGGGTCAACGTGACCGTAGTTTTTGACGAACAAGTCTTCGATCGGCATTTTCTTTGGGATAAAATACTGATCGTGCATATACTGCACCAGTGCTTCTAGAGACGGGCGGTTCTCCTCGACGCCGTAGGGCCAAGGGTCGTCACCAAAGACATCGCGGATTTCGTCGAGCTGCGCCGGCAGGAACGGCATCATGTAACGCAGCGCCCGTGTCGAGAACATCTTCTTCAGCGCCAAATTCTTGGCTTGGACGAAGGCATTGTAGAGGCTGGTCGCGACGAAGGGATGCTTCTCGTAGACGTCCCGGCGGATGGCGACGAGATGCATGATCGGGAAGATTTTGGTCTTGGCGTAATAGTCCTTCTCGTCCTGATAGTAATTCGGCAATAGCCGCCCGATGTCCGGATTGTTGAGGATGGAACGCGGTACGCTGGTGCCCATGGTGCAATCCACCTCGCCCGAAACCAGCATCTCGTCCAGCGACTTGCCAGGCGGAATGTAGGACAGATCAGGCTCCTTAAGCAGCGGCAGCACATGCGGATCGCCATGCGCGCCGGCGCTGTTGATCGCGCCCTGCACCCACTTGATCTTGGAGAGATCGACGCCGTATTCGTGCTGCAGCAGCCCGCGGATGAAGATTGCCGCCGTCATCGTGTAAAGCGCAACGCCGACGCGTTTGCCCTCGAGGTCCTTCGGCTTCTTGATGCCTGACCTTTTGTTGATCGCAATGACGTCGTGACGGAAAGAGCGGGACAGGAACACCGGCAGCGCGACGAAATTGCAATTTCCCGAGGCGAGGCGCTGGACGAATTCGGAGCTGGAATATTCTGCGACGTCGAATTCCTCCCCGCCCGACATGCGGTCAAAGATCGGTCGCGGCAGCTCAATGGGAATGAAATTAAGCTCAATGCCTTCCGGCCTAATCTCGCCGGTATAGAGCGGCTGCAAGCGGTCATAAAGCGACGCGGCAAAATTGAGCTTCAAAGCGGCCATGGTTCCCAACCCTTGAGTTTATGGAGCGTTAGTTTTCGTCGACGACCGAATTTCGCAACACGCCGATCTCCGGGACTTCGACCTCGACCACATCGCCGGGCTTCAGCCATTTCGGCGGATCGGAGTGGCCCCCTGCCCCCACCGGCGTGCCGGTCCAAATCATGTCACCCGGCCGTAGCGTCGTGAAGGTGCTGATGTAATTAATCAGCCAAGCGAAGTCCCACGTCAGCCGCGAGGTATTGTCGTCCTGACGCAATTCACCGTTGACCCGCGTCATCAAATGCAGCGGCTTTCCGGGATCGACATCTTCCGCGGGCACCAACCAGGGCCCGAGGCTTCCCGAACGGTCGAAATTCTTCCCCTGCGTGACGTTCAAGGTGCCATGGCGAACCCAGTCGCGCACGCTGCCCTCATTGCCGAGCGTCAGCCCGCCGATCATGCCGAGTGCCTTGTCCACCGGCACGTGGCGGCCCTCGCGGCCAATCACCAGCACGATTTCTCCTTCGTAGTCGAACTTCTCGGAAACCTTAGGCCGCACCAGCGGCTGATCGTGGCCGACGAAAGAACTGGGAAACCGGACGAACAGATTCGGATATTTCGGCTTGGGCCGGCCGTCTTTGTACTCCTCATTGCGCTCGGGATAGTTGATGCCGACGCAAATGATCTTTTCCGGCGCCAGGATGGGCGGCAGCATCTCCACATCGCCCATCTTAAGGTCCGGCTCGCTACCGGCGGCGGCGCGCGCTTCGCCGATCGCTGTGCCGCGGATCACGTCCAGAAGGGTCGGATATTTGCCGGATAATCGGCGCCCCAGATCGACGATCCCTTTGTCGGTCACGGCACCGTAGCTGGTTCGGCCGCCGGTCCGGAAGCTTGCGAGACGCAAAGACATGCGGGGCAAGTTAGCGTGGGAAAGTACCGCGTCAAGTCGCTTTTCAAGCTTCCCTGGTTTCTGCTATCAAAAATTCCTTTCAACAAAGCGAGTGCACATGATCGTCGATTTTCAGCACCATTTCACCCCGCGCGAATTGATCAAGGAAGACCCCGGAAACAAGCGAATTTTGCGCTACGACGAGAATGGCGCGCCGAGCTACACCATCCATTCGCTGCTTTACGATCTCGACGAGCATGTGAAGATGATGGATGAGGCCGGCATCGATGCGGCCTTCCTGACCAGCGCCGCGGCCATGTGCGCGGACCTCGACACTTCCAAGTTCGTCAACGACAAGGCGAAGCAGGCGGAGAGGGATTATCCCGGCCGTTTCATTGGCGCCGCGCACGTGCATCCGCTGGGCGGCAAGGATGCCTTCCGCGAGCTTGCGCGCTGCAAAAATGAGCTTGGTTTCCAAGGCGTGGTGATCACGTCGGAAACCGATGGGCTTTATCTCAATGCGCCGGAGTATGAGCCGTTTTGGAGCGAGGCGGAACGCCTGGGCATGTTCGTTTTCGTCCACCCTGCCCTGAAGCTCAACCAGACAAAACAGTTCGACGCTTTCGATCTGGCACGCGCGGTGGGCCGCGAATTCTCGCTGATCATGGCAACGATCCGCCTGATCGATTCCGGCGTGTTCGACCGGCATCCAAACTTGATCGTGCATATGGCGCATCTCGGCGGCGGCATCGCCTCGATGCTCGGACGCATCCGCGGCTTTCGTGACAAGGAATTCTGGGGCACCGAGAAGGACCCGGTGCACGGCATGAAAGCCAAGAAAGATTTCGACCACTACCTGCGCAACAATATCGTCTTCGACTCCGCCGGTTTCTGCGGAGAGATTTCCGCGATCAAGACCGCGCTGGTGGAAATTCCCGCCTCGCGCATCGTCTTCGCCACCGACTACCCGCAGGAAATCCGCGAGCGCAATGTGGTGCGCGATTTCGTCAAGCAGCTTCGCGCGCTTGGAGCAGCCGGCGAGCAGATCCTGTCGGGGAATGTCGAACTATTGTTGAAGAAAAGATAGCGCGATGACTTGGCGCGGCCATGTGGTCCTGTTTGCTGTTCTCGCCACGCTTGGCGCAACGCAACAGGTCTCGGCGCAAACGGTCGAGCAGTTTTACAAAGGCCGCACGGTAACACTGATCATCCCCACCTCGACGGGAGGTATCAACGATCTCTCGGGGCGCTTGGTAGCCAAACATATCGGCCGGTTTATTCCGGGCGAGCCGAGTGTTGTCGCGCAGAATATTCCTGCGGGCGGCGGGCTCGCGCTCGCCAACCGCTTCTATAATTCTCCAGCGGATCGAGACGGCTCCGTCATCGCGGTCATTCAGCGCGCAATTCCGCAATTAGCGATCCAAGGCGACCCAGAAGCCAAGTTCGATCCGCAGAAACTGACTTGGCTCGGCAGCCTGTCGTCGTTTGCCGAAGATGCCTACATGCTGGTGGTGAATGCTAATCACCCGGCCAAGACGGTGGCGGATTTGAAGAAGCCGGACATCTCGGCGAAAATCGGCGCCGACGCACCGGGCTCGACCAACCTGACCTTCGCTCTAATCGCCAAGGACATTCTCGGCTTGTATATTGAGGTAAAGGGCGGCTATTCGGGAGCCGCGGTGCTGTCCCAAAGCATGCAGAAAGGCGAGTTGGATGGCCAAGTCATCGGCCTGGTTTCCATCAGCGCCAACCAGCCCGCCATGTGGAACAGTCAATCGGTCCGCCCGCTGATCCAATTCGGCCGCACGACACGGCATCTCGCGCTGTCGGATGTTCCCACCGGGCGCGAGCTGACAACCGATCCGAAGGCGCTGGCGTTGCTGGAATTCGCCGAGCTTCCCTTCTTCATGGCGTTGCCCTTCGTTGCCCCGCCCGATTTGCCGGCGGATCGCGCCGCCGCGTTAAAGTCGGCGTTCATGGCGATGGTCAAGGACAAAGCTTTTCTTGAGGAGGCGCAAAAGGCCAAGCTCGACATCAGCCCGATCGACGGCGAGGCAGTGCGGCAATTACTGGCGCGATCGGCCGCGACGCCGAAGGATGTGATCGCGCATTACAACGAGATCAGCGCGACGAAGAATTGAGGCGCGTCCCGATTCACCGCTCATTCCCGCGCAAGCGGGAATCCAGTCTGTACTGGGTCCCCGCTTTCGCGGGGACGAGCGGCGCAAACTCGACTGGCTTTAGGCCATCCCGGCCTTCAGCCGGTCCGGCGTAAACGGCGCCCGCCGCAGCCGGATGCCTGTGGCGTCGAAGATCGCGTTGGCGAGCGCCCCCGCGGTCGGACGCGAGGCAGCTTCGCCGGCGCCAGTGGGCGCGATTTCCGGGTGGTCGATGAGGATGATGTCGATCGCCTCCGGCGCCTCAGTCATGTCGAGGATCGGATAGGTTTTCCAATCGACGCTGGTGACATTCTTCTGGTCGAACATCACCTCCTCCCACAGCGCCCGGCTGGTGCTCTGCACGATGTTGCCTTCGATCACCTGCCGCAACAGATCGGGGGCGACGATCTGCCCGCAGTCATGCGCCACCGTGTAGCGCCTGGCCCACACCTTGCCGGTGGCCTTGTTCACCTCGATGTCCGCGACAATGGCGACGCGCGTGCCTTGCCGCGCCGCATAAGCGATGCCCTGGCCTACGAACACATCACCTTTGGCTTCCTTGCGCGGGCCGACGCGCGGTTTCCATCCGGCCTTCTCCGCCGCCGCTTTGATCACGGCGATGTCGCGCGGCTCCTTCAGATAACGCAGGCGGAACTCCACCGGATCGGTGTTGGTCGCCAGCGCCACTTCGTCCATGAAGGATTCTACGGCGAAATGCGTCTGCGGCCCGCCCGGATCGCGCATATGCGCGGTGCGCAGCGGCGAGGCGCGGTCGAGCAACGGTGGCACCGTTGCCCCGGTCTTGCGCATCGAGGCGAAGTTGTAGGACTCATCCGGCGGGCCAAACAGATGCACCGGCTTCAACGGCAGATCCATGAGTTGTCCGGCCAGCGTGTGTTCCGGCACGCCGGCATTGTTGAGGAAGTCGCGCTTGGAAAAGGCCTTGGTATCGAAGTGCCAGGCCGTCACCTTGCCGTCCTTATCGATGGCGGCGCGGGAGACGTGGATCGAGGCCGGCGCCTTGGGATCCCAACCGTGGCCTTCGTAGCGCATGCCCTGAACGCGGACCGGCTTGCCGACGGCTTTGGACAGAACGGCGGCGTCCATCGCCGCGTCGTCGCCATCGTTGCGGCCGTAAGAGCCGGGGCCGGACATGGAGACGACTTTCACCTTCTCCACCGGCAGATCCAGCATCTTGGCGATGCCTTCCTGCCCGTAATGCGGTTTCTGCGTGCCCGACCACACGGTCGCCTCGCCATCGCGCACGTCGGCGACGCCGCATGCCGGGGCCATCGGCGCATGCGACTGGAAGGGCCATTCGTAGGTGGCTTCGACGACCTTCGCCGCATTGGCAAAGCCGGCCTCGATGTTGCCGACATTGACGTCGTCATCGCGCTTCACGATCGAAGCCTTGCGGATGTAGTCGTAGAGGCCGGCGTTGCCGGGGAACGGCGGTTTTGCATCCGACCAGGTTACTTTGAGTTTTTCCGCGGCTCGGATGGCATCCCATTCCTTCGGCGCTACCACGCCGATGAAGCCCTTTTGCCAAACCACCTTGGCGCCGGGGATGTCCTTGAGCGAGGCTTCGTCGACGGCCGTGGGCACCGCCCCGGCAACCGCCGGCCGGATCATGCGCCCATGCAGCATGCCCGGCACTTTGACATCGACCATGTATTCGATGGTGCCGAGCACCTTCGGCGGCACATCACGCCGCCGCGTTCCGGGTTTGCCGACGATCTTGTATTCGCTCGGTGACTTCGGCTTCGCCTTGCCCTTCACGTTGAGATCGCTGCCGATCACCTTGTTCCACTCAAGCTGCACGTCGAAGTGACGGCCGCCAATGAGTTCGCCGTAGGAGACTTTCTTGTTGGCGTCGTTCTTGTCGGTGATGACGCCGTTATTGACCGCCAATTGCTCAACCGGAACGCCGAGCTTTTCCGAGGCCATCTCCACCAGCACGCGGCGGGCTTCGGCTGCGGCATTGCGCATGGCGGCGCCGCCCTTCCAGATGCCAGTTGAGCCGGCCGCCCCGCCCTGATTGATGGTTACGTCGGTATGGCCTTGCACGATGGTGACGCGTGCAGGGTCAAGATCAAGTTCCTCGGCGATCATCTTCACCCAGCCGATCTCGGTGCCTTGGCCCATATCGACTTTGCCGATCCAGCCGACGGCGCTGCCGTCCTGATTGACGCTGATATAGGTGGCAAGCTGTTCGGGCTTCAGCGGCAGCCGTGAGTCGAGACCGGCGGCCGCCGCGCGGGCTTTCACTCCCGGGAGGGTAATGGAGACGACGAGGGCGCCGGCGCCCGCGAGCAGATGGCGGCGATTGATTGCGATGTTCATGGGTGCCTCCCTCAAGCCTGAGCCGCGCGCTTTACAGCGCGCAGGATGCTGACATGGGTGCCGCAGCGGCACTTGATGCCGGAGAGCGCCTCGCGAATTTGCGCGTCGGTCGGATGCGGAGTCTTGTCGAGCAAGGCCACTGAGGTCATCACCCAGCCATTGAGGCAATAGCCGCATTGCGGCACCTGCTCTTCAATGAAGGCGGCCTGCACCTTGTGCGGCTTTTCGGCGGTGCCGATGCCGTTCAGCGTCGTGATCTTGCTGCTGCCAACAGAGTCGACGGGCGTCACGCAGGATCGCACCGGCTGACCATCCAACAAGACCGTGCAGGAACCGCACTGGGCTAAGCCGCAGCCGAAACGCGGATTGCTCATGCCGAGATCATCGCGCAGCGCATAGAGCAGCGGCATCTCGGGATCGGCGTCGATCGTCTGAGTCTTGCCGTCGACGTTGAGTTCGATGCGTTTGGCCACGTCATCCTCCCTGGGATTAGCCTGGAGCCTTTGGCTCCTATTGCCGGGCGTTATGTCGAAGCTGGCGGATGCCTGCCCGAGCGGGCGTGGACATCACTATAGCTCGAATTATGAGTGCAAGGAGGCAGGATTGGCAAGGACTAGGCGATGGTATTCGTCAGCGTCCCGACCCGCTCGATCTCGATCTTCACCACCGCGCCCGGTTGCAGAAATTCGTTGCGTGCGGACCCGACACCGGCAGGCGTGCCGGTGAGGATCACGTCGCCGGGATGCAGCGTCATTCCCATCGACAGATGCGAAATCTGCTCGGCGATGTTGAAAATCATCTTGCCGGTGTTGGAATCCTGCTTGAGGACGTCGTTGACCCACAGCTTGATCGCAAGATTTTGCGGGTCCGGGATGTCTTGCGCCGGCACGATCCAGGGACCGAGCGGACAAGCTCCGTCGAAACTCTTCTGCCCGATCCAGTCCGACTTGAAAGCCGAAGTCTCGCTGACATGCGGCCGTCGGGAGAGGTCGCGTGCGGAAAGATCGTTGGCGGCGGTATATCCGGCCACATAGCCGAGTGCCTGCTCGACCGAGACGTTTTTCGCGGTCTTGCCGATCACGGCGGCGAGTTCCACCTCCCAGTCCAGCTTCTGCGTGTAGTGCGAAGCCGACACGGTGGCGCCGGGATCGGCCAGCGAACGCGATGCCTTGATGAAATGCCAGGGCTTCAGCCCGAGGCTTTTCGGGTCCGGCTCCGGCGGGCGGTTGGCGCGCTTTGCCATCTCGGCGGCGTGATCGCTGTAATTGGCGCCTGCGCAATAGATCGCCGAGGGCCACAACACCGGCGCGCGGAGCTGCGTCTGCTGCAACGGCTGCCCTTTGCCGTCCCGCGCCGCCTTCGTGCTGGCATCCCGCAGCATTTCGTCGGCCTTGTCCCAGTCTTCCAGAATGCCCAGCACGGTCGCGTATGAAGACCGGCTCGTGAGCCGTTCGGCATCGAAGATCATGTCGCCAACTACGATCCCGGCGCGCGGGCCGTCCGTGCTTTGATAGGTTGCCAATTTATAGCCGGTCATTCATGCGCTCCGCTTTGATCGGCGGCAGCCTATGTGTACCTTGCGCGGCGTGTCAAAGCTGCGTGCGGCCAGGGAGTTCCGGTGAAAGCCATCGTCATTCGCGAATTCGGGCCGCCAAGCGTCATGCGCCTGGAGGAGGTGCCGACGCCGGTGCCAGGTCCCGGCGAGGTGCTGATCGAAGTTCATGCCGTATCGGTGAACCGGACCTTGGATCTGATCTTGCGCGCCGGAAAATATGCGAAGAAAGTTACGCTGCCGCATGTGTTGGGGGCCGATCCGTCCGGTGTGATTGTCGCCATTGGTGCGGACGTGAGTGGACGCAAGGTTGGCGATCGGGTGGCGACCGGGCGGGATCCGGCAGCTAGCGGCTCGGCGCCGGCGCACATGCTCGGTGTCAACGCCTGGGGCGGCTACGCGCAATACCTAAAGGTGCCGGTCGCGATGACCCACCTCATTCCCGATGGCGTCGATTTTCCCACGGCGACCTGCGTTGCCCGCCATGCTCCCGCGGCCTTTCACCTGTTGCGCGACCGCGCCAAGGTTCAGAAGGGCGAGTGGGTGCTAGTGATGGGCGCCGCCGGCGGGCTCGGCAGCGTCGGCGTGCAGGTTGCGAAGTATCTCGGGGCACATGTGATCGCCGGCGCGGGCGCGGACGAGCGCATGGAAGCAGCGGTAAGCTTAGGCGCTGACGTGGGGGTGAATTACCGCGCACAAGATTTAACCGCCGAGGTCATGCGTGTGACCGGCGGAAAGGGCGTCGACGTGGTGTTCGAGAATATCGGCGCGCCTGATCTCTTCCCACAAGCATTTGCAGCCCTTGGCCGTAATGGCCGCTTGGTCACCGCCGGAGGGCATGGAGGCGGCACGGTGCCGCTTGATGTCAATCATCTCTATTTGAATCAGATCACGGTGATGGGCGCGACCGGCGGCTCGGCCGAGGACGTAAGGCTGAGCCTCGAAGCCGCCGCGCAAGGAAAGTTAAAGGCGCTGATAGACCAAATATTGCCGCTGTCGGAAGCCGCGCGCGCCCACGAGATCGTCGAAGCCCGCAACGGCCTGGGCAAGGTGCTGCTCGATCCGAGACGCTGATTTTCTCCTCCCTCATCCTGAGGGACTCGCGAAGCGGCGTCTCCGGGGAAGGAACGCCCTGTGGTCGAGTCCGGTGGACGCTCCTCGCCATGAGGGCCAGAGTAATTCTGCACAAAAGAATCCCGGGCCGCTGGCCCGGGATTCTTCATCATGCAGAACGGAAATTACCGCCCGGATGAACTCGAACCGCCGCTGCCGCCGCCGCCAGCACCGCTGCCACTACCAGCGCCCCCAGCATCGCCGCCGCCGCTACTGGAACCTTCGCTTCCGCTGCCACGGCCAGTGGTATCGTTCAGGGGGTCTTTCGTCGAATTTGAGGCTTTCGGATCTTTCGCCGAAGCCTTTGTTCCGGCATTGGCTTTGACCCCTGCATCATTTGCTTTGAGCCCTGTGGAAGGCTGCGCCATTTGAGCCTGTCCGGACCCGTCACCGCCCGTTTCGGCGATAGCCGGAAACGCGAGCGCGGTCGCCACCGCCGCGGTCACAAGGAAAAGTTTCATAGTGTCATCTCCATCAATTCGCTGGGCTATCTCCCCGCTATTCCAACGCTGGTACCTAACTTAGGTTTCCAGGTTAAGTGCTTGGATTTGCAAATTGTTGTAACGAAAGGCCTGTTGGATGGGGCCGAAAAAGCTATTCTTGAATGGAATAGCGCGTCGCTGCTGCAATCTGGCACATGTGCCATAGCGACGAGACGATATCTAACCGGCGCCCGCCCTGCCCACTAACTTGCGAAACCAGCCCGGCTTTTTCGGGGCCGCTATTGCCGCAATCGCGACCGGAGCTGATGGCGTAGCGGTCGGTGCAACAAACTGACCAAATTTTTCAAAGAACTCAGCCGAAAGCTTTTTGGCGGTTCCATCAATCAGACGGCCGCCCAGCGAGGCCAGCTTGCCGCCGATCTCCGCCTTAACCTCATAGTTCAGGATCGTGCCGGTGCCGTCCGGAACGAGACGCACCTTGGCGCTGCCTTTGGCGAAGCCGGCAGCGCCGCCGGAACCGGAGCCGGTAATGGTATAGCCGTTGGGAGGATCGAGATCGGCCAAGGTGACCGTTCCCATGAAGGACGCTTTCACCGGGCCAACACGGAGGGTGACTTTGGCGTTCATTTCCGTAGGAGACAGCTTCTCGATACTTTCGCAGCCAGGAATGCATTGGCGCAAAACCTCCGGATCGTTCAGCGCCGTCCATACTGCCTCCCGGCTGGCTTCTATTCGTTGGGTTCCGGTCAGATCCATGATGCTCCCTTGTTGTTACGAAGCCGGCGCAAATCCGCGCGGATGTCCGCCGCGGCGGATGGCGACGATTTCGGCCAGGATTGAGATTGCAATTTCGTCCGGCGTGATGGCGCCGAGATCGAGACCGGCGGGTGCTTTCAGCTTGCCCAGTTGCTCCGCGGCGACGCCGCGTTCAGCCAACGTTTTCTTCAAGGCTTCCGCCTTTTTCCGACTGCCGACGAAAGCCACATAATCGGCTTCGACTGCGAGCGCCGCCTGCAGCGCCGCTTCGTCGCCACGGCCTTGCGTCGCTACCACGACGAACCGCTGGCCTCCTTGGTCGACCGGCAGCGCATAGCCTTCGATGCGCCGGTCGGCGTCGGGAAAAGCGCCCTGGTCCGCCGCCGGCGCGCAGACGGTGATGGCGAATCCCATTCCCCGGCCGAGATTGGCGACCGCGACGGCGACGGGACTCGAACCACATACGACCACCTGCGGCCGTGGCAGCACCGGCTCGACGAACACATCCATAGTACCCTGGCTTGGACACATGTTCTTGGCGAAGCGCATGCCTTCGCGTTCGTCGCCTGCCTGTACGCCGTGTTCCTGCAACACATCAGGCGGCTGTACGGAAACGAGACGCGGTTTGCCGTCGGCAAGCGATTCCTTCGCCGCCTTGAGCACTGCCGCGCGCGCGCAACCGCCGCCGATCCAGCCTTCCGAGATGCTGCCGTCCGGCAGGATCACCGCCTTCGCTCCGGCCTTGGCAGCGGTGGCAGCCACCGTCCGCACCACCGTGGCCAAGGCAAAAGGTTTTCCGCTGGCTTTCATGGTGGAGATGAGTTCGAGAATGTCTGCCGATTGTTTCATGGTCAGATCCTCGCGAGATAAGGTTCGAGAGCGGCCAAGCTCTGGATGTTATGCGCGGGCGCGAACAGATCGACGTAAGGCAGCGCCGCCTGCATCCCGCGCGCTTGCGGCGTGTAATCCTTCCAGCCGATCAGCGGATTGAGCCAGATGATGCGGCGGCAGCGGCGGCGCAGACGCTGCATCTCGAGCCCCAGTTTTTCGGGCTCGCCGGTGTCGTAGCCGTCGGACACGATCATCACCGCCGTGCGCGAATTGATGACGCGCTTGGCATGCCAGCGATTGAAGGTGGCGAGGCTCTCGCCGATGCGGGTGCCGCCGCCGATGCCCTGCGCCATCAGCGACATGCGATCCACGGCGCGGGTGACGTTACGCTCCCGCAGCGACTCCGACACATGCGCCAGCCGCGTATGGAAGACGAAAGCTTCGGCTTCGCGGAAAGCATCGACGACGCCGTGCAGGAAGCGAACGAAAAACGCGGTGTAGAGACTCATCGAGCCCGAAGCGTCGAGCAGAACCACAAGACGCAGCGGCTTCACCTTGCGGCGGCGCCAGACGAGATCGATCGGCGTGCCGCCATGCGAGATGTTGCGATGGATGGTGCGGCGCAGGTCAAGTCTCCGCCCGCCGCGGCGAACCTGCTGGCGGCGTACGAGCCGCGCGCGCATTTTTCGCGCCAGCCGTTCCGCCAGCGCGTGAGCCGCCGCGATGTCTTCGGCGGAAACGATGTGACGCATGTCGGTCGTTGCAAGGTTATCCGCGCGCGAGGCGCCTTCGCGCCGGCCCCGGCCGTCGGCGGGGTTTTCGTTTTCGGCGCCGTAGCGGCGCTCCACGTGGTCGGGTTGGCCCAGCTCGCCTTGCGGCGCGCCCGCTTCCGAGAGGCGCTTGAGCGATGCCGGGCTTTCCGCGGCGACGCCGCCGATGGTTTGCACTGACCGCATGCCGCGGCCGAGCCAATAGGCAGCGAAAATTTCGTCAAAACGCTCCCAATCGGAATGGGTGGCGCAGAACAATGTTCGCAGCGCCGGCTTGAGCGACGATGGCCGCAGCGCCAGCGGCGAGGCCAGAATGGCGAGCGTATCGCGCGTCTCCGCTAATCCCGTCGCGAAGCCGTTATCGCGCAACGTGCGCACGAAGCCGGCAAGCCGCAGGCGTGCGGTGGCGCCAATGGTTTCCGTAGGCTGGTGAAGCGCAACGCTCATGCGAAAATGCCCTCTTCCACCTCCCCCTGAAAGGGGGAGGTCGGCCGCAGGGCGGCCGGGTGGGGGTCAATTCCACGCAGCATGACCCCCACCCCAACCCTCCCCCTTTCAGGGGGAGGGAGAAGAAAGCGCACATCCTGCCAACAAATAGATTTCAGCATTCACGCCACCTTCCCGAGCAGCCGGTCGGTGACCTCGCGCGTCACTCGCGACCGGTCCTCGTGCGTCTTGAGCAAACAGATCAGCGTCTCGTGCACGGCTTCAGGCTCCTGCCGCAAGTCGTGGACCTGCAAGCCCGCCAGCGTCGCCGCCCAATCGAGCGTTTCGGCGACGCCGGGAACCTTGCGCAAATCTTCCTTGCGGATCGCGCCCACTAGGCGGGCGATCTGCTGCGCCAGCGAAACGTCGATGCCAGGAAGGCGCGTAACAATGATCTTGGCCTCGCGGTCAATCTCCGGGAAATCGACGTAGTGGTAGAGGCAGCGGCGGCGCAGCGCGTCGGAAAGCTCCCGCGTGGCATTCGAGGTCAGCACCACACGCGGAATCGAGCGCGCGGTGATGGTTCCGAGTTCGGGAATGCTCACCTGGAAATCCGACAGCAGCTCCAACAGGAAGGCTTCGAATTCTTCGTCGGCGCGGTCGACTTCGTCGACCAGCAGCACGGGAGGTTTCTCCCGGCGGATGGCGGCGAGCAAAGGGCGTTCGAGCAGATACTTTTCGGAGAAGATGTGCTCTTCGATCTTGTCGGCGGCCTCGCCTGCGCCTTCACGCGCCTTGATGGCGAGAAGCTGGCGCTGATAATTCCATTCGTACAGCGCGGCGTTCTGGTCCAGTCCCTCGTAACACTGCAGGCGGATCAGCTCGGTGTCGTGCAGCGCCGCGAGCGCCTTGGCGACTTCGGTCTTGCCGACGCCGGCTTCGCCCTCCAGCAGTAGCGGCCGCTTCAGAAAGTCCATCAGCCACAGCGCGGTCGCGAGATCGCGGTCGGCGACATAGCCGACGGTAGCGAGGCGGTCGGAAATCTGTTCGCGTGTCAGGGTCATTACAGCACAAACCGATGTTCAGCTGTCATGGCCGGGCTTGTCCCGGCCATCCACGACTTTTCGGTCTTGTATATGTCGAAGACGTGGATGCCCGGCACAAGGCCGGGCATGACGATATTGGGGCACCGGCGCCCTACCCATGCAGCCCAAGCTCTTCCGCCACCGTCCAGGTGCGCCACTGATCATGCGGCATGGCGATATGGCTGGAGCCGAGGAAGCCGAAGGCGTCGTTCACCGCATTGGCGAAACACGGCACGCCGCCGACATTCGGGCTCTCGCCCACGCCTTTGGCGCCGATGGGATGGTGCGGCGAGGGCGTCGTGGTCCAGTCGGTTTCCCACTTCGGCGTCTCGACCGCGGTCGGGAGGAAATAATCCATCAGCGACGCCGTCATCACGTTGCCGGCGTCGTCGTAACGGATCTCCTGGCCCATGGCGATGGCGAAGGCTTCCGTCAGTCCGCCGTGGATTTGCCCTTCGATGATCATCGGGTTGATGCGCGTGCCGCAATCGTCCAGCGCGTAGAAGCGCCGGGTCTTGCTGCTGCCCGTATCGACGTCGATATCGATGACGCAGATGTAAGCACCGAACGGAAAGGTGAAATTCGGCGGATCGTAATAGTTCACCGCCTCAAGCCCCGGCTCCATGCCCGGTGGCAGCCGGTTATAGGCGGCCCAAGCCAGCTCGGTCATGGTCTTGAAACGCTCGGGATTGCCCTTCACCCGGAAGCGGTCGACATCCCATTCGAGATCGTCGTCGTGGACCTCGAGCTGATAGGCGGCGATCATCTGCGCCTTCGCTTTGATCTTGCGGCAGGCCATCGCCGTCGCCGCGCCGGAGACCGGCGTCGAGCGCGATCCATAGGTGCCGAGGCCGTAGGGCGCGGTGTCGGTGTTGCCTTCCTCGACCATGATATTGGCGGCGGGAATGCCGAGTTCCGTCGCGATGATCTGGGCATAGGTCGTTTCGTGACCCTGGCCCTGCGACTTGGTGCCGAGACGGCAGATGCCGGTCCCGGTGGGATGGATGCGGATTTCGGCGGAGTCGAACATTGCAATGCCGAGAATGTCGCAACTCCGTGACGGGCCGGCGCCCACGATCTCGGTGAAGAATGCGACGCCGATGCCCATCAGTTCGCGCGTCTCACCGCGCTTATACGCCTCTTGCTTAGCCTTCTGCTCCGCCCGCAACTTTTTGTAGCCGACCGAATCCATCGCCTTCTGCATCGCCGTATGATAGTCGCCGGAATCGTATTCCCAGCCCAGCGCGGACTTGTACGGGAACTGTTCGCGGCGGATGAGATTCTTCATCCGGAAGTCGGCGGGGTCCATGTTGAGCTTCTGCGCCATGATGTCCATGGCGCGTTCGATGCAGTAGGCCGCCTCGGTGACGCGGAACGAGCAACGATAGGCCACGCCGCCCGGCGCCTTGTTGGTATAGACGCCGTCCACCAGCACATGCGCCACCGGGAAGTCGTAGGAACCGGTGACGATGTTGAACAGGCCGGCCGGCCACTTGGTCGGGTCGGCGCAGGCGTCGAAGGCGCCGTGGTCGGCGATGGTGTAGACGCGAAGCCCCGTGACCTTGCCGTCCTTGGTCGCCGACATTTCCGTGAGCATGTGATAGTCGCGCGCAAACGCGGTGCTCGAAAGGTTCTCGATGCGGTCCTCGACCCACTTCACTGGACGCCCAGTGACGATCGAGGCGACGATGGCGCAGATATAGCCGGAATAGGCGCCGACCTTGTTGCCGAAGCCGCCGCCGATGTCGGGGGCAATGACGTGAATCTTGTGCTCGGGTATCTTCGAGATCAGTGACGCCACCGTGCGGATGACGTGCGGTGCCTGGAACGTGCCCCAGACGGTCAGCTCGCCCTTGATCTTGTCGAAGGACGCGACGCATTGGCAGGTCTCGAGCGGACAGGGGTGTACGCGATGATAGGAGATCATCTCCTTCATCGTCACTTCGCCCTTTTTCAAGGCGGCGTCGGTGCCGTCCTTGTCGCCCATTTCCCAACTGAAGATGTGGTTGTGGTGCTTGCGCTTGCCGTGCACGCCCTCCGTCTTGCCGGCGAGGTCTTCGCGCAACACAGGAGCGTCGGCCGCCATGGCCTTGAACGGATCGACGTTGACCGGCAGCGGCTCATATTCGACTTCGACAAGCTCTGCTGCGTCCGCCGCGGCATAGGCGTTTTCCGCGATGACGAAGGCGACTTCCTGATTCTGGAACAGGACCTTGCCATCAGCGAGAACCATCTGCACGTCGCCGGCGAGCGTCGGCATCCAGGCGAGATTGACCGGCTTCAATTCTTCCGCTGTCAGCACCGCGGCCACGCCCGGCACCTTCATCGCCTTGGAGATGTCGATCTTCTTGATGCGCGCATGCGCATGCGGCGAGCGCGTGAAGTCGCCGTAGAGCATTCCCGGCAGCTTCAGATCGTCGACGTAGTTTCCCTTGCCCTGGACGAAGCGGACGTCTTCGACGCGCTTGCGCTTGCAGCCCATGCCTTCAAGCTTCTCGGCGCGTTCAAGCGAGGTGGGGGTCTGGTCATTCATTCTGCGGCCTCCTGAAACGGAACGCCGGCCATTTTGGCGGCGGCGTATTGAATGGCCTTCACGATGTTCTGGTAGCCGGTGCAGCGGCAGAGATTTCCGGCGATGCCGAAGCGAATTTCTTCTTCGCTCGGGCTCGGGTTCTCCTGCAGCAGCCGGTAGGCGCGGGTGATCATGCCCGGCGTGCAGAAACCGCACTGCAGCCCATGCATTTCGCGGAAGCCCTCCTGCAAGGCGTGCAACGTGCCATCGGCATTCGCCACGCCTTCAATGGTCATGAGATCGGCACCGTTGGCCTGCACCGCGAAAACGGTGCAGGACTTCACCGATTTGCCGTTGAGATCGACCGTGCAAGCCCCGCAGTGGCTGGTGTCGCAGCCGATATGCGGCCCGGTGAGGTTTAGTTGCTCGCGCAAGAAGTGGATGAGCAGGGTGCGCGGCTCGACCAGTGCATCGATCGCTTTGCCGTTCACCTTCAGGCTGATCTGGGACTTGGACATGAGACTTTCTCCGATCAGGCCGCGCGCGCCTTGGCGCGAGCGAGTGCCCGCGTCAACATCACGCCTGCCATCTTGGTGCGATAGTGAGCCGGGCCGCGATTGTCGGAAGCCGGTGACGTGATCGCTTCGGCAGCGGCGGCGGCTTTTTTTACTGTCGCGGCATCGAGCGCTGAGCCAATGAGAATCTTGGCGGCCTCTTCGGCCCACAGCGGGGTGTCAGCGACATTGGTTAGACCGATCGAACAGGTGGCAACCCTGCCACCGTTCATGGTGAGCACGACGGCGGCAGCCGCGGTCGCATAGTCGCCGATCTTGCGCTTGAGCTTTTCGTAGGCGGAGCCATGACCCGCCGCAGGCGCGGGAATGCGGATCGCGGTGACGATCTCGCCCGCGGCAAGCGCGGTTGCATAAGCACCTTGATAGAATTGACGCGCAGCGATGCGGCGCTCGCCGGTTTTTCCGACCACCTGATAGCTGGCGCCGAGACACATCATCACCGCCGGCATGTCGTTGCCGGGATCGCCGTTGGCGACGTTACCCCCGAGCGTTCCGAGATAGCGCACCTGCGGATCGGCGATGACCAGAGAAGTCTCGCGCAGGATCGGCAGCTTGGCGCCCAGCAGATCGGACGTGATGAGTTCGTGCTGCGTGGTCATCGCGCCGATGACGATGTCGCCGCCGTCATGGCGAATGCCTTTGATGTCGCTGATAGCACCCAAGTCGACGAGATGCTCGGGCGCCGCGAGCCGGAGCTTCATCATCGGGATGAGACTGTGTCCGCCAGCAAGCGGACGGGCGTCCTCTCCCAGGGTGATGAGCAAGGCCACCGCTTCCTGAACGGAATTCGGACGATGATAGGCAAAGGCTCCCGGAATCACATCACCCTCCCCTGGTTGGATCTGCACCTCCGCAAGCACGGAAGTGTGATCAACCTATGTTGGCGCGTTGGCAGCTGCGCAACCTAAGATGCAGCAGCACTGCGCGGTTTACAAGCCGCGCCGCTCATGAGAACGGCGCGGACGAAACGTGGCTTCCTTTTAGAAACGGTAGGTGACGCCGGTACCGATGATCCACGGATCGATCCTGACCCGTCCGGTCAGCGCGCCATTATTCATGCTCACATCGGGACGCAGATACAGCTTCTTGACGTCGACGTTCCAGCCCCAGTGGCGGTTCACCATGTAGTCAAACCCGACCTGCCAGGCGAAGCCAAAACTGTTCTTGACGCTGAGCTGCGTAATCGTTCCGCCGGCGGCGCTCTGATTGAAGAAGACCGTGTAGTTGGGCCCGGCGCCGATATACGGCTTGAACGCGCCGAAATTAGTGAAGTGATATTGGATTGTCAGGGTCGGCGGCAGCAGCCAGGCGCGGCCGACGTTAATGCCGGTAATAGTCCCGGCGCCGGTGATGTTATGCGGCGTAACGCCGAGGATCAGTTCCGCCGCCAGGTTCTGAGTGAAGAAATAAGTGATATCGAGTTCGGGAACGACCGAAGTCCCGATCGACACGCTTGCTCCCGGAATCTGATCGATCGTCGCGGAGGCTTCTGGTGCTACCACAAGCACGCGTCCGCGGATCATCCACGGGCTCCAGACGTCAACCATGGCGACGGCGGGTGCCTTGACCGCCATATCCGCCGCCCCGGCTGAACCGGCCGAAACAGCTGCCGCGAAGAAAATAACGCCAGCGATGCCCTTGATAAGTTTGTCCATGTTAGCCCCCAAGAAAAACTACGAATGACGACCAATCAGAGAGGAAAAGCCCGCTAGCCAGCCCGGCATCAGACCTGACACTCGCCGCAACGCGGCAAGCTCCACTCGGCGTATTTTATTGATTTGAATTTGGAGGTAGTTGCGCTGCAACAACAACGCTTGGTTCACGAGCCGGGCGGCGCGTGCACCAGTCCCTCCGGTCCTGCACGAATTGCGTCAGCCTTGCTGACCGAAGGCGGTACAACGCTCACGAACGCGACTTTCCGGCCCTCAACGGCAAACATTTAGGACAGGCCGCTGCAGTGCAGCGTAATTGGGGAGCGTTTAGCTGACTGCTTCGCCCATCTTCATGCCCAATTGAGCTTTAAGCCAAGCCAGGCGGCTACGGCTGACCGGCACCGTATAATGGTCCACGCCGGCAAGCTCGATGAGCCCATTGTCCCCGGCGCGCTTGAGTCCGACGATCCGGCCTACATTGACGATGTGGCTGCGATGAACGCGGACAAAGCGGGTGGTGTCGAGCCGCGCTTCAACATCACCGATCGCAAGCGGGCAGAACATCTTCGACGTTCCGTCGAAAATATAGGTGTAATGCGCGTTAGCATGGATCGCGACGATGTCATCGACAGCGACGAAATGGGTGGCTCCATCGCGCTCTATCGGCAAGCGCAGAGCGGGCCGGCGCGGTGTGCCGGCGGCTCCCTCACTCACGGCATAGGTGGCTTGGCTCACATCAGACTCTGCAGACTCTGCGCCCGTTGCAGCGGCCGCCGTTGCATCGACCGGAACCGGCACGGACCGATCACGGCTTTCGCTCTGGAAGATGGACGCAGCCGCTTCGCTCCGAACGAAGCTCGCTCCGCCTGACTTGTCGGGAACGAGTGCCAAAAGGAAGATGCCGGATACTCCGAAGGCCACGATCGCCACAACAATCGCAAGAAGATCGCTGGAAAGCGCCGGCGCACTCGAAGGAGCATTGGTGAGCGAGAATAGGACCAACCCCTCCATGGCGGTGTAGTGCATGCCCGCGATCGCCAGACCGAGAACCGCCGCCGAAAGCAGAAGCGGCGGCCGTCCGCCCCGCCCCCCCGCCAGCCACAGCGCAAGTCCCGATGCGGCTATAGCGATGGCGACGCTGCCTGCCGCGAACACTGGCGCGTGCTGCATCTGCGCGCTGGCATGAAGCGCATTCATGCCGATGTAGTGCATCGACACGATACCGCATCCCATGAAGGTCGCCGCCGCGGCGAGACGGCCTATCGTCAATGGCCCCGCACTCGCGGCGAAGACGGCCGCGCCGACAACAAGGACGCAGACGAGAAACGACAGCAGCGTGGGGAAGACAAGATAGTCAACGGGAAACGGAAGACGGGCTGCCAGCATACCGACGAAATGCATGGCCCAGATCGCGACAGCGAGCGAAAGCGACGCGCCTGCGAGCAATAAGCGCCGCCGCAGGCCGATGGCCTCGCCGACTTGAACAGCAAGGCTCAACCCTACATAGGCTCCTTGGATCGCCACGATCAGAGACAGCGCGACAAGCCAAGGCTCGTGCGTTACCGGCATCGCGCGAGTCCTTCCTCCCAGCGCCGGATCAAATGTGGCGCTTGGGAGAGTAATATAGATCAGAACGTATTGTCGGGCCAGCAACATAGTGCCGCCGCCATGGCCGTCATTCCGGCCTAGCCGCTGCTAGTGGGCAGCGGTGCAGGAAATCAATGTTTTGTATCGGCACGGTGGTTGGCGCCACAGATAATAGGGGAAAATTTAATTGCCAATCAGCGCCCTCAGCGACGATAGCTGCCTGATGGTCCGGTGCCGGCTCGCAAGATTGAACCGACCAACCATCACATCCGCGCAGCAATAGGGCGGGTTCGTCAGGGGCTAGGGACACATCAAAGCTGTCCAGCGGTTGCGAAAGTCCGCAGCCGCGCGCTTTGATAAATGCCTCCTTGCGCGTCCAGCAATTGAAAAAAGCCCGGGTCTTCGAAGATGCCGGAAGTGAGCGCAGAGTTTGCACCTCAAGCGCAGAAAAAAACCGCTCCGGAATTTGCTCGCAGGCAAACGCCGTATCGCGCCGCTCGATGTCGCAGCCAACCTCAATGCCGCGAGCAAACACAAAGAGAGCCGTACCGTGGGAATGAGACAGATTGAAACGCAGATCGCCGCCGGCAACGGAAGGCTTTCCAAATGGATTATAGGCGAAGCCTATGCGTGCGGGCGCGCAGTCGAGGTAATCCGACAGGAGTTCGCGTAACTTTCCACGCCGCGAAATGTAGCGCCGCCGGTCGCGTTCAAAACGGAAGAGCGCCGCTCGTTCACGTTCTTCGGCATTCAGCGTGTCGTAGAACCTGCCGACGTCCAGGTCAGCAGCGTCCATATCCATACAGTAAGCATCCACTGGAACTCGCATGGGCTAACTCGCCGCCCGGCGTGGCTGTTGCGCTCGCCATTGTGCGCGGCGCAGACAGTCACGCATCTTTGCTCCAAGCTCCATAACTTCGGGCTGTTCCAGCATCGTGTAGTGCGTTCCTGGAATATCGTAGGCGGCGAATTCCCCCTTGATGACTTCAGCCCAGGCCGCACAATAATCGAGCAAATGCGGGCGTCTATCCGGCTGGAGCAACACAACATCGCCCGCATATGGCTTAGGCACATAACGCAGCGCCGCATGATCGAGGAGACCGTTGAATTCCGATAGCTGGCTCACCTCTTCCTGAAGTTCAGGTCCAAGGGATAATCGCCGAAGAATTCCCCGGCCCCTCCCCGCCAAATAGTTCCAGCGTTCGGGCCCGTGCCAACGCATCATCTCATCCCAGTGATGCCTTAGCCTGCTGAATTCCAGCGACCACTTGCCGATCCGGCGAAGGTGGACTGGATTGCCCGCATGCAGCAGGACCAAAAGTCCCACTTCATGGCCCGCCGCCGTCAGCTGCGACGCCACTTCGAATGCCAGAATTCCCGAGGTGCACCAGCCGCCCAGGTAATACGGCCCCTCCGGCTGCGTCGCCTGGATGCTTCGCACCATGGAAGCTGCAATTTCAGACAGCGGGGTGGAGTGGCCCACACTCCGTTCTTCGGCGATGTCCAAAACGACGCCGAGAAACGGCTGGTCGCTTCCGATGGCTTCCGCCAGAGGCCGCACCATCAGCGGATCGTTGAGCCAGAACAGCGGCGGGCGTGAGCCTTTCGGTTGAATATCGATGACGCGACGCGATCCTTGCGCGGAAACCTTAGCGGTCAACAACGCGGCCATGGCATCGAGACGTGGTGCCTGGAACACCGCCGCCATGGGAAGCCGCCGGCCAAATTCCATTTCAATCCGCCGCAGCAACTTTGCGACCAGCAGCGAGTGGCCGCCGAGATCGAAAAAATTGTCGTGCGAGCTGACGTTTTGGATGTCGAGAACTTCCTGCCAAATTCCAGCAAGCCTGCGTTCGTCCTCTCCACACGGTTGGACAAACGCCGCCACCGGCACGAAGGATTTTGGCTCGGGCAGAGCGTTGCGATCAACTTTGCGGTTGGGCGTCATCGGTAACGCCGGCAAGGAAACAAACCGCGACGGAATCATGTAGTCGGGCAAGATCTGTTTCAGGAACTGCTGTAGTTCCGCTGCGTTAGCCGCCGTCTCTGTCCCGCTGACGATGTAAGCGGTGAGACTGTTTTCGCCCGAACTATCCGGCCAGGCCTTCACCGCCGCCGCGGCTATGCTGTCGTTGCGCAGAAGCGCAGCCTCGATCTCTTCGACCTCGACGCGGAAGCCGCGAATCTTGACCTGATTATCGGTGCGGCCCAGGCATTCGATCATACCACCCGCCCGATAACGCGCGAGATCGCCGGTACGGTATAGACGCTGGCCCCGCGCAATGGCGCTCGTGACGAAACGCTCGGAAGTCAATTGCGGGCGATTGCGATATCCGCGTGCGACACCAGCGCCGCCGATATAAAGCTCGCCCGGAACGCCGGTTGGAACCGGATTACCCCGCGCATCCAGAATATAGATTTGGGTGTTGGCGATAGGACGGCCGATCGGCACCGGTCCGTTGTCATGTCTGACCTCATGCACAGTCGACCAGATGGTGGTTTCCGTCGGCCCATACATGTTCCAAAGGCTGGCGCAGCGAGCGACCAACTTGTCGGCAAGCTCTCGCGGCAACGCTTCGCCGCCGCATAGAATCTTCAGGTTCCTGCTGCCGTCCCACCCTGCTTCGATCAAGCCGCGCCATGTTGCCGGCGTCGCCTGCATCACCGTGCATCCGGATTGACCGATCAGCTCCATGAGTCGCGCAGAATCGGTTGCCGTCTCCCGGCTCGCCAGAACCACCCGCCCGCCGCTAAGCAGCGGCAGAAACAGTTCCAGCGCGGCGATGTCGAAAGACAGCGTCGTCACCGCCAGCAACTTGTCGTCGGCGGCGAAACCCGGTTGCCGCTGCATTGAAGCCAGCAGGTTCACCAGCGCGCGATGCGAAACCTCGACACCCTTCGGCTTTCCCGTCGAGCCGGATGTGTAAAGAACATAGGCCAGATCATCAGCACCCACGCTGGCGCGAGGCACCGAAGTGGGCTTTGCTTCGTAATCTTCATCGATAATGACGCTGCACGCGTTCGACTGCGGCAGTGTTCCGACAAGAGAGTGTTGCGTCAGAAGCACCACCGGCTGCGCATCGCCGAGAATGAACGCGAGCCGCTCTTGTGGAAACGCCGGGTCGAGAGGCAGATAAGCGCCGCCGGCTTTCAAGACGGCCAAAAGGCCAGCCATCATATCGAGCGACCGCTCGAGGCAAATCCCCACCAGCGTCTCTCGTCCAACCCCGGCGTCGCGTAAGCGCACCGCCAGATGTGAAGCACGACGATCCAATTCAACGTAGGTCCACGTGCTTCCTTCGAACTCCACCGCCACCGCGCACGGCGTGCGCCGCGCCTGGGTTTCGAACAATTCGTGGAACGCCGCCGACGGAAATTCCTGCTGAGTATCGTTCCACTTTACCAGCAACTGCTCTGACTCATCAGAGGTCAGCAGCGGCAGGTCTCCAAGCAGGCAGTCCGGATTTTCGGCGACGGCTTGCAACAAAGTGCGCCAGTGACCGATCATCCGCTGGATCGTCGGCGCTTCGAAAAGGTCGGTGCTGTACATAAACCGCCCGAAGACACGCTCCGGCCGCTCATCCAGCTCCAGATACAAATCGAACTTCGCCGTGCCCATCGTCACGTCCATCTGGGTGAGATCCCAGCCTTCGGCAAAAGCGGGCGCCGGCGGCTCGATGGAGAAAAGCACCTGAAACAGCGGATGCGCGCTCATGTCGCGCTTGGGCTGCAACTCGCGCACGACGCGGTCGAAGGGGATATCGCTGGCGCCCAAGGCGCCGGCCACGGCGTCGCGTGTCTGGATCAGGAAATCGCGAAACCGCAGGCCGCCCGATGGCCGGGTTCGCAACGCGATGCTGTTGAGGAAGTAGCCAACCAGATTTTGCAGCTCGGGACGGCGGCGCGTGTCGGTAACCCCGCCGATTAAAATGTCCTCCTGCCCGGTATAGCGATAAAGCAGGACTTTGAACGCTGCCAAGAGCGTCATGTAAAAGGTCACACCCTCTCTGCGGCTGAACTCCTTGAGCGCCTCCGTCAGGTCATAGGGAAGACTGAAGGTCTCCATCGAGCCGCGATAGCTGAACGCCACGGGCCGGGGGCGATCCGACGGTAGTTGCAGGACAGGCAGCGGCCCCGCCAACGCGCCGCGCCAATAGTCGATCTGCCGCGCAACCGTCTCGGCCGCAGCATCACGTTCACGCCAAAGCGCGTAGTCGCCATATTGCAACGTCGGCTCCGGTAGGTTTGGCTGACTAGCATTTGCGAAAGCGTCGTAGATCGCCGCCAACTCCGGCACGATCATTTTATAGATCGACACGCCATCGAAGATGATGTGATGCAGGGTGAGGTAAAGGCGGTGATTGTCCTCCCCCAACTTCACGATTGTGCCGCGGAAGAGCGGCGTCGTGCCGAAGTCGAAAGGCCTGCGCGCTTCCTCGGTCGCGATTCGTAGCGCCTCCGCCTCGCGGTCCGCCGCGGGCACGCCCGTCAAGTCCACCAGCGGGAATCGAACGCGTAAATCCTCATGCACCACCTGCACGATTTCGCCGTCCACCACGTCAAATGACGTGCGCCAGGCTTCGTGCCGGCGGAGGATTTCGTTGAAGCTCTTTTCCATTACCGCAAGGTCGAATGTCCCTCTGCGGTGAATGGTGATGGCCTCGTTATAAAGCGGCAGGTCCGGCGCCATCGAGGCATGCAGCCACACATTCCGTTGTTCCAGCGAAATCGGCGGTGTCGTTCCCGCGGGCCTCGGCATCACGGCTTCAACTTGAGCAACGCGCGGCGCACCGCCGCCGCTCAGCATCTTTTGCAGCAGCAAGCGCTTGGCGTCGGATAATTCGGCGGTGCTATTCATGTCTGCGGGTTCAAAATTACGACAACATCGTGCCCGGCGCGGTGAAGGTCACCGGCAAGGATTTCAGCCCGCGTAGGCCGAGATTTTCCCGCCATTCCAATCGCGCAGGCTCTAATTTCAAATCGGGCAGGCGGCGCAGCAGCGTGGCAAAGGCGATCTGCCCTTCCATGCGCGCCAGTGGCGCGCCAAAGCAGAAATGTGCCGCCCAGCCAAACGCCAAATGGCGATTATCTTTCCGCGTCAAGTCGAGTCGATCGGGCTCGGGGAAACGCTCGGGATCGCGATTGGCAGCCGCCATCACCGCCATCACCGCGTCTCGTTTGCGGATCAGCTTTCCGCCCAGCATCACGTCATCGGGCGCGAGCCGGGCGGTGTGCTGGCTCGGGCTTTCGTAGCGCAGCAGCTCTTCAACCGCAGTCTCAATGATCGAAGGGTTGTCGCGCAGCAGCGCCAGTTGCTCGGGATTCTTCAATAACGTCAGCAACCCGTTGCCGATCAGGTTTGTGGTCGTCTCTTGCCCGCCCACCATGGTGACGATGGTATTGGCGATCACTTCTTCCTCGGTCAGCCGCGCTCCGTCGACCTCCGCCGTCATCAACGAATGGATCAGGCCGTCGCGCGGGTTGCGCTCCTGCTCACGAATGGCGGAGCGGAAATAGGCCGTCATATCCTGCAAGCTGCGCAGCACGCGGCCGGCGCGGTCGGGATTGTGCTGGAAATTTCCCAGCATCTCGGCGAAATCCGCCGACCAGGACTTAAGCTGTTCGTGGTCGCTGGTGGGCACGCCCAAAAGCTCAGCGGTGACGATGGCCGGCAACGGATTGGCAAAGTCGGCGATGACATCCATGCGCCCTCTCGCCACGACATCGTCGAGCAGGCGCTCGGTGATGTCCTGAATATGCGATCGCATGGCATCCACGCGCCGCGGGGTGAATGCTGTCGAACAAAGCTTGCGCAGACGCGTATGCGTCGGCGCATCCATGAACAGCATCTGTTTCGCCATCACCTGGGCGATGGGTTCCAAGGAGGCGAGCCCAAGCGCCTTGACCTGTTCCGGTGCCGGCGTGCGGTCGGCGGAAAAATCCCGCAGGACAGTCACGGACCCGGCGTAGCTGGTCACCACCCAAGCATGCAGGAAGGTGTCCCAATGCACCGGGTCGTGCTCGCGCAGCCGGCGATAGAGCGGATAAGGGTCCGCGAGGACCGCTGGATCAAGGAGTTGGTAAAGGCTGAGAGCCGGATCGACCCGAACTGCCGCCGCTTCGGAAGCTGCTGTCACTTGGGTGCCTCGATTGTTAGCCGGCGATCCGCTGCTGCGCTTCCTCTTCGCTCATCGCTTCGAGCTTCTCCATCACGAGGCGCTCGATTGTCGCCGCCAATTTGCCGACGGTCTGCGCTTCGAACAGATGCAGCAGCGTCAGATCGACACCGAACGCGTCGCGGGCGCGCAGCACGAGCTGAGTCCCGAGTAGCGAATGGCCGCCTAGGAGAAAAAAGTTATCGTTGATACCGACGCGCTCAGCGCCCAATACGCCGGCCACGATGTCGGCGAGACAGCGCTCGGTGGGAGTCTCTGGAGCGTGGTATCCTGCCGTGTCCAGGGCGTTTTCCGACGATGGTTCGGGTAACGCCTTTTTGTCGAGCTTGCCGCTGGTCGTCAGCGGCAATGAGGCAAGCTTCACGAAAGCCGCCGGGATCATGTAGTCGGGCAATAAGCCGGTGAGGAAATCCCGCAGTTCGGCCGCTGTCGGCTCCGTGGATTCGGCCGGGACCACATAGGCCACGAGTTGCTTTTCCTTGCCGCGGCTGCGCGCGACCACGGCGCTCGAGGCCACCTGCGGATTGCGGTTCAGCACCGTCGCGATTTCGGCCGGCTCAACGCGATGGCCGCGAATCTTCTCCTGCTCATCAATGCGTCCGTGGAACGCGATCTCACCGTCCGGGAGCAAACAACCGAGATCGCCGGTGCGATACATCCGCGCTCCGGCAACGCCGCGGAACGGATCCGGGAGGAAGCGCTCGGCGGTCATTTGCGGGCGATTGCGATATTCGCGGCCGACGCTGGTTCCGCCGATATAAATCTCGCCGATTTGCCCCGGCGCTACCGGCTGCCGGTTCTCGTTCAGCAAATAAATCTGCGTATTCGCAATCGGCCGTCCGATGGTGGGAACGCCGCTTATATCGGTCTGCGAGGGAACCACGCCTGACGTTGCCACCACGGCGCACTCTGTAGGGCCGTAATTATTGACGACGGCAAACGGCAGGTTTGGCCGCGCATAGCTGTGCAACGTATCGGCACCGGTGAGCAGGAAGCGCAGAGCGGTATCCGCCGGCCATTCCGCCGCGATCATCGGTTCGGCCAGCGCCGTGGGAACGAAGGCGATGTTGATCTTCTCGTCGATCAACCACTTACGCAGCAAATCCGGCGACGTGCGCGGCGCCTCACTGACCAGAGACACCGACGCGCCCGCGGTGAGATACGGCCACACTTCCCAGATCGAAGCGTCGAAACCTAGACCGGCGAGATGGCTGGCCCGATCCGCCGCGGTAATGCCAAAGGCGCTGCGATGCCAAAAGATCAGATTGAGAAGATTGCCGTGGGTCACCTCGACGCCCTTCGGCTCACCGGTAGAGCCGGAGGTGAAAATCACGTAGGCAAGATTTTCGCGCTTAACATTCGCGGAAGACTCGCGAGCATCGAACCGCGCAATGATGCCGGCGTCCCGCTCAGGCGCCACGGCCACACGGTTTTCCCCCGCAAGCTGTTCCGCCCGCAACGCGGTGGTGATCACAACTGGCGCGCGCGCATCGTCCAAGAGAAGTTTTATGCGTTCTTCCGGCCAGGACGGATCCAGCGGCAGAAATGCGCCGCCAGCCTTCAGCACCGCCAAACACGCGGTGATCTGATCGAACGAACGTTCAAGACAGAGGCCGACCGGCACTTCCGGTCCGACACCGAGCGATTCTAGATATCTGGCCAGACGGTTGGCGCGCGCGTTCAGTTGGCCATAGGTCAGTTCGCCGCAAGCTGCTCGCAGGGCTACTGCACCGGGGCTTGTGGCGGCAACAGCAGCAACCAAATGCGCGACGCTTAAGCGCCGGCGATCTGGCGTCGGAACTTTCGTATTATGCTCGCGGTTCGTGATGCCGGGTGGGATTAGTTGTTCTGTATTCTCGGGCTTTTCCATCATGAAGCCCTAGCGAGTCCGCATTAAAAATCAGTGACATCGAAACATCAGGGTAAACCGAACGTAACGTCTCGAAGTTCAGTAGCAGCGGCAGAGCGTTGGCCGTCCGAGTAAGCTTAAAAAAGAGCTATTCCACTCATCCATTCTGCAGGATCGCCTTCTCGCGCGGGCATGAAGCCGCCAAAAGGGCAGCGCTACAAATAACGGCAAAAGCCCGGAAAATAGTCAGAGAGTCCCAATTTCCATAATGAACGCATAATGTAGCTGGTCGCTGCGCCGCTTTTGGCGCCTTAACGCAGGCAGTGTTGCTGGCCCAAGCCTTGCTACGGCTTAAGGTGAGGGTTCATCCGCGAGAGCTTCAATGACGGCCTCATTCGATGAGATGGGCAGCACCGGCGCCGCCATACGCCCGGCCTATGCCGAGCTGTCGCAGTGGCTCAGCGAGATATCGTCCGACGAATTGGATTATCGCCAGCGCGAGGCGGAGCTGCTGTTCCGCCGCATCGGCATTACCTTCGCGGTCTATGGCGACGCCGAGGCGCAGGAGCGATTGATCCCCTTCGATGTGATTCCCAGGATCTTGGCGGCAGCCGAATGGGATTTGTTGCGGGGCGGCCTTGAGCAGCGGGCCAAGGCACTTAATGCCTATGTCAATGACGTATATAACGGGCGCGAGATCGTCCGGGCCGGCATTGTTCCTGAAGAGCTGGTGTTCGAGAATCCGGTGTTCCGCCCGGAGATGAACGGCCAGAAAATCCCGCATAACATCTACATTCACATCGCCGGTATCGACATCGTGCGGGTCGATGCCGAGACCTTTTACGTGCTGGAGGATAATGCCCGCACGCCGTCCGGCGTTTCCTACATGCTGGAGAACCGGGAGATCATGCTGCGGCTTTTCCCAGAGTTATTCTCGCGCTACCGCGTCGCGCCGGTGGAGAATTATCCGGACGAATTGCTGGCGACGCTGAGATCGGTCGCGCCTTCGACGACCGACACCGACCCAACCGTGGTGTTGCTGACTCCGGGAGTCTTCAACTCGGCTTATTACGAGCACTCGTTCCTTGCCGACAAGCTCGGCATCGAGTTGGTGGAGGGTCGCGATCTTTTCGTCAAAGGCGAGATCGTCTACATGCGCACGACGCAAGGACCGAAGCGCGTCGACGTGATTTACCGGCGCGTGGACGACGACTTTATCGATCCGCTGACCTTTCGCCCCGATTCCACGCTCGGCGTGCCCGGCCTGATGTCCGCTTACCACAAAGGCAATGTGACGCTCGCCAATGCGGTCGGCACCGGCATTGCCGACGATAAGGCGGTCTACAGCTACATGCCGCAGATCGTGAAATTCTATCTCGGCGAAGAACCGATCCTGAAAAACGTGCCGACCTGGTGCTGCCGGCAAAGCGAGCACCTGTCCTATGTGCTCGACAACTTGGCGGATCTGGTGGTCAAGGAAGTCCACGGCTCCGGCGGCTACGGCATGCTTATTGGGCCGACCGCCAATAAGGCGACGCTTGCAGCCTTCCGCGCCAAGCTCAAAGCCAATCCGAAAAACTTTGTGGCCCAACCCACGTTGGCGCTGTCGACCTGCCCAACCTGCGTGGAGGAGGAAATCGCGCCGCGCCATGTGGATTTTCGCCCTTTCGTGCTCACCGGACGCGACCGCATCCGCATCGTGCCTGGCGGCCTCACCCGCGTCGCGCTGAAAAAGGGATCGTTGGTCGTCAATTCCAGTCAGGGCGGGGGCACCAAGGATACCTGGGTGCTGCACTCATGAGAATCTCGATTTAATCCAATGCTGTCCCGTACCGCCGACAACCTGTATTGGCTGGCGCGCTACGTCGAACGCGCCGAATACCTGTCGCGGGTTCTTGAGGCGGCCCAGCGGCTGAGCGCGGTCCCAATTGCCGCGGCTGGCACGACCAATGAGTGGGAATCCGCCGTAGCCACCGCAGGCTGCGCCGATGCTTTCTTCAAGGCCTATTCCGAAGCTAACAGCGAGAACGTCATCGACTTCCTGGCTTTTTCCGCGGCTAATCCGTTCTCGATCCGCAATTGCTTCGACATTGCACGTAACAACGCACGCGCGGTACGTACCGCGCTCACGGTGGAGATGTGGGAATCGATCAACGGCACCTGGCTTGAACTGCAAAAATTCGGAAAAGGCTCCACTTCGCAAGAGGAGTCGAGGCGGTTTCTACGCTGGGTGCAGGAGTCCTCCTTGCGCTTTGACGGCTCGGCCTATCGCACCATGTTGCGCAATGACAGCTACTGGTTCTCGCGGCTTGGCGTCTACATGGAGCGCGCCGACAACACCGCGCGCATTCTGGATGTCAAATATCATTTGCTGTTGCCTGCGAAGGAGCAGGTAGGCGGGCCGCTGGATTACTTCCAGTGGGCCGGGATTTTACGATCAGTGTCGGCGCTCACCGCCTATCACTGGGTCTATCGCGAGAGTCTCAAGCCTTGGCTGATCGCCGATCTGCTCATGCTCAACGACCAGATGCCGCGCTCGCTCGCAAGCTGTTACGAGAATCTGGTGCGCAATCTCGATCAGATCGCGCAGGCCTATGGAAAACAGGGACCGGCGCAACGGCAGGCGCGCAGCCTGCGTACGCGGCTGCAGAACAGCCGCATCGAGGAGGTCTTCCAGCGCGGGCTGCATGAATTCATCAGCGACTTCATTGACGCCAACAACCGCCTCGGCGCCGCCATCGCCGAACAATATCTGCTATAAGCCGCCTGCATGCGTATCCGCGTTTCGCACCAGACCGTTTATCGCTACGACCGCCCGACCACGGGGGTGATCCAGGTGTTGCGCTTGACCCCGCGCAACCACGACGGTCAATACGTCGTCCGCTGGGCAATCGACGTCTCCGATGATTGCCGCCTCGATCAGCATGAAGACGCCTTCGGCAACATCGCACATACTTTTACGGCGGATGGTCCGTTCACCGAGCTGCGGGTCAGCGTCGAGGGCGAGATCGAAACCCAGGATACGCAAGGTATCGTCGCCGGCGCGGTGGAGCGGCTGCCGCCAAGCCTGTTCTTGCGCGAAACGCCGCTGACGCGGGTAGACGAGAGCATCACCGCATTTGCCGCCGCCGCGCAGAAGGCCGCGGGAGGTGATGTGTTGAAGCTGCTGCACGCCATGGTCACCGGCTTGCATGGCGAGATGACCTTCGACACCAGTCCTACCCAAAGCACGACAAGTGCCGCCGAAGCCTTCGTCCTCAAGCGCGGCGTATGCCAGGATTTCACGCATATCTTTATCGCCGCAGCGCGAAAGCTTGGCATCCCGGCGCGGTATATCGGCGGCTATTTCCACCGTGCCGACGGAGTCGTCGACCAGGAGGCGGGGCATGCCTGGGCGGAAGCTTTCGTGCCGGAGCTTGGCTGGGTGGCCTTCGATCCGACCAACGGTATTTCCGCCACCGACGCTCATGTCCGCGTTGCTGTGGGGCTTGATTATCTCGGTGCGGCTCCGGTCCGCGGGGCGCGTTACGGCGGCGGTAGCGAAACGCTATCGGTCGCCGTGCATGTGGAGCAGGCCGCGTGGCAGGCGCAAAACTAAACCGGCATTGGCGGTTACGCCGTAGCGCCGCTATAACGTGACCAGAATTTAGGGGGCTACTAATCGATGACCTATTGCTGTGGAATCCTTGTTCGCGACGGTCTCGTGATGATCGCCGACACCCGGACCAATGCCGGGCTCGACAATGTGTCGACCTTCCGCAAACTCAATGTATTTTCCGAGCCCGGCGAGTACATGATGGCGCTTGCCTCGGCCGGCAATCTGTCGATCAGCCAGTCGGTGCTCAGCATGCTCAGCGAAGGCATCGAAAATCCGGAAACCGGCGAGCTTGAGACGCTGAAGAACGCACCGACCATGTTCCAGGCAGCGCAACGCATCGGGCGCACGATTCGCCGTATTCACACCAATGAGGCCGTCCCGCTCGAAGCCTCGGACGTTAAGTTTGAAATCGCCTTCCTGTTCGGCGGTCAAATCAAGGGCGGGCCGTTGCGCCTGTTCATGATCTATCCCGCCGGCAATTTCATCGAATGCACGAAGGACACGCCTTACCTTCAGATCGGCGAGCACAAATACGGTAAGCCGATCCTCGATCGCGCAGTCACCTACAATATCGACCTCTATGACGCACTTAAGATCGGGCTGCTGTCGGTGGACTCCACCATGCGCTCCAATCTTGGCGTCGGCATGCCGATAGACTTCGTGATCGCGCGCCGCGACACCTGCACGGCGGAACTAACCCACAGGATCGAACCGGGCGAACCATATTTCCACGACTTGAGTGAGCGCTGGTCGGCTGCCTTGCGGGCGGCGCATATGGCGATCCCGCGTCCGCCTTACGGCAAAGGCGTTTAAATGCGGCTGGAATGGCGGGGCGACTTCTTCGCTAAGACCAGATGAGAGAAAAGCCGGCCAGGAGCAGGATCGCATCGGCCGATGCGACTCACGCCGCCTGCCCCGCCGCGAGCCTGCCGCTCTATCGGCCACGGAAGGATAATGCGCGCTTAACGGAAGCTAACTTCGCGCCGAACACGGCAATAGCACGCGGCGATCGGCCTTCCGCTCGACCGCTCTGCAGGAAATGCAGCAGCGGGTCGCACTTGGCGCCGGCCACGTCCAGATTATTAGCAAGATACCATGTCGTCGAGAACTGCCGATTTGGATCTCGCCCTTCGCACCATCCTACATTGTGATAATGCCACGCGGCATCCAAGGGCCCGATGTCCGGATATCGCGCGGGGTACCACAGCGCATCGACGCCGTCCGGCCCTCTTAGAATGTAGAGAGGGCCGGTGGCTAATCGCCCCTCCGTCCGCCCGGATCGAAGGAAATGAACCATCGGATTGATCTTGGCTTGGGCGACGTCGGGATTGGCTTCCAAATAATCCGCCGTAGAAAAACGAGGGCTGGGGTCGCGACCTTCACGCCATCCCGCGTCGGAATAGTGTTTCACCGGATCCGTGTGTCCCTCGCGAATATCGTGGTATGTGGCGCGATACCAATCTGCATCTACGCCATCGGGACCTTGAAGAAGTGTAACATCGTCGATCCAACCGGCATGCGCGTTCTCTGTTCCCGTCGAATCGGTGCCTAAGCCGTCCAGAACACCCGCGCCTTCAATGGTGGATTGATTGGACGTGCCGCAAAAATCGCTGATGCAATCAGCCATCGAGCGCGCGAGCCCGCGCAAAATATTCCGTTCGCAATCCCATCGCCGCCAAAATAACGCAGGGACGAGAACAAGCAGGATGGCAAACAGCGGGTCTCGCGGGATAAATTCGAGCATGATCCCGAGCGGCCCCCAAACCTCATAGAAGGCGTTGTCAAGGAATGGAAGGTATGGATGCGCTTTGAATGCGGAGATGTCCATTCGCCACATGGCTGCCTTTAGCGCTTCGACAACGAGATAAAGAATGACAACCGCAAGAAAGATAACGCCCACGTTCACTTGCAGAATAATTCCGGCAAGGAACAAGCATTCGGCCGGAACGATGCCATAAGAGATCAACCAGCTCAATTGCTCGCGGCCATGCGTGTGAGCGACTGTAGCCAGGCCCGATTTCCTATCCAGTTCCTTGCTGTGAAGTTGATGGGAGAGAATGCCGCGCAATCCGGCCGCGATCGCCCACAGCGCGACAGTCACTTGCAGCCAAGGATCGTATCCGCGCAACGACCAATGCGTTGCGATAAGCAGACACAACAATGCCG
>JAXDOS010000117.1:0-5394 GCA_034668785.1 Alphaproteobacteria bacterium
CGTCAGCTTTAACAATCGCCGCGGCGAGCGGGTGTTCGCTGGACCGTTCGACACTGGCAGCGAGGCGCAGCACGTCGGCTTCATCGAATCCTGGTGCCGGCAAGATGGCGGTGAGCTTCGGTTTGCCTTCGGTCAAGGTGCCGGTTTTGTCGACCACAAGCGTGTCGATCTTTTCCATCCGCTCCAACGCTTCAGCGTTCTTGATGAGGACGCCGGCCGCCGCGCCGCGTCCAACGCCGACCATGATCGACATCGGTGTGGCAAGCCCGAGCGCGCAGGGGCAGGCGATGATCAGCACGCTGACAGCGGCGACAAGCCCATAGGCGAAGCGCGGTTCGGGCCCGAACATTGACCAGGCCAAAAAGGCGGCAACGGCTATGGCGATCACCGCCGGTACGAACCATCCGGCGACCTGATCGGCGAGACGCTGGATCGGCGCGCGGCTACGCTGCGCCGCCGCCACCATCTGTACGATGCGCGCGAGCAAGGTGTCGCGGCCGACCTTTTCCGCGCGCATGACGAAGCTGCCGCTCTGGTTCAAGGTTCCGCCGATGACCTTGGCGCCGACTGTCTTGCTCACCGGCATCGACTCGCCCGTCACCAGGGATTCATCCAGCGTGGAGCGGCCTTCGATGATCTCGCCATCAACCGGGACTTTTTCGCCTGGGCGCAGGCGCAGCCGGTCATCGACCGCGATCATGTCGACCGCAATTTCCTCATCGCTGCCGTCCGCCTTCACTCGTCTCGCTGTCTTTGGCGCGAGATCGAGCAGAGCGCGGATGGCGCCGGAGGTTTGCTCGCGCGCCCGCAGTTCCAGCACCTGGCCGAGCAATACCAATACCGTAATCACAGCGGCAGCTTCGAAATAGACTGCGACCGCCCCGTCGTGACCGCGGAAGGCTTGCGGAAACAGACCGGGCGCAAGCGTTGCGATCACGCTGTAGAGATAGGCGACGCCGGTTCCCAGCGCGATCAGGGTGAACATGTTGAGATTGCGCGTGCGCAGCGACTGCCAGCCGCGGACAAAGAACGGCCAACCAGCCCACAGCACCACGGGCGCCGCCAAGGCAAATTGAATCCAGTTGGATGCCCTTTGCTCGATCCAGGCGTGGGCGCCCATGAGATGCCCGCCCATCTCCAGAACCACCACGGGCAACGCAAGCACGAGACCGATCCAAAACCGGCTTGTCATATCGACAAGCTCGGGATTTGGCTCGGCGTCGGCGCTTGCCAGCTCGGGTTCGAGCGCCATGCCGCAGATCGGGCAGGAGCCGGGGCCGGCTTGGCGGATCTGCGGATGCATCGGGCAGGTATAGATCGCGCCTTCCGCAACGGGCTGCGTCTGTATTTTGCCTCCGAGATATTTTTGCGGATCGGCAACGAACTTGCTGCGGCACCCAGCCGAGCAGAAGTAATACGGATGGCCTTGATGTTCAGCCCGATGGGCCGTCGCGTGGGGATCGACGTTCATGCCGCATACCGGGTCGAGCGCGGTCTTCGCCGCGGAGCTTGGCGGCGCCTCATGGCCCTCGGAAGCAGCAGCGATAGTGGCTTGAACCATTACTCTCTATCTCGCGCGGTCTGGCTGCCAACCATAAAGCCAATCATGGCGCTTGAGCAGATATTCCCCGCCCATGAGCCGTAGCGCGAGATTTCGTATGATCGCCTCTGCTCCCCAGACGTGAAAGCGCTTGTCGTTGCGGCGCGCGGCATGTTGCACCCGCGCGGCGCGGCGGCGCCGCGCTCTTTCATAGGACCGCATGGCTTTCGCCGGACTGTCGGCGGAGTGGCCCAGATATTCGGCCAGCACGGCTGCATCCTCGATGGCGATTGCCGCGCCTTGGGCGAGAAAGGGCAGCATCGGATGCGCCGCATCGCCGAGAAGCGTGACGGGACCTTCGCCCCATTTAGACAAGGGGGGGCGGTCGTAAAGCGCCCATTTGGCCCATTGCTGCGGCGCTGCCAGTACGGCGCGGGCCGGTTCGGCCCAGGACCAGGAGGAAAATCGCGCGAGGATTTCCTGTCGCGCCCCGGCATTATTCCATCCGGGCTCTGCCGAACCGTCGCGAACGATGGCGACGATATTGATCAGGGCTCCGGCCTTGACCGGATAGTGGACCAGGTGGGCATTGCGGCCGAGCCAGAGATTGACGGACGGACCTCGGAACTCGGCGGGTACGGCCTCGGCAGGCACAAGCGCGCGCCACGCGGTACGGCGCTGGAAGCTAGGCGGCGTGTCGTCGCCAAGCCGCGCGCGGATCGTCGACCACAAGCCGTCGGCGCCGATCAATGCAATACCGTGTTCGTCCGCAACCTGCGTTCCGCGGCGGGTCTGGGCAGTCACGCCGTTGGCGTGGGCGGCATAGTCCTCCACCTTGGCGCCGAGAGCGAGCGCGATGTCCGGGTTGGCGCCGGCCGCCTCCAGCAAGACCGTTTGCAGATCGCCCCGGTGGATCACCCAATAGGGCGCCCCATAGCGCAGTTCGGCGGACTGGCCGAGCGGGACGCGCAGCAGCTCCCGCGCCGAGCTTGCCTTTCTCACGCGGATATCTTCAGGAGCGACGATATGCGGCTTCAAGGCTTCGCCGAGGCCAAGCGCAATCAGCACCCGTGTCGCGTTCGGAGAGAGTTGGATACCGGCGCCGGTCTCCTCCAGCCGCGGAGACTGTTCAAATAGGGTGACGCGAAAGCCCTTCTTGGCAAGAGCGAGCGCGGCCACAAGCCCACCGATTCCGGCACCGGCAATAATGATGGTACGCGAGGACGCCACACTTGGTCTCCGTCGCAGCCAAATCAGGCGGCGGCTGTCTCGGTCCAAGCGCATGCCGCGGGCCGCGCCGAATGCGGGTCGAGCGCAGGATCATGCCGGTAGAGGGTTGAACAATACGCGCAGATGATCTCGGTATCTTCACCCATGTCGAGGAAGATATGCGGATGGTCGAAAGGCGGCAGCGCCCCCACGCACATGAATTCCTTGGCGCCGATCTCGATCACCGCCTCGCCGGGTTCGTTGTGGAAATGGGGAACGATCCTGTCTGCCATGGCCGAACCTGTTTCTGGACTATTGCGCGGCACCTTAGCGGGGCATCCGCGCAATTCCTAGCGATCCTTTAAGGTAAAGTATCAACTTAGCTTCTCGGGGAACATCATTGAATTGAAGCGTTTTTCTGACAGCGCTGGGTTGTCCCGGGCGCTCATTCTTGCGAGTGGAGCGTACGGGGTAGAATGCGAATCGGCTCGGAGAAGGCTGCATGACCAGAGTCCCGATCGTCCCTTTCGTGCTCTTCGCCATCGTCTGTGGCGTGGCGGCTCTTCTCGTCGTGCCGCACGGCCTCCAGGCCGAGTCTATGCTTGCGGCGCAGGATGACCCGGCAGAGATCGCCGACCATGCTCTGGCAGGTTCGTTCGACGCCTCCGTGGCAACCCGGGAGATCGAAGCGGCGCTGACGGCTCACGATGCCGATCTCGCCAAGAGCTTCCTCGATCTGGCTCGCGAACGCGGCATTCAAGTGGCGCCGCCGCTGGCGCAGAAGGTTGCCGATGCCGTTGCCGAAGCGGCCTCCACCTCCCATGCCGCCGAAAGCTTTGCGCGCGGCCTCGTTACCGGCGAGCCGGACGATGTCGTCGGACTTGCGGGAACCACGCTCGGCGATCTTTTTGTCTTTGGCGACCTGCGCGATGCGGTGCGTGAGGGCGCCCGGCTTGCCGGTGGCGAGGAGGCGGATCAGATGGTGCTGGGGCTTGCCTGCGTCGGCCTCGCGATCACGGCAGGAACGTATGCGACTTTCGGCGCAGCGACGCCGGCACGTGTTGGCGTGTCGGTGATCAAGGCGGCACGCAAGACCGGACGCCTCGGCGCCCGCATGGGAGAATGGATCGGGCGCTCGCTGCGCGAGGCCATCGATTGGACGACGCTGTAGCGGGCGATCGCCGGCGCAAGTCTGACGCAGCCTTTGGTCGCCGTGCGGGCGGCGCGCGAGGCGGTCAAAGTGGAAAAAGCCGGCGGCCTCATGCAGCTCATTCGCAATGTCGGCAAAGTCCAGACCAAGGCTGGGACGCAAGCCGCGCTCGACGGGCTTAAACTTGCCGAAAATCCCGCTGAAATCGCGCGGGTGGCGCAGCTCGCCGAAAAGAAGGGAAGTAAGACCCGCGCCATCCTCAAGGTTCTGGGCCGCAGCGCCATCGTATTGACGCTCGGCACATTTAATTTGTCATTGTGGATATTAGGCGCCCTTCTCACTCTGTTTGGCTTCGTGTCATCCGCCAAGAGCGCGGCCGAACGCGCGACGCTCCGGCATCTTCACCGGCGCAAGGCTCTCAAGCTGCAACGAGAGCAGGAGCGCATGATCGCAGCCGCGCTGTCGCGTATCTAACGTGCCAACATTTCAACATGGCGCGGTCGATCTCGCTTTTCTCGACGAGGGCCAAGGGGAGGCCATCGTTCTTGTTCACGGCTTTGCCTCCACCAAGGAAGTGAATTGGGTACAAACCGGCTGGATCACCACGCTCACCCGCGCGGGACGACGCGTCATCGCTCTCGATAATCGCGGCCACGGCCAATCCACCAAACTTTACGATCCAGCCGACTACCGCGTCGCGATCATGGCGGAGGACGTGCGGGCCTTGCTGGATCATCTCGATCTTAGCCGTGCCGATGTGATGGGCTATTCGATGGGAGCGCGCATCACCGCGTTTCTTGGCCTGCAATATCCGCACCGCGTGCGCTCGGCGATCCTCGGCGGCCTCGGCATCAAACTGGTTGAAGGCGCCGGTCTTCCCGACTCCATCGCCGAGGCGTTGGAAGCGCCGTCACTGGCACAAGTATCCGACCCGATGGGCTATATGTTTCGCGCCTTTGCCGAACTGACGAAATCGGACAAAGCGGCACTTGCGGCGTGCATCCGCGGTTCGCGCGAGCGGCTGAGCCGGGAGCAGGTCGCATCCATCAACGTTCCCACGCTGGTCGCTGTCGGTACTAAGGACTCGATTGCCGGCTCCGGGCATGAACTGGCCGCACTGCTGCCTCATGGTAAAGCGCTGGATATCGCCGATCGCGATCATATGCTGGCGGTAGGAGACAAGATTTTTAAGGCAGGCGTGGTCAAATTTCTTGAAGAGCGCCCCTAACCGGGCTCTTGCCGGGGTCGGCCTCGCGCACGATTTGTGCTAAGAGACGGCCCGGTTTTGTAGGTGTGGAGATGACAATGGCGCAGCAGCAACCAAAGCCCGCCGTGCTCGACAAGGTCGACCCGATCTGGGCGCGTATACGCCGCGAGGCCGAAGACGTGGTGCGGCGTGAGCCGGAACTCGCGACGTTTATCTATTCCACGATCTTGCATCAGGACTCGCTTGAGGCGGCCATTATCCATCGCCTATCGGAGCGGCTCGCTCATT
>JAXDOS010000118.1:0-13562 GCA_034668785.1 Alphaproteobacteria bacterium
CATCAATCCTGCGCGATCATCACAGGCGACGACATAGAGGTGATAGACGTGGCTGGCATTTTCTCGCGCCACCGGCAGAGTTATCGGTAAGCCGGCGAAAGCATCGTGGTAGCGGCGGGCGATGGCGGCGCGTCGGGCATTGTCGGCGTCGAGATGCGGCAGCTTGACCCCAAGGATCGCGGCCTGGAGCGGATCAAGCCGTGAGTTCAACCCAGCCTCGCGGGTTTGCCGCGCTTCGTCCCAGCCGTATTGACGCAAACATCGAACCCGCGCCGCAAGTGAAGCATCCGCCGTGATCACCATGCCACCATCGCCGATAGCACCGAGGTTTTTGGTCGGATAAAAGCTGAAGCAAGCAACATCGCCGAAACTGCCGATCCGCTTGCCGCGATAGCTGCCGCCTGTCGCCTGAGCGCAGTCTTCGACGACCCGAACGCCATGGCGTTTTCCGATCGTCACGATTGCATCCATGTCGGCGGCCTGGCCATAGAGGTGCACGGCGACGATGGCTTTGCTGCGCGGCGTCACCGCCTCTTCGATCTTGGCGGGATCGAGGGTGTAATAAGTCTCATCGATGTCGACGAGGACCGGCGTCGCGCCGGTAGCGACAATGGCCGCGGCGGTGGCCACCGCTGTGTGGGAGACGGTGATGACTTCGTCGCCCTGGCCGACATCGAGGGCCTTCAGCGCCAGGATCAGCGCATCGGTGCCGTTGCCGACGCCGGCCGCATGAGCAACGCCGCAATAATCGGCGAAGGTGCGCTCGAAAGTTTCGACCTCGCCGCCGAGTACATAGTTCCCGCCCTCGAGCACGCGTGTCATCGCGCTTCGGATGGTGCTTTCATGCGCGCGATATTGGGCCAGCGGTGAGGCCCAGGGAATCACAGGATTGTTCAAATGATCTTCACTTCCGGCACATAGACGATCCAGCGCCCGCCCGCGGCGACAAATGCGGTTTCCTTCTCGCGGATTTCCGCGGCGTGATTCCACGCAAACAGCAGCGCATAATCGGGATATTGCCTCGCGAACTCGGAATAGGGCTTCACCGGAATATGCGCGCCCGGCGAAAGCTTGCCCTGCTTGATCGGCGTCGTGTCGGAGATGAATTCAACATGCGCCGGTGTGATGCCGCAGTAATTGGTCACCGTCGTGCTCTTTGAGGTCCCGCCGTAGCCGACAACCCGGCGGCCCTGCTTGCGCAGATCTTCCAGCGTCTGCATCAGGAGCGTTCGCGACGTCTCGCAGTTGCGCTTGAATTGCAGATAGGTCTCCGCCTTGTCGAGTCCCTGCGCCGCCTCCTTGGCGAGTTGCTCATCGACCTTGAGCGAGACCTTGCGGCTGCCCTTCGGCGCCAGCGTGTAACGCATGGAGCCGCCATGGGTGATCTGCGGCGCCACCTCGACTAGCTCAAGACCGTGCATGCCAAAGGCGCGCTTTACCGAAGTCGCCGAAAATATAAAGACATGCTCGTCATAAATTTGGTCGTAGGACGTTTTCGCAATCATGTCGCCGAGATAGGGATCTTCGAAGGTGAAGATTCCATCCGGCTTGAGAAGCCGCTGCGCGCCGGCAGCGACCCCCGGCAGATCGGGGATGTGACACATGACGTTGGCGGCCAGGATCGCATCGGCGCGGCCATGCTCGGCGACGATCTCTTCCGCCAGCTTGGGTCCAAAGAAGGCGCTGATTGTGTTAATGCCCTGACTACGCGCCACGTCGGCGACATTCACCGACGGCTCGATGCCGAGATGTCGGATACCGCGCTGGTGGAAGTGCCGCAGCATGATCCCATCATTGCTGCCAAGCTCCACGATGAAAGGATCGGGCCGTCCTGGAAGATGCTGCTCGATGATGGATTTCGCAAAACGTTCGAAATGCGCCTGCATGTAACGAGAGGTGCTCGAGTAAAAGGCATATTGACCGTGGAACATCTTGCCCGGGTCCGGCTGCTCCTTGATCTGGAACATTCCGCACGCCTCGCAAAACGCCGGCGCTAGTTCAAAAAAATACTCGCTCGCGATCTCATCGGGATTTAAAAACCCGTTCGCGATCGGCATGCGCCCGAACGACATGAATGGCGAAGCTTGCGCATCGCATACCCGGCATCGGAACATATTGGTGGCGCTCATGGCTTAGTTCGCCTGGAGATTGGCGCCCGATTGGGCTTCGGCCAGCGAATATAGACGCGTTCTGCGCAGCATTAACTCGTTCCAATTTCCAGTTTCGACAATTTTGCCTGCATCGAGAACGAAAATGGAGTCGGCGGTGCGCACCGCAGCCAACCGATGCGCAATGATCAGAATGCCCATTTGCTTGCGAAGCTCTTCCAGCGTGTTCAACAATTCACGTTCCGACTCGGCATCCAGAGCGCTCATCGCCTCGTCCAAGACAAGCAAGATGGGATTTGTCAGAAGCGCGCGCGCCAATCCGAGGCGCTGCCTTTGCCCGCCGGAGAGCTTGACTCCCTGATCGCCAATGACTGTGTCGTAACCCTGGGGCAGCGCCTCGATGAAGGCTTGGGCGTGGGCGCGCTGCACCGCGATTCTGACCTCATCATCGGAAGCAGCCGGGTCGGCAAGGGTCACATTTTCCCGAACGGTTGTATGAAACAGTATCGTCTCTTGAGGTACATAGCCGATCGCCCGGCGCCAAGCCCGGAGCGGGGCGGAAGCAAGATCGTGCGAGCCGAGTTGAATCGAACCTGCAGTCGCTTCGACCAAGCCCATGATCGCATGCCCGAGCGTTGATTTTCCGGCGCCGGAACCGCCGACGACCGCGGTCATTCCCGGGATCGGCAATGTCAAATCGATATGATCGAGGATTTTGCGCTGCCCGAGCGTCACATCGAGGCCCTGCACGGCGAGGCTCGACGGCAACTTTATTTGTAACGTCTCGGTCGAATCATCCTGCCGCTCGGCTTCCGCTTCGGCCGCCGATTGCAACTGATTTATCGCGTCGATCGAATGCACGTAACCGTTGAGATAATGCAGGTTTGCTTGCAGCGTGGTCATTCGCGGAAACAACCGCGCAAACAACGCAAGCACCACGAGGACATTTCCCAGCGCCACGCCCATCACTTTGTTGCCCAGCACGAACATCGCAGACAGGCCGATCAGCGCCAGGAATTCGAGAACTCCCCGGACTAGTGCCGGCAGAAAGGTGAAAAGCGCGTTGGCCCTTTCGATCTGCCGCACCAGGGGATCGACGCGGGCCGCGGCACGATCTTCACTGCCCGTGGCCTTCACGATCTTCACGCCGGTGAACTGCTCGCCCAGAAGCGACTGCAATTCGGCATTAAGTGGGGCCACGGCTTGGCCGGCGGCGTAGCTTGTCCTGTAAAGCCGCGACATGGCGACACCACCCACCAGGGCAAAAGCGATCAAGCTCAACGTTATCGGCCAGGCGATGAGCAACGACAAACATAAGTAAATCGCCATGACCACGAACGTAGAAATGAGCGACAGCGCGATGGTGAATGCCGTCCCTAGCCGCTCGCTCTCGGTGACAATCACATTGGTCAATTCGCCCGATTTTTTCTCGGTGATAAAACTCCATCGCGCACGCATGAATGCGCGAAACAACTCGGATTGGCGTTGGCTTTGGTAGCGCCGCGCCAGTCGCGCGGTCCACCAGTAGAGCGTAATGAAAAGCGCCGTCTGCACCAGCGCCACTGCGATGATGACGGCTAGAACTTCCACCGGGTCGGTAGCGCCGATAAAGGCGAGGCCTTTCTCGAGCGCGGCAGTAGCGGTGCCTTGATTAGCGCCGGAGCCAAGGCCAATGGTGCCGAGCAGCGGCAGAAACAGGGCAATCGAGGTGCCCTCGGTAAGACCGACCAGCGACATCAACGCGATGAGCGCCGGGAAACGCCAGCCAAGGCGAGCAATAAGATCGTTAAAGAGAAGGCGATAAACTGTCATAGGTAATTGTTGCGGATCGAAAAGCTCAGCTATCCGCTGTCGCCAGATTGGGCTCTATTGCGCGCCAGCCACTCAGATCCCTTCCCAAATGCAACTCAAGCAGCCGGATCTCCGGTTCGAATTCAACCAATAATCGTTGCTTGAATTCTCGCGAAAGCGGTTGCTTCGGCGCCGCTTTCGCGTTCAAACGAGCAATGAAATTGAGCGGAACATCGGCGAGACCGGCTAGATGCTTGAATTCCCGAACGGCGTTGTAAAACCAGCGCGGTATTGAGGCAGAGAAGCGCCCAACCAGTCGGCTCCGCTGAATTTTGCTGCTGTTGACTACGGGAAAATCCGTGCGGCCGTCGGACGGAATTCCGATGAATTTCAGGACGGCTTCATAGACTTTTCCGGGATCGCGGACAAAATCGTCAAAGACGATCACCATCAACTGATCTGGCGGGATGATTTGCTTAAACACCTCGAGACGACGACCCAAACTTGCTAGTTTGCGATACTCGAGTATTCGGGGATCGGGACATAGCTTCGGAATCTCCAGCCCCCGCGCACGAATCGGCTGCAGGTCCCAGCCCTGTTCCAGGCTGACATTTTCGGAATGAGAGAAGCGGAGATCGTAATACCACGAATAAATCATCTCCACCGGATTTCTGACCATGTAGATGAATTTGGCCGACGGATTGCTCTTCAGGATATTCGGGATGGCGACTTCAGACCTATAATAGGTTCCCGAGCCCTCTCCAATCGCCCGATGCCGAGCCGGATCGAAATAAGAAAAATTCCGCCGCCAATATTGATCGAGGTTGTCGTCCATCTTGTGCAGCGGGTAGTCGTCGGAAAAATAATGTGGCTCCTTGGTGCGGGCGAAACAAACATTCGGATGCTGACGGAGATATTCGCTGAGTGCCGTCGTTCCGCATTTCGACGCACCGATGATGAAGAAGTCTGGAATCCTCACCGCGTCAAACGCCGGGCCATCGCGACGAATACGGCGTTGCGTCACCCTTATGCCCTAGAACGCTCATCCTCTCGAAGCCGTAAAGCAGCACCGAGAGCGGAAGCGCTATACAAATAAGAACACGCGCCGGAAATTTATCCACGGAGGCAAATACGCCGCGCAGGGGTCGCTCTGAAAGCCATGCCACGATCGGGAGCATCACCGCCGCCTTCAGGAAGGGCAGCGGCGAATGCCGGAAATATTTCAGATTATTGTTGAGCAGCCAGACATAGTAACATAGGCGCCCTGGTGCGCTGTCCTTTAGTCCCGCCCTGTCGCTGAGCGTCGTGCCGGTCCTGTCGTCGTGGACATGGTAGACACGCAGAACTTCGTTCACGCATCGTATTTTGTAGGTCTTGCCCATTTCCAACCAGAGCATGGCTTCAGGAATGAAAGGCGTCCGTGGAATTTCCGGAAACGAAAACTTCCGCAACACGTCGGTTCGAAGCACCGGCCATTTTTCACCGCGGATGCGCAGGACATAGTTCACTTCCGGAAGGTGCGCGTCCAATGGGCTGGTCGGGTAACAATCGCCGACGTTCGCGCCGTTCTGGTCGCGGCAAAGCCCCCATATTCCGCAAAAGCCCGGGCGGTCCGAGACCGGGATTTCATTCCAAGTTCTGGCGACAGTGTCCAGCGTATTCGGCAACAACGCGTCGTCCGAATCGATAGGGGCGAAAAATTGCCCGCGCGCTTCGCGCACGGCGAGATTGTGCGCAATATGCTTTCCCGAATGCAGTTGCCGGAAAAACCGTATGGGAAAGCCGGCGGTCTTGGCCCAATCGGCGATCAGCTCCGGCGTGCCGTCGGTCGAGCCATCATCAACCACCAGCCATTCGAAATCGCGGAGCGTCTGCGCACGCAGGCTGTCGAAGACCCGCTCAAGCGTATGACGACGGTTGTAGGTGGGCGTGAACACCGTGAATAACGGACCGTCGGCCGACGTCTCTGTCGAAGCAATCAAGAAAACTTCCTATTGAAATTGAAATCGCGACAAAGACGGCGCTGCCATTTCGGCAAGCTACCGCAGTCGGGGTGACAAGGCGGTCACCCATTGCGCATCCATGCCGGCAGTCACACGGCCTTAGGCCGCTGTCACCAGATCCGAATCCATGACAACCCGAACCTTGCGGCCGAGAAGGTCGAGGAGGACCGCGACGCGTTCCGCGTCCGCCATGCACTCGTAAAGTCCAAGGCAGGCAGAGAACACGCCGTCACACACACGAATGGGCTCTCCCGGCTTAAAACTCCGGGCCAGCAATTGGATGAAGCCGGCTTCGTTTTCACGGCGCTTTAGCTCCTCGATGACTGTGTCGGTCATCGCCGTCGGTTCGTCTCCATGGCTGACGAGCCGCGCCACGCCAATGGTCGACTGAATGGAGCGCCAGCGCTGGCTTGCCATGTCGACGGCAACAAATAGATAGCGAGGGAACAGCGGAGCCGCGACCGTGTCTACCTTGCGCGCGTGACGACGGCGTTTGAGATATCGCGGCATGTAAGCGACGAATCCCTGGCGCGCGAGATGCAGCGCCGCCTTGTTCTCGGCACGAGGATGCGTCTGCACGACATACCAGCGGGTCCCGGCGATCATGACGCAAGCCGCCTTTTGCGCATGCGGCCCGACAGCAAGGCTGGCACCAAGACACGCTCGGAGCCGAAATGCCGGACCGCTGCGGCCAAGGTTTTTGCGGGATTGCGAAGGTCGGTCAGCACAGCGACATCGTATGGTTCAGTCAGCGCCGCGAACGACGTCAATACCGGCAGGCCGATGAAGGTTTCGGCGGTGGCGTCCGCATCCACCACCGCGGCGATTTTGATGCCGCTTTCCATGGCGCAGATCGTCGATATTTCCGCGAGGTCGGAAATTCCAAGTAGCACGACGCGAGTCCAGCCTCGCCCGCTGGCGGACTCGAGGACGCTGGCGCAATCCGCCCGCGCCGATCGGAAGAACGAGAATGAGTAGGATAGATATTCGACAGTCAGCCGCGATTTCTCGGCGAAACCCTGCGGCGTCAGATAATAGGCGTAGCGCCGCGCCGGGGCCTCGGTGACTTTGACCAGGCCTTTTTTGACGCAACGCTTGAGGTAAGCATTCACCAGACCGAGAGCGATCCCGAGCTCCGCCGCCAGCCGGCGTTGCGACATGCCGCCGTCGTGCTCGACCGATTCCAGCAGGCCCAGCACGATCTTGGCATTCTCGTTTTCTTGTTCCTGAACCGCAGTAGACATCGCCCCTCCTGGAAGAAGCCTAGAGCGTTCATCGCGTGAACGTCAAGGTTTAATGTTCATAAGGTGAACGCCTCTGCTGCGATATTCCTCAGACGAAGTGTGGACGCTCCTCGGGGCAGCCAGTAGCGTCCGCAGGCCGCTTTCGCGCCGGAACTGTCCCGCCGATGCCCACTCGCATTCTCTTCCTCGTTACCGAGGACTGGTATTTCGTCTCCCATCGCCTGCCCATGGCCCGGGCGGCGCGCGAGGCCGGCTTCGAGGTTCACGTGGCGACGCGCGTGGACCGTCATGGCACCGCGATCGAAGCGGAGGGCTTTCACCTCCATCCGCTGAACTGGCGGCGCGGCAGCGCCAACCCGCTCGGCTTCCTGATCGCCATCCGCCGCATTCGAAACCTGTACCGGCTGATCGCGCCCAGCCTTGTTCATCACGTCGCGATGCAGCCCAGCATCATGGGATCGCTGGCGGCCTCGGGGCTGCCAATGAAGACCCTGAATGCGGTGGCCGGGCTGGGCTTCGCTTTCACCTCCGGCACGATCAAGGCGCGGCTTGTGGGCACCGCTTTAAAGGTTCTCATCCGCGGCTTATTCAATCGTCCGAACTGCACCGTTCTCGTGCAGAATCCCGATGACCGGGCCGCCGTCGCCGCGCTGGGAATCGCTGCCGACAAAATCGCGCTGATTCCCGGCTCCGGCGTCGACATCGACCATCTCACCCCGCTGCCGGAGCCCGAAGGACCGGTGACAGCCGCTTTCGTAGGACGCTTCCTCGAAGACAAAGGACTGCGTCCGCTGCTGGAAGCCTGTAACATTTTGGCCGCGCGCGGCCGGCCGATCCGGCTTCTTCTGGCCGGCGAGCCGGACCCGGCCAATCCGGCTTCGATTCCCCGGGCCACGATCGATGCCTGGAAACGGCAGCCGGGCGTCACTGTCTTGGGATATGTTGCCGACATCCGCACCGTCTGGAGCGCCGCGCATATTGCAGTGCTGCCGTCCCGGCGCGAAGGACTGCCGAAAAGTTTGCTCGAAGCCGCTGCGTGCGGGAGGCCTCTGGTCGCCACCGATGTTCCAGGCTGCCGCGAGATCGCGCGCGAGGGTGTCAACGCCATCCTGGTTCCCTCCGACGATGCTCCCGCCCTTGCCGATGCCATCGATCGGCTCGCGAGCGATCCGGAGCTGCGGCGCCGATATGGAGCGGCAAGCCGGCGGCTCGTTGAAGCGGAATATTCCGACAGTCGCATCGGGCGCGACATTGTCGCGCTTTACCGAAGCCTTCTTGTTGACTCTCGCTGATGTTTCGTCGCGTTCCTGCCGCCCAGCCGTTAATCAGTTCTCGACTGGTCCTATTGTCGGCTGCCGGTTCGGCGGGTAAGGATCGCACTTCTCCTTAGACAAGGACCCTCATTGGTGTCGCACGGGCGCAAGATCGCGGTGATCGGCCTCGGCTATGTCGGGCTTCCCGTCGCCGTCGCCTTTGCGCGCTCGGAAGCGCCGGTGATCGGCTTCGATATCTCCGCCGAGCGCATAGCCGAGCTGCACGCAGGACACGATCGAACACGTGAGGTAGAGCCGGGCGACCTCAAGCTTCCGCAGTTGCGGCTGACGAGCGATGCCCGAGACCTATCGGAGGCTGATTTCTTCATCGTGGCGGTACCGACCCCCATCGACGATGCCCGCCGTCCGAATCTGAATGCTTTGCGCGCTGCGTCGGACACAGTCGGCCGCGCCCTCAGACCGGGAGCCATCGTCGTCTACGAATCCACCGTTTATCCCGGCGCCACCGAAGAAGAATGCATTCCTGTGCTGGAAGCAGCGTCCGGTCTGCGCGCCGGCTCGGATTTCACCGTCGGCTATTCACCCGAGCGCATCAACCCCGGCGACCGAGCCCACCGCTTCGCAACGATCCGCAAGGTCGTCTCCGGACAGGATAAGAAAACGCTGGACATCGTCGCCGAAGTTTATGGCTCAGTGGTGAAAGTCGGAATTCATAAAGCACCCTCGATCAAGGTCGCCGAAGCCGCCAAGGTGATCGAGAACACGCAGCGCGATCTCAATATCGCTTTCATGAACGAGCTGTCCGCGATCTTCCATCAGCTCAATATCGACACCGCGGATGTGCTCGCCGCGGCGCAGACGAAGTGGAATTTTCTTCCCTTCACGCCCGGCCTTGTCGGCGGCCACTGTATCGGCGTCGATCCCTATTACCTCACCCATCGCGCGGAAAAGGCCGGTTATCATCCCCAGGTGATCCTCGCCGGACGCCAGATCAACGATGGCGTCGGCCAGCGCATTGCGCGCGAATGTTTGCGCTGTCTGACACGCAATGGCACCAGGCCCGAGCGCATCACCATCCTTGGTCTGACCTTCAAGGAAAACGTGCCCGACATCCGCAACTCGAAAGTGATCGATATCGTCCGCGAGCTTGAATCCTTCGGCGTCACTGTGCAGGTGCACGACCCGCTCGCCATCCCTGAAGAAGCCGTCCACGAATACGGCCTCAAACTGCTGCCGGATTCCGCGTTGGCGCCGGCGGACGCCGTGATCCTCGCGGTCGCGCACGAAAGTTACCTTGCCGCCGGATGGCCGCTGGTTTCACGTCTGCTGCGAGATGGCCGCGGCGTCTTTGTCGACGTGAAGGCGAAGTTGGACCGCAACACCAAGCCGGACGGGATCACGCTGTGGCGGCTGTGACTGGTGACGGCGAAAGCAGCGCTCGATGAACGGCGACGCGTTGCGGCTTTTGCGTGATCTCGGTGTTCCGCTTCTCATCGTATCGGCGGCGGCAACCGCCTGCCTCATCCTGCTGCTGCGGCCCCTGCTCCATCGCTACGCCCTCGCCCTTCCCAACGCCCGCTCGTCACACAAAGTACCGACGCCGCAGGGCGGCGGCATCGCCGTCATCGGCATCACGATTGCCGCTGTGACGTTGGCAGTCATTGCCTTCCCTCAACTTGGCGGCGGCAGTATAGCGTGGCTGCTGACCGCGCTCGTCGCGGCGGCGGCGCTGGCTGTGGTCGGCGCCATCGACGACATCCGGGTTATCGGCACCGTTCCACGACTGCTGCTGCAGATGGTCGCAATCGGAGCCGTCATCGCGGCAATGCCGTCTGAACTGCGCGTGGTATCCTGGGTGCCTTGGTGGTGGGAGCGTGCGCTCCTGCTCCTGGCGATGGCTTGGTTTGTGAATCTCGTCAACTTCATGGACGGGATCGACTGGATGACGGTGGCGGAAGCCGTTCCGGTTACCGCGGGTCTCATCCTCATCGGCGCTCTTGGCGCCCTGCCGCCCTATGGTGTCGTCGTCGCGCTCGCGTTCTGCGGCGCGATGCTCGGCTTCGCATTCTTCAATCGGCCGGTGGCGAAACTTTTTCTCGGCGACGTCGGCAGCCTGCCGATCGGCCTGCTTCTTGGTTGGCTGCTCTTGTTGGTGGCCGTCCGCGGCCATATCGCCGCCGCTCTACTGCTTCCGCTTTATTACATAGCCGACGCCACCTTGACGCTGATGCGGCGGATTTTACGTCGCGAACGCATTTGGGAGGCCCACCGTAGTCATTTTTATCAACGCGCGATGGATGGCGGCTTTGATGTTCTCGGTATTGTCAGCCGCGTCTTTGCAGTCAACATCGCCCTGGTCATTCTTGCAGGCGTGACGGTCGTCATCCCGGAACCGCGCGTGCAATTGGGCGCGCTTACGGTTGGCGGCGTGCTTGTCGGATGGCTGCTCACCCGTTTCGCCAAAGGCAAAGGGTGAACGCTCGGACAAATCTAGGACTACAGCACGGATAATTCTTTCGCCAACTCCCCGCGGAAATCCGGGACAGCTTCACCCAATACATGGAAGACAACGGTACGGTCCTCGGTGCCGAGGCCCTGTTGCAGGCGCGTCAGCCACGCGCGCATCGCCGCGAGCGACGGACGCATAGGTTTGGCTGCGACGATACCGGCGATGCCGATTTCAGCGGCGGGCTCTTCGCGTGAAAACAGAATTTCATGCAGGCGTTCGCCGCGGCGTATGCCGGTGTATTTGATGTCGATGTCATGGCCCGGCGAAAGTCCGGCAAGCCGGATCATCCGCTCGGCGAGATCGACGATCTTTACCGGTTGTCCCATGTTCAGGACATAAACGGAAACGTCCATGCGCTCGGCTTCGAGCGCATGACTGGCGGCGGTGACCACCAGGTCGCAAGCCTCACGAATGGTCATGAAATACCGGACCATGTCCGGATGGGTGACCGTCACCGGCCCGCCGGCCTCGATCTGAGCCTTGAACTTCGGCACCACCGAGCCGTTCGAAGCCAGCACGTTGCCAAAGCGCACGGCGATTAGCCGCATCGGCACCCGGCCGCCGTCGGTGCGATGTACGTGTTCGTTATCGAGCGCCTGGCAATACATTTCAGCGAAGCGTTTGGTCGCGCCAAGCACCGAAACCGGCTCGATCGCCTTATCGGTCGAGATCATCACCATCGCACCGGCACCGGCGGCGATGGCGGCATCGGCCACGTTGACCGAGCCGAACACATTGGTCTTGATCCCCTCTCCCCAGTCCTGCTCAAGCAACGGCACATGCTTCAGCGCCGCCGCATGGAAAACGACGTCCGGGTTGAAATCGGCGAGTAGGCGGAAGATGCGGTCGCGGTCGCGGATGTCGGCAAGCCGCCCCTCGATCAGAGCGCCGGATTCCTTGGTGGCGAGCGATTCAAGGACAGCGTGAAGCGCAGGCTCGGAATTCTCGATCACCAAGAGCCGCGCCGCTCCGAAGGTGACGATGCGGTCGCAGATCTCGGCGCCGATCGATCCGCCGCCGCCGGTGACGACGATCGACTTTCCCCTCACCACGTTTTCGATGCGGCTATAGTCGATCTTGACGCTTGGCCGCAGCAGCAGGTCCTCGACCGCAACCGGAGCAAGCCGCAGGGCTTCACTTCCCTCATCCAGCGACGGCAGGCGGCTTGTCGACAGTCCAAGACGCCGGGCCTGCATCAGCATCGCTTCCGGCTTGACCTCCGGCGCGAAGGCGGAGGGTGTCAGCACCAAGCGATCCACCCGCGTGCCACGCTCGGCGAGATCGGAGACGGCGCGCGCCAGATCGTCGAAGGTGCCAAGCACGGCAATGCCGCGGATCGCCTGTCCGCGGTCGGCTTCCGACGGCGACAGAATGCCGGCCGGCCAGATCTTCTTGACCGCGCCGCTTTCGATGGCGCGCAATAAAACTTCCGCGTCCGCCGCGACGCCGAGAACCAGGATCGGAATGGATTCCGCTATCTGCGCGTGATGCCGCGTGCGGGAATACCGAAAATAGCGGTAGGCGATGCGAGGACCGCCCAGGAAAAACATCTGCAGAAACCAGTAGAGGACAATGGTGATCTTGCCGAAAAAGAACGTCCCATAAAATCCCGGCGTCACAAGAATGTAGTCGAGCACCACAAGCGATATGGCGAGCACCGTCGATGCCCAGAAAATGTTGGACAGGTCCGGCAGCGACGCGAACCGCCATTTCGCTTTGTAGAGGCCGAAGGCGAAATAGACGACGGCGGCATAGAGGACGAAACCGGGCAGGATCGCGAGCAGCCCGTCCAACCGGTCCATGAGGCCGCCAGCTTCAAAGCGCATGAAGAAGCTGGCAAGGATTGCAGCCGCCGTGGCGAGCAGATCATGCGCCACGATCAACAATTGACGCGACGTCAGATTTGGCACTCGGATCATGGTTTAAATCGGGGCCGCCATCTTACTCATTTTAAACTTCATACCGGCCTTTGCGCCTGCGCGCCACCTAAGGCATGGCCCACTTCAGCTCCCAACGCCAGCGCTTGATCGACCGCCGTCAACACTTGGTAAACGCCGAGCTCGTCCAGACACTGGCTGCGGCTGGCGAGATGATTTTCACAGCCAAGACGCTCGCAAGGCAGACACGGCAACGGGTTCTGCACGACCCAAACATTGCCACGGTGCTGGATGATACCGCGTGGTGCCCACATCGGCTCGGGCCCGCCGCCGCACGGCCAGGGTCCGATGCGATGAGGGCTCGCCGGGCCGTACAATGCCACGGTCGGACAGCCGGCACCCGCGGCCAGATGCGTGACCGACGTATCCGGCCCTACATAGACCGCTGCGTGGCGCAGGAGCCCGGTGAGCTGCGGCCAATTCAGCCGGCCGTCGAGGCGTGTAACGTCTATGCCGCCCCAAAGCCGGTCGAGATAAAGCTTTTCCTCGGGATCGTGACCGCCGGTGACGACGACGCGCAACCCGCGCTCCGTCAGCGCGGCAGCGAGCGCCTTCCATCCGCCGTCGGTCCAGCGGCGGTATTGAAACATCGGATTGGCGTGCAGCACCGCGTAACGGCCGCCCGGCAGGTCGGCTGGTGTCGCTGGCGCCACCGGGCAGACGATCTCAGGGCGCGGCGGTAGGCCGAGCGCGGCG
>JAXDOS010000119.1:0-6087 GCA_034668785.1 Alphaproteobacteria bacterium
GAGGTAGGAAGACCTAGCGTGAGCAGCGGCACCAATGTGCCCGCGGCGGAAGCATTGTTTGCGGCTTCCGGCCCGGCCACGCCTTCGATGGCGCCATGGCCGAATTCTTCCGGATATTTGGTCAGCCGACGTTCCGCCGAGTAAGAAAGAAAGGTCGGAATTTCAGCGCCTCCCGCGGGAAGCGCACCGATGGGAAAACCGAAGAGCGTGCCGCGCAGCCATGGCTTCCAGGAACGCTTCCAGTCTTCCTTGGTCATCCACAGCGAACCGCGCACCGGCTCCAGCTTTTCTTCTGTATGATGACGCCGCGATGCGATGTAAAGCGCTTCGCCGATCGCGAACAGGCCCACCGCCAGGGTCGTGACCTCGATGCCATCGAGCAATTCCGGAATGCCGAAGGCGAGCCGCGATTGACCGGTGAGTCTGTCAATGCCGACGACGCCCAGGGTGAGCCCGATAAAGAGACTGGTCAAACCCCGGATCGGCGAGTCGCCAAACGTCGCCGACACGGTGATGAAGGCGACACACATCAGCGCGAAATAATCTTCCGGTCCGAATCTCACCGCGAATTCGACGAGGGTCGGGGCTAGAAAGGTGAGGCCGAGCGTCGCGATGGTTCCGGCGACGAAGGAACCAATGGCGGCGGTGGCGAGCGCAGGCCCACCACGGCCGGCTTTCGCCATCTTGTTGCCCTCGAGCGCGGTCGCCATGGATGCGCTTTCGCCCGGCGTGTTGATCAGGATGGCCGTGGTGGAGCCGCCATACATGCCGCCGTAATAGATGCCGGCGAACATGATCAGCGAGCCGCCGGGATCGAGCTTGTAGGTGACGGGGAGCAGGAGAGCGACCGTGAGCGCCGGCCCAATGCCCGGAAGGACGCCAACGGCAGTACCAAGCAGAACGCCGACCAACGCGAACATGAGGTTGCTAGGCTGCAGCGCAACCATCATGCCTTGCGCAAGCGAGACGAAGGTATCCACGACGTCGCCTCCTTAGAGCAGGCGTTCGAGCGGCCCCGCCGGCAGGCTAAGGGTGAGCAACTTGTCGAAGATCAGGAAGGTCAAGAAGCCGAGTCCGAAACCAATACTGAGATCGGTGAGAAAGGCGCGACTACCGAAAGCCGCCGCTGTCGCCGCGAACAGGATCGCGGTCGCCAAGATGAAACCACCGCCGAGGCCGATCAGCGCGATCAGCGCTGCCAGTCCGCCAAGGATCAGCAGGATCGCCTTCGGATCGGCGCTCTCCCGTTGCGGGAATTCGCCGCGCAACGCCATGACAAGGTTTCCGATCGCCAGCAGCACCAGCCCAGCCGCGACGACCATCGGCATCGCTTTCGGCCCGACACCATAAACGGAGGTGATCTGTAACGTCGTCGTATCCCAAAAGATCACGCCTGCGATGATCAAGAGGAAAGCGGCAATCGCAATCCCGGCTCGGTCCGCCCGCCGCGTCGTATTATCCATGCGCCAACCCCCACTCGTCATGCCCGGCCTTGTGCCGGGCATCCACGTCTGTTTCGCAGAATGGATGGACAAGTAAGTCGTGGATGGCCGGGACAAGCCCGGCCATGACAAATATCGTTATGATTTGACCAGCCCCACGGACTTAAGCACCGCATCGACGCGCGCCTGTTCCTGCTTCAGGAACGTGGCGAAGGCGTCGGCGGGCATATAGGCGTCGTCCCAGCCTTTCTGCTTCAGAACGTCTTTCCACTCCGCTGATTTCACCATCTTGTCGATAACGTCGGCGAGCGCCTTCTTTTGCTCCGGGGTAATTCCCGGCGGGGCGACGACCGAGCGCCAGTTGGTGAGGACCAGGTCGATGCCTTGTTCCTTGAATGTCGGCACATCGACGCCCGGAAGCCGCTGCGGCGAGGTCACGCCGATAGCGCGCAGCTTGCCGGCTTTGATCTGGCCTTCATATTCTCCATAGCCGGAAATCCCGGCGGTCACCTTGCCGCCGAGGATCGCGGCGAGCGATTCACCGCCGCCGGAGAACGGAATGTAATTGGCCTTGGCTGCCTCCGCGCCCGCTGCCGCCACGAACAAGGCTGCCATGATGTGATCGACGCCGCCGGCCGAGCCGCCGGCGAAAGTGACCTTGGCCACATCCGCCTTCACCAGCTTGGCGAGATCCTGGGCGGTCTTAATAGGCGAATTCACCGGCACGACCATGACCTGGGTTTCCTCGGTCAGCCGCGCGATCGGCGTGACCTGATCGAGACCGACCGGCGACTTGTTCAATATCAGCGCGCCGACCATGACAAAGCCATTGACCATGAGCTGGTTGCCGTCGCCTTTCGCACCGTTGACGAATTGCGCGATGCCGACCGTGCCACCGGCGCCGGGTACGTTGATAACCTGAACGCTCTTGGCCAATTTGGCAGAGGTCAGCACCTGCTGCATGGCGCGCGCGGTCTGATCCCAGCCGCCGCCCGGCGCGGCCGGAGCCATGAGCTTCAGTTCCATCTGCGCCGAGGCGGAGGTCACACCGGCAGCAAGTATTCCCGCCGCGACGATGCCGGACCAAAGATGTCTCATCGGCTGCATTTTGTTTCCTCCGTTATTGTGGCTGCCGCGACAGTGAGGCCGCGGACATATATTAGCTGCTACTCTCGCCCCACCGTCAGCATGGGTCAACCGACGTTTGGCCGTCACATTGCCCCACGCTCAACCGGCGAAGCCGCCGCCATCGAGAAAGGCCTGCTCCTCCTCGGTCGTGACGCGGCCGAGCACCGCGTTGCGATGGGGGAACCGGCCGAAACGGCGGATGATATCCGCGTGCTGCTCGGCGAATTTCAGGTTGTCCTCGGTTCCACCCTGCCGGCAGAGATCGATGCAACGTTCTTGGTCGGCGAGATTTTCCGAATGCATGAAGGGCAGATAAAAGAAACTGCGCTTCGGTAACTCTAGTTGCTCGTCGAAGCCGCGCGCGATGGCCCGATTAGCAATGGCGAGGGCAAGCGGATCGGCGGCAAAGGTGCGCGGCGAACCGCGAAACATATTGCGGGAAAACTGGTCGAGCAGGATGATCAGCGCCAGCGCTCCGTCTGCAGTCGCCTCCCAAGCGGCGAGCCGTCCATCCGCGGCGGCCTCATAGGCCGGTAGAAAGCGACTGCGGATCGCGGTGTCGAAAGCGTCATCCTTCTTGAACCACTTATCGGGTCCGGCTTCGAGCCAAAAGGCAAGGACGCCTTCAGGTGAGACCGCCGCGCTGCCATTTGATGTCGTCACGATGTTCAAGCCGCGGGAGCAATTGTGTTTGCTGCTTCGTCCCGCAGCGCCCGGCGCAAAATCTTGCCGACCGGAGTCTTTGGCAGCTCTGTTCTAAATTCGATGTATTTCGGCATCTTGTAACTGCTGAGCAGGGGAAGCAGGAACTTGCGCAAATCCGGTTCCGTGAGGCTCGGGTCCTTCTTCACCACGAATAGTTTGACGGTTTCGCCGGAGTGCGCATCCGGGACGCCGACCACCGCGCATTCGAGAACGCCCGGATGCCCGGCCACGACCTCTTCGACTTCATTGGGAAATACCTTGAAGCCGGAAACCGAAATCATGTCCTTCTTGCGGTCCACGATGCGGACGCGCCCCTGCGTGTCCATTACCCCGATATCGCCGGTGCGGAAGAAACCATCCTTCGTCATCACCTTCGCGGTTTCGTCCGGATGCCGCCAATAGCCGGGCATGACCTGCGGTCCGCGCGCGCAAATCTCGCCTTGTTCGCCGAGCGGTACCTCGTTGTCGTTTTCATCGCGGATGGAAATGTCGGTGGAGGGCAGGGGAAAACCGATGGTGCCGGTCCATTCGCTGATGTCGGTACGGTTGGCGGTGAGCACCGGCGAGGTTTCGGATAGCCCGTAACCCTCAATGATCGGACGGCCCGTGGTCTTGGACCACTTGTCCGCCACCACCTTCTGCACCGCCATGCCGCCGCCCAGCGCGCATTTCAGCATGCTCCAGTCCAGCTTGCCGAAATCGGGATGATTGAGCAGCGCATTATAAAGCGTGTTGACGGCGGGAAACGAGTTCACCTTGTATTTGGACAGTTCCTTGATCAGACCTGGGATATCGCGCGGATTTGGAATGAGGATGCAAACGCCGCCCACCCGCATGCCCATCAGGAAACACACCGTCAACGCGAAGATGTGATACAGCGGCAGCGCCGTCACCATAACAAGCCGCTCGACATGTGGCGGCTGGCTGATGATCGGGACGTGCCAAGCCTCTACTTGCAGCGTGTTGGCGACCAGGTTGCGATGCTGCAGGACGGCGCCCTTGGCGACGCCGGTGGTGCCGCCGGTATATTGCAGGAAGGCGACATCCTCCGGCCCTATGGCGGGCGTGGTCAGCGTCAGATCGCGGCCGGCGGCGAGCGCGTCGTTGAACGCCACCGCGTCGGGCAATGAATAAGCCGGCACCATCTTCTTGATGTGACGCACCACGAAGTTGACGACTGTGCCTTTGAGCGCGCCGAGCATATCGCCCATGGATGCGATCACGACGTGCTTCACCTCGGTCTGCGCCACGGCTTGCTCAACGACGGCGGCAAAATTCTCCAATACGATGATGGCCTCGGCGCCGGAATCCTTGAGCTGGAATTCCAACTCGCGCGGCTTGTAGAGCGGGTTGACATTCACCACCGTAAAGCCGGCGCGCAGGATCGCTATGATGGCCACCGGATATTGCAGCACGTTCGGCATCATGATGGCGACGCGGCTGCCGCGCTTCAGACCCGTGTTTTGCAGCCAGGCGCCGAGCGCGCGCGAAGCCTGGTCGAGCGCCTCATAAGTCAGTGCTTTGTCCATGCAGATGGCGGCATTTTCCGTCCGGTAGAGTTTGAAACTCTCCTCGAACATCGCCACCAGGGACGAATATTTCAGCGGATCGATTTCGGCTGGGACGCCGGGCGGATAGTGCCGCAGCCAAATCCTTTCCATGACGCTTCCCCGCTGCGCCGGCGGCATTGACGGCTGGCCAGCTTATTGCTCGGCAGCATCAGGCGAATCGGCGTGCGTGGCAAGATGGGCGCGTCGGCGGTAAAGCGGTAGCGGCGGTGCCGGTTATCTCTTCCTAGGCTGGCTGATCGCGAGGCGGGGTCGCGGCCGAGGCAGGGGCACGGAGGTTTCCGCCAGAGTAGCCGTCAGCTCGGAAGGCGGAGCATTGGCCAGGGCGGTGGGCGTGAAGCTCGTCCACGGGACGGCGCCGGGTGCCGCAGCCGGGGCCGTTCCGGAATTGACCAGCGCGGGAGCGATCTGCCCGGGCTTGGCGGGAACGGGCTTAACAAGCTTGACGGCATTGCCGATCGCCGCCGCCGCCGAGGCAATCTGCGAACCCGCCGACTTTTTCGGCGGGCCGATAAAGACCTCGACCGGCTGCACCGCGTAGAGCGGCGGTCCAGTCAGCGAGAAGGGTTTGCCGTTGGGAGCGCGGAGGCTGGAAAGTAGGACCGGAGGTTCGGAATCGCCGTTGGACGCGACCTCCGCCGCATCCTCTTCGACCGCCGGCCGGCGGCGATGCGGGCCGCACATTTCATCGCGCAAATTGGGTGGCGCGGCGTCGATCGGGGTGAGCGCGTTTACCGTTCCCAGCGACGATGTCAGCCATGACAGTCCGCCGCTATTAAATCCCCGCTCCAGCAATTGTGCCGCCCTCATGGCCCGCACTGCCGAGGAAGGCGCACCCAGAACGACGGCGATCAGTCGCTTTCCGTTTCTTGTCGCGGAAACGACCATGTTGAAACCCGAGGCGCAGATGTATCCGGTCTTCATGCCGTCGGCGCCGGGATAGCGTCCGAGCAGCGGGTTGTAGTTACGCGTGACGCGCTTGCCGAACTTCATGGCCGGGATGTGCCAGTAGAAATCGTATTCGGGAAATTCGCGGATCAGAGCGCGCGCCAAAATACCGATGTCGCGGGCGGAGCTGATCTGGCCGTCCGCCGGAAGGCCGTTCGGATTTACATAACTGGTCTGCGTCATCCCGAGGCGCTGGGCGGAACGGTTCATCTCGTCGGCAAAATTCTCGATCGAGCCGGAAACGCCCTCGGCAAGTGTCACCGCCATGTCGTTCGCCGATTTCACCATCAACATCT
>JAXDOS010000120.1:0-42368 GCA_034668785.1 Alphaproteobacteria bacterium
GCCCCTGCGCAAGAGCTAGTAGTTCAGCGCGATGATATTGACTCCCACTAGCAGTTCTTAGTTCGTCCAATAAAATGAGAGTCTTATGCAAAGGAAGCGGGCTAATGGAATTTGTCAGTAAAAGGGATTCAGTTTCCTGAGGAAGTTTTCTCAGAATGGAACCTCGAATCCGTGAGTTTTTTCCTTCATCTGAAATACCTTGAAGGGCAAGCTTAGCAACACAGCGTTGCGCGATATCTTGTGCGTGATCAACTAGACCCTGGGAATCCAAGGTCCAATCCGTTTTGACCTGAGCAGCGAAAAAAGACATCGGGTGCGACTCAACCCCGACGCTCGGCACTCCGAGCTTTTTGCACTCCACGAGGGTAGTTGCGGTACCGCAAAACGGGTCAAGACAAACCGTCTGGGCATTAGCGCCAAAGCGATGGAGATAATCCCGCACGAGATGCGGGGGAAAGGAAAGGACAAATCGATACCAATTGTGTGCTGAACGATCGGTGGCTTCTAGCTTGTTGGCCGCCCCATTTGGGCGTTTCGGTTGAATACTGGCTTTGAGAGGCAGTTGAAAAACCGGACGAGACTTCGCAAGTGTAGAGGAAGTCAGTTGTTCAGCGTTAGGAAGAGTCACTGCTTCTCCGTTTATTTGTTGCGCCGGATCAAAATTGCTTTGCTCTGAATAGGAGTTCTTCAAGTCGGATGGTGAAATGTCATTCGGATTCTCACCGTCATCCACAGCCGTGAGCTTTCGGAGAAATTGTTCAGCCCGCGCGTATCCTACTGCCCGCGACATAGTTGTCCGCTTCCCGTTCCTATTTTGTTCTAGCGCTATTTTGCTTTGTATTCAACTCATCTCGCAGCCTTATCCCGCCCCCTTTTCGGCACCCTCGTAGGCCACTTGACGATGTGATCCTCAAGCTCGCAATCGGGCACGTCGTCCTCGCTCGCGCGCACGCGCCCGCGCACGGAGACGCCGGCGGCGTGCACCGTGTCCGGGTCGCCGGAGAGGAGCGGATGCCACCAGTATAAATCCCGGCCCTCCTTCACGAGGCGGTAGCCGCAGGTCGGCGGCAGCCAGGTGATCGTGCGCACATTTTCCGGCGTCAGCCGCACGCAATCCTCCACCTTTTGCGAGCGGTTGGGATAGTCGTGGCAGCGGCAGCTGGCGCCATCGAGCAGGCGGCAGCCCACATGGGTGAAGTAGATTTCGCCGGTGTCCTCGTCTTCCAGCTTCGACAGGCAGCAGCGCCCGCAGCCGTCGCACAGGCTTTCCCATTCGGAATCCGTCATCTGTTCCAATGACTTGGTCTTCCAGAACGGGGCTTCGCCTGCGGCCATGAGGGCTCCGAGTGTCATCTGCACCGGCCTTACTTATCACCTCCCCCCTTGTGGGGGAGGGTTAGGGAGGGGGTCTTGTTTGAGCGAGACGAAAGTACCCCCACCCCCCGACTCCTTCCCAGGGGGAGGGTCGGCAAGACGAGGCGATTCTTACTTTAATGAATACCTCCATCTCACAAGGCAAAGGGAAAGAAGGAGGGCGGCTTACCTCATATGCAGCCGGAAGCCCTCATACCCCTCCGGAGAGGGGAAGGAGGATTTCTCCTTCGGTCCGCACCCCCTTCGCACCAATCCAAATGCTGTGGCGCGTATCTTTGCGCAGCCACGTCGAGAGGCGACGGATACGAGGGAATACGGAGTTATGGGGGATGTGCGCAACGTAGCGGAGCAGCATTAGGGCGCCATGGATTTTATTCCTGATCTTCTTCTTCGTTTGATCCGGCGTGCCACCTTAACCGGCTCGCGCAATTCATGTTGCCATATTCGTAAAACGCGCCAGCCTAAGTCTTTCAGCGTCCGCTGGACCAACTCGTCCCGCTTTTTATTGCGACCAAGTTTCTGTGTCCAAAACTTTCGATTAGTCTCAGGGGTGCTGCCATGTATCGGACAATTATGCCAAAAGCAGCCATCGACAAACACGGCAAGACGTTCTGCCGGGAAGATAAAATCTGGGTTGCCAAATATAACTGCACGTCTGCGCCATCCGCGAATTCCGAATTGTCGAAAGATAAATATTAGACGCAGCTCTGTTGCCAGGTTTTCCCGGCCTTTCACCTTCGACATTATTTCGGACCGCTGTTTTGGCGAAAACATGTCAGCCATGCAGCGTTGCCCGTCGCCTACTTTCCTAGCGCGTTGCGAATCTCTAACGCATGGCGGCGTATAAACTCTGGCGGAAGAGCGTTTCCGATCATCAATGCGATTGCTTGCTTCCCGGCAGACAAGTCAAAGACATAATTGCGAGGAAATCCTTGAAGAAGTGCCGCCTCGCGCATTGTTATGGCGCGATTCTTCTCCGGATGGAGGAAGCGTCCTTTGGATGGATTAAAGCAACCGGCCGTTATTGTTGGCGCCACCTCGCTCCATGCCATCCGTCCATAAATGTCGTTAAAGCCGTCACTCCGTTTATGACACTCAAGCTGACGGCTTTTGGGCAAATCACCGCGGCTACCGCCATCTTTGGGAATATCTCGGATCAGCTTTAGGACTTTTTTTGCTCGCTTCTTTTCCGGAACGTTGTGCAGAGCATCTTTGCTCCTTCCTGGTTCGACCATTCGTCCGATTGCGCCGCGGACACTACGAAAGCGGCGCGTCTCCACAGCAAATTCTATATCGAATCCGCGGCTCGCCAGAAGAATAAGGCGCCGCCTGCGTTGGGGTACACCGTAGCGAGCAGCATCTTTCACTTCAAATGTTAGTTGGTAACCGAGTTTACGAAGTCCCTTACAAAGATCTTTGAATGGCTTATGTCGCGCGAGCTTCGGCACGTTTTCCATCATCACGGCCTTAGGACGAAAAGCGCGAGCGAAGCGCAACATTTCGTGCACTAGATTATTCCGGACGTCGCGGTTTCTATTGGCGCCGTTGCGCGTGCGAAGGGCCGAGAATCCTTGACAAGGTGGACAGCCGGCGAGGAGGTCGAGTTCTCCGCGACGAAGCTTCAATTCGCGCCTAAGCCCTCTCGCCGAAAGCCGCCGGATGTTGGCCGCCTTCACCAGCACATCCGGATGATTTGCCTTATAAGTCTGTACAGCGACCGGCTCGTTCTCCACAGCGCCAACTACCTCGAAGCCTGCTTGCTTTAATCCTAGCGTCAAACCGCCACAGCCGGAAAAAAGATCGAGGGCACGCGGTCTGCGTTTTCGACATTGCTTTGTCTTATTTTGTTTATTGGCCGCCATCATTAATGCCTAGAGCGCAAGTGCGCTTATATCGCAAATGCAAACGCATAACTTCCATCCGGAAATCTAATCTGTGGCCACCACGACGCGGTCTGTCCCGACCTGGGTTTTGTCCGGAGCATATACAACGCGATTTTATCATCCGGGACGCTTCTCAATTCGCCGCCTGTTAGTACGCCTGCAGTTTCACGCCGAGTCGCATCAAGTTCGCGATCACGGTCTACATACACGTAGCCCGTCACTTGCTCTCGGAGTTTCAACAACTGTCCAAGTGACTCTGCTACCGCGACCGGATTCCATACCCGCTCCGAAGCCGCCTCGTCCGGCCTCGTCCAACCGATAAGCGATTGCATGTCCTCAACCGACATTTCCGCATAGCCTTTGTCGGCGACGGACGCGAGCTTTTTGTCGATTTTGGCTGTGAATGGCGCGACGGAATCGTCACGCATAATTTGAGCGGGGTTATAACCGCCACCACCGGAATACACTCCGATTGACCCGGGAGCCAAAATATTTTTGCGCGTCGCGCTAAGACCGCTCTCTACATAAATTCCCCGAAATTCTTCGCTTGGCTTTTTGGCAATTAGATCGCGCAGCCCTTTTTCCATCTTGTTGATCGCCTTGAATACTACATGAAGCGGGGGCGGAAGAAAAAGCCTCAACAGTCCAATATCCTTTCTCCGGTAGCCGTACATGCGCGCATGTTGAAGGACTGTGTCAGCTTGCGGTTTTTTTGGATGGCGTCCGTAATAACTGACAAGCAGATTCTTTATTGTAACTCCTCGCCCAAGCTTGTTGCCGCCAACAAAAAGATTATAGGGTGATCTTACGGCTACATCCTCATCGGTCTCGCCGTTCACAAGCTTGACAGTGATGCCGGGCGAAAGAAATTCAATATTGCTTAGCAAATCGTCGAACGAACTCGCTTTAAGCCCTTCGTGAGTCGCGGCCAAATCGTCATACGCCGCCCTAAGCCTTGCGATGATCTTGGGGTTCTTTGCTTTGAGACCAACGGCAAGATCATTCTTATATTTTCGCAACACGTCAACGATATGATTATGGTCGCTTTTACGAGTGCTTACATGACATAGGAACGCGCAATTCTGGTCAGGGTCTCTCATTCGTTTATAGGTCGCCCCGACCATAAAGGTATCTAATGCCCTCAGCAGGGAATTTGGTATTTCGAGTCTTGGCGTTGGTAGAGGCCCAGGCGCGAGAATGGTGATATCGTTTAAATCAAATTCTTTGACCAATTTTGAATCATCAGCAAAAAAATCCTCTCCGCCAACGTAATCGCGTCCAGGATGACTGAGCACGGTGAATTTAGGTCGGAAGCTATGGCCGGGACTCTGAAGGAACAACGCTTGCGGAGTAGCGGTTACTTGCAAGTAGGTATTCTTATCAAAAAACCCCCGAAGCTCTGTGATCCTCTCATTAATCGTGCTCATGCTGCCGTCATCGCGCCTTGCGCGTGTATTGGGGCTCGCCTGATCCGCCTCGTCATCAATAATAAGGCAAGTCAGCCCTCGAACCTTCCCTTTCGTGAAATTCTCAATTAAAGTTTTCAATCGGCTAGCGTTTTTGGTTGCAACAATAGCGCAAGTGCCGCCTTTGATTCGCTCAAGGAAAGCATCATCGTCCTTGAAATCACTTTTGCCGAGAATATCGATACCCGGAAATGCCTCTTGCACTCGTCCAAGAGTTTGATCGTAAAGTGGGTCATTATCCGCTGTTAGTATAATTATGGTCCGATACCCCTCATCGGCACCCATTGCACCGGTGACGGTCAAAACACCTGTCTTGCCGCTTTGTACCAAGCCGTAGACGAGGCCGTTGGTTTCTTCCTTTCCACCGCTAAGAGGATTGACCCATTTGCTGACGACTTCTTTCGCCGTTTCGCTTATGTCTCGAACTTCCTCCTCATGGCCAATTTGCTTCTTCAAGAGCGCCAGTACTTGTTCGGAATGTTTCATCTCTCAGCGTCCTGCCCTCAAGAATCCTTTGCCAATTCGATGGCGCTATTTTTCTGTCGAGTGTGCCGTCGGGACCGCTTACATCGTAATGCTCGCCATGCTGGCGGTAGCAGGCAATATGAATCGCAGAGTCACGTTGGGAGGCGATGCTTAGATACGATTGATAGCTAATGGCCGCTACGCCATCTGCGCCGCAGATCAATCCGATTGTGATTTTTGATGTTGACGCCATTGTTTGCAGAAGGATTTGCTCTTCTGCTGTGAAGGTGAAGCCCCACGGACTTCGTCCCCTGGTGCAGTATTTTAGTAAAACCGACAGGCAATTATTGAGCAGGAAGAACGGCGCTTCATATGTAATGGTTGTAATTTGTCCGCCCCGTACAAGAAGGTGCAACGCGGCCCCTTCATAAAATTCCTGCTTTTTTATCGCCATTCGTCCTCAAATTGTTGGACATAGGCAACAGCGCTTAGGGCGCTTGAGCCAATATGAAATGATGAATTGTAAACGCCCCCACCACTCAATTTACACGCCCCAGTAGTAACTTACAAGCGCTTCCCCTCACCTCCTTGGCAAATCCACAAGCACCAGCAAAGTTTTACCCCCTCCCGAACCCTCCCCCCACAAGGGGGAGGGAAAGAAAGAGGACGCCCCCGGCATCCCCGCGCCTCAGAAAAACACCGCCATTCACCTAACGCCTTGCAACCATTGGCCCCCGGCCGCCGTATCGGCTAGAAGAATGCGAACGGAACCATGCCTGGGAACTTAAAAGCCAAACCAGCCCGGAACGGGCCGGCGCCGGCTTGCTAAACCAAGCCTGGAACCGGACTTGGAACCAGGCTTGGACCGGCTTGGAACCATGCCTTGGGTCCGCCGTTTTTTAATCCGAAGAGAGACACTTGCGCGATCTATTCCCCGATCCGAACGAATGGAAGCCGAAGCTTAGCCGGCTGTTGCTGGATATCGACGCCCGCGTCGATTCCACCTTGTTCGCCACCGGCGTCTGGGCGCGCGAGGCCTATGAACGCTTCTCCGCCTTCATGGACCGCTTTCACGTCTCCGGCTGGAAGCGCATCATGGTCGAGGCCTTCTCCGAAGGCGCGACGCTCGGCACCGGCGGCCTCGTGGTCATGCTGGCGCTCTCCATCCCCGCCTTCCGCGAGACCTCCGACGACGATTGGCTGAAAAAGTCCGAGCTGGCGATGACCATCCTCGACCGCTACGGCAACGAGGTCGGCAGCCGCGGCATCCGCCACAACGATTCGGTGCCGCTGGAGGAATTCCCCGATCATCTGATCAAGGCCGTGCTCGCGACCGAGGACCGGCGCTTCTACGAGCATTTCGGCATCGACATCCCCGGCACCTTCCGCGCCGTGCTGGCGAATTCGCGCGCCGGCGGCGTCGTCCAGGGCGGCTCCTCGCTGACCCAGCAGCTCGCCAAGAACCTGTTCCTCTCCAACGAGCGCACCATCGAGCGCAAGATCAAGGAAGCCTTCCTGGCGATGTGGCTGGAGACGCATCTGTCGAAGAACGAGATTTTGAAGCTGTATCTCGACCGCGCCTATATGGGTGGCGGCGCCTTCGGGGTGGACGCCGCCTCGCAATATTATTTCAACAAGTCGGCCCGCGACGTGAATTTGTCGGAAGCCGCGATGCTCGCCGGGCTGTTCAAGGCGCCGACCAAATATGCCCCGCATGTCAACCTGCCGGCGGCGCGGGCGCGGGCCAACGTCGTGCTGGATAATCTGGTCGAGGCCGGATTCATGACCGAGGGTCAGGTCTTCGGCGCCCGCCGCAACCCCGCCACCGCCGTCGACCGTCGTGACGATCGCTCTCCAAATTATTATCTTGATTGGGCCTATGACGAGATGAAGAAGCTCGTCGATACATTCCCGAAGTCGATGAATGAGCGCGTCTTCGTCGTGCGCACGGCGCTCGACGTCAGCATACAGCGCGAAGCCGAAAACGCCATCGAGAATTCGCTGCGCCAATACGGCAAGGAATACGGTGCCTCGCAAGCTTCCTCTGTGGTCATGGAGCTCGACGGCTCGGTGCGTGCGATGGTCGGCGGGCGCGATTACGGCACCAGCCAATTCAACCGCGCCACCGATGCGATGCGCCAGCCGGGCTCTTCGTTCAAGCCTTATGTTTATGCCACCGCGCTTGCCAACGGTTTCAAGCCGACCTCGATCGTTGTCGACGCCCCGATCTGCCTCGGCAACTGGTGTCCGCACAATTACAGCAGTTCCTATGCCGGATCGATGACGTTGACGCAGGCACTGACACGCTCGATCAACACGGTCGCTGTTCGTTTGTCGGTGTCTGTCGGCAATGGCAATCCCAAGCTTGGTCGCGCCAAGATCATCGACACCGCTCATAAAATGGGAATCCGCAGCCCCCTGCCGGACACGCCCTCGCTGCCGATTGGCGCCGACGAAGTGACGATGCTCGACCACGTTGGCGCCTATGCGACCTTCCCCAATCTCGGTAAGGCGGTGACGCCGCATGCGATCCTCGAAGTACGCACCGGTGCTGGTGACGTCGTCTGGCGTTTCGACCGCGACGGTCCGAAGCCGCGGCAAGTCCTCTCGCCGGAAGTAGCCAAGGACATGGTCTTCATGATGAACAAGGTCGTGGAAGAAGGCACCGGCAAGCGCGCAATCCTGGATAACACCCGCGTTGCCGGCAAGACCGGCACCACCAATGCCTTCCGCGACGCCTGGTTCATGGGCTACACTGGAAATTATGTCTGCGGCATCTGGATGGGCAACGACGATTATCAATCGACCAAGCGGATGACAGGTGGCACGTTGCCTGCCCAGACGTGGCACCAGATCATGGCTTATGCCCATCAAGGGATCGAGATAAAGCCGCTCGTCGGCCTTCCGCCCATTTCGACCTCGCCGCGGCCGCCAGGTTTGGTGGCGGAAGAGACGCCGAACGTCGCGCCCAGGCCTACTCTGCTCACCAAGAACGGGGCGGATATTCTCATCCGGATCGAGCGGCTGATGGAGGACGCGAGCCGGTCTCTGCCGCCCGTCGCCGTCTCGACCGCCAACGAGCCCGGCGCAGCGGGCTCGCCAAATCGAAGTCCGTTCATCTCCGCCGCTCGCGACACAGCCGAAGCCGTTCGGGGGAATTGATCCGCGGCGCTGCAGTCGCGTATTCCTGATACATCTATCGTTACTTAGCTCGTCAATTGGGTCGAACGTGCGGTTGCTCTTCGGATCGTTATTTGCATTCGCCGTCGCGGCTGTGGTCGGTCTCGGCACCACCTGGTTCGTCTTGACGAAGGGAACGGCCTTCGGCGCAATCCCCATTGGGGCTTGGACCGCTTGGCCAAAGACGGGCACCACCGACATCGACCCCTATGCGCGCGCGGTCATTGCCCGCCGGGGCGAACTCCCCTTAGGGCTTGGCGATGGCGTGGCCTTTTATGCGAGCGCCGACGACAAGGGACGCGCGCTGGACGGCCGTTGCGATATCGACCTGAGCGGCATCACGCCGGCAGCGCGGTTTTGGACTCTCACTCTCTACGACCCCGAAGGCCGGCTGGTTGCCAATTCGTTGAATCGGCAAGGCTTCACCAGCGAAGAAATCATCCGCGGCACTGAGGGCAACTTTGCCATCCAGATCGCGCCACGCGCGCGCGCCGGCAACTGGCTGCCGACCGGCGGCGTGGAGCGCTACCTTTTGATTCTGCGGCTTTACGACACTCCCATCGGCGTGGCGACGCGCAGCGGACGGGAAGCACCGATGCCATCGATCGTCACGAGGACATGCTCGTGATCCGGTGGCTGCTTTGGCTGTTGGGCGGGATCCTGCTCGGTGGCGTTGTCCATCTTGCGACCGTCCTTTGGCTGCCGCGCACGGCTACCCAGGATGCTTATTCCAGGCTCCAGCCCATCACCCCGGTGAATTCCATCGCCACGCTTCCGGCTCCCTCGCCGGACAACGCGGTTCTGCCGTTCATGGATCCGGCCTTTGCCACCGCCGTGTGCCGATACGACCTCACCGGCGGACCGTTGCAGTTCTCGGTCGCCGTCAGCCAAGCTTACACCTCGGTTTCGTTCTATACGCGGTTCGGTGTCGCTTATTATGCCATCAACGACCGAGCGGCGGGACGGCGCGTCATCGAGCTCGATCTGATGACCGAGCTGCAGCACGGTCAAATGCCCGAAGAGGAAGATGTCACCGCCGCCGACCGCCTGATCGTGGAGTCGCCGACGCCCACCGGCGTGATCGTGCTGAAAGCGCTCGCACCGGAGCCGGGGTTGATGCAGATGGCGCGCGATGCACTCACGACCGCCCGCTGCCGCATTCAACAATAGCGGCCACCGTTCTGTTTGGCCCGGGTTAATCCAGTTGGGCTTGGACAGGATCGAGGTCGGGCAGCGCCATGCGGTGTGCTTCAATTCTCGCCTGCAGTTGAGTCCATGCGCGCTCGGCATTGACCGCCTGCGGTGAAGGATCGGCGATCACCAGCCGCTCAAGCGCGTATCGGAACCCGGCCGCACGCTCTATCAAAGAACGGTAGACCCAGTTCACCACCAAACGGTTCTCGCTGATCCGCTTCAACGCGTTGCCCTGCTCCTCTTCGGTGAGCTTCGAGATATAAGCAAGACTTTGCTCCCGCTTGCGGTCCATGTCGGCTACGCGCCGGGCAAGGGCAAAAAACGGGCCGATGCGCGTGAGGTCGTCGCGGATATCCTCGATCAGTTGCGCATAACGCCCGCTTGCCGAGCGAAAAGATTTCTTCATTAACTCCCGGGAATAGTCGGTTCGATTGAAACGCCACCACCCGGGCCGGAAGACGCGAGCGACGCCGTATTCCCCGAGCACGGCATACCATCGATTCCGGTCGAACGGCGGTTCAATCAATGGATAGGCCAAATCGCGCAGTTCACGCTCGTCGTCGGTCAATCCGAAGCGAGAGTTGGTGCCGGTGATGGAGCCGACATAGTCCGCCGCGATCCAGGAATGCATGCCGTCGGTCGTCAGCGATGGGCGCACCCGCCCGAAATCGCCCGTCGTACAGCCGGTGAGAAGAGCAACGCTTAGGCCAAGGACGGCGTGCTTAAATTGCCCACGGAATCGTGGCGGCGATCTCCAAAGCGGTGCCATTAGGATTAAAGATTAGGGTCGCGAGGACGGCCGCCGGCGACGCCGCGTCGGCGCGGTGCTGGGGCCTTCAATATCGCCAGGGGATTTATCCGCCTCGCGTTCAATCCGAACGACCGGAAGAATAACGACGGTCGCGGATTCGCCGGGCGTATTATTTCCCCCAGCCACTCCAGTGCTACGCCAAACGTCAGGGAACCCGATTACCATTCCCATCTCGCTTCTCCCCCCACCTCCAGCCTAGAAGGCCGGCAACGTGTCGAAGCGGCCCCGACTCATTAAGAAGCCCGCAAGGTTAACGGCCTCCTAACGCCAACCCGTGACGCCACCGGAGGCGACTATTCGGCGAGAGTCAGTTGACGATCTGATCGAGGAAATGACGGCCGTTGCGATCCTCCACTTCGATTATCCAGACGTCAGGATCAAAGCGGATCTCGCGCGTGAGAAAGGCTTCCACGTCAGCCTCGGGCGCCGGCAGAACCGGAAGACATCGGCTGAAGGCCCGATCCGCAGGATGCGTGTCGTCAAAGGCGCTCTGCGGCGCCGGACCGTAGAGATCGGCAGTGCCGTCCAACCGGTTGAGTTTCACGAAAACTGCGCCGGCTTCTTCGGCCCCGCGCCGGCGCACGGCCGCGAAGGCGCCTTCGATGTGACAGCGGCGGACATAGGCCGCTACCCAGATGCCGGATTTCAGGCGCATAATTTTACGACCAGGACGGCCGAGATATGGCGCGATCATGCTGATCGCGCAAGCCGCCGATCCGGAATCTAAAGCGGCTCACCCTTCATCAGGGCCAACTGCCGGACCAAACGCTCGGATACGAGACCAGTGACCGGCAGCTTGCGCTCGCGCTCGAACTTCTCAATGGCCGCTTTGGTCTCGGCGTCGGAGATACCGGTGGGCGTGATCTGCCCATAGCCAAATTCGGCAAGCACACGCTGAACCGCCCTTACGCGAATCGAAGGGTCGAGAAGCTCGGCAATGGGATCGTGCCGGGCGGCAGTCGCGGGCAGCGACACAGTCCTCGGCTTTTCGGCGCCGGAGCGGTCGAGCTCGGCTGGCCGGGCGCGGGGCAGAACAGTCTTCACGCTGCTCGTCAATTCCGCCGACGCGGCCGGCGGAGGCAGGTTGGCGAAAATCGGCGCCGGATGCGGCCCACTCTGCAGGAAAAGAGCGTTGATAACGATCACGCCGATGGCCGCTGAAATCAAGCCTAGGCCGACCACGTCTTTCGGCCGGCGGAATAGCGGCGGTGCCAACAATCTACGCCAACGAGAGCGGCCATCGCTCTCATCTTCGTCGGCGGCATCCATCAGCAGATCGGTGCGACAGGATCGGCTACGCAATTTTTCTCACCCGTAAATCCGGAGCTACTGTCCCGATGCTGACGGGACGGGGTTCGCGCCTGCGCTGTTCCGGCTTGCCGGCGCGCTCACAATCCATAGGCAGGCGAAGGGTAACGCAAGTGCCCTCCCCCAATCGGCTGGAGATCTGCAAATCGCCGCCATGCAGCGCCGCCAGCCCCTTGACGATGGAGAGGCCCAGGCCTGTCCCCTCGTGGCGGTCGTAATACTGCGCCCGCGCCTGGAAAAACGGATCGCCGATGTGCGGTAGATCCTCAGGGCTGATGCCCACGCCGGTATCTTCCACCGTCAGCAGGAAGGATGATGCTTCCTGCTTTGCGGTCACGATCACGCGGCCACCACGACCGGTGAACTTGATCGCATTCGATAGGAGGTTAAGCAGAATCTGATTTAGCGCGCGCTTGTCAGCGACGATTTCCGGAATATCCTCCGCAACGCGCATGACCACGTCGATGCAGGCTTCACTTGCTTTTAGGCCCAAGAGGTCGCAGCAATTCTTGATCACCCGCGCCGGCGCGAAGGGTTCCGGGGTAATCTCAAAATTGCCGGCCTCGATCTTCGACATATCCAAGATGCCGTTGACCACCGAGAGCAGGTGATGACCCGACTCATTGATGAGTTGCGCGTATTCTTGGCGGCGCGCGGCGTCCAACAGCATCGGCACTTCTTTGGTCAGCATTTCGGAGAAGCCGATGATGACATTGAGCGGCGTGCGCAACTCATGGCTCATCGTCGCAACGAATAGGCTCTTGGCCGCGTTCGCGCGATCGGATTCGGCACGCGCTTCCTCCAGCGCCGCCTCCTGCGCCTTGCGTCTGCTGACGTCGCGCAACACGGCGACGACTTCGCGCGTGTCGGGATCGGCCTTTTCCCCCGACGCCGCGTCGAGAGGCCGGCAACGCATCTCAATCCAGACGAACTGCACAGCCGTGCCCTCGCCCGCCTCACGGCGGATGCGGAATTCCACCGACCGCCCTTCGCCGAGAGCGGCGGTGTCCCCCAGTGCCGTCAGGTAGGCGGGTCGGTCCGCCACATGCACACGGTCGAACAGGCCATGGCCGAGCAGATCATGCACCTTGGCCCCGAACAGCGGCTCCGCCGCCGGCGAGACGAAGAGCACGGCTCCATTGCGTCCGTGCCGGGTGATGACATCCGTCATATTGCGTGCGAGCAGCCGGTAGCGATCTTCCTCGGCGTAAAGCAGCCCAGAGTTCGACTGCGTCAGCGCCTCGGCCCGCAGCGCAAGTACCGTCGCATAAAGTACCGCGGAGATGATGCCCAGCGCAGCCAACGCTCCTTGTTGCGATCCGATTGAGCTGAGTATCGCCGGCAGATCGGGGCTTCCCAAAACAGCCAGCAGACCGGCGGCGCTGATGGCGAAGATTGAAGCCATCGCGATAACGCGCCGCGAGGCCGAAAGCGCCGCCTCAAGCGGCACCACCACGAGCCAAATGGCGGTGAAGGACGCAATCCCGCCGGTCGCAGCGGCGACCGCCGCGGCCAGAACGGTGAACGCAAGGGACGACAGCACATGAGCTGCTTCGTAGCGTCCGGTGCGGGAGAGGAAATAAGCAGCAAGAAGCGGCGCAACGAACCAGGCGAAAAGCAAAACCTCGGCTACGCTCGGAACACCTCTGATCGTCAGATAGACCGGAAAAGCCGCGAGCGCGGCGAAGCTGGCCAGCAGCCGCGGCGCGATAAATGCGCGATGCTTTGCCGCCGTCGCCGCATCCTGCTGCGCCGATGGATGCACCAACGTGTCGACGTAATCGCGAACCGGCGCGAAGATATTCACGTTCCCTTGACACGCCTGTTGATCAGACGCGCTCCCCTTATCCGCGCGGATCGTCTCAGAGGCCGCTTAAGCGAACACTAAGACAGCGGCCCGCCAGGGACTGCGGAAGGCTGCGCGCACGTGGAATATAGCCGTGAAAACGCTATTCATTATGGCATGGTGAATCGTCTGTTGCCGAAGCGGCACTTGGCGCTGCCGACTGTCCAAATTTGACGCAACTTAGCGCCGCGCTTGGATCGTTCAAATTTTAGATAAATTTGCTTCGAATTTACACAAAACTATCGGCTCATTGCGAACCGGCTTTTCAAGCCTGCCTGCTAGCTTGCAATCAAAGGCGGCGAATAAAGCCGCTTGGTAAAAGGGCAGCGCCATGATGTTTCTGTTGCGGGCAGCGTTTTGGCTTAGCGTCATCCTCATATTGCTACCGATCGGGTCGCAACCGGTGAAGCCGGGCGCTCAGGTCGGCGCAGCCGACGCCATGTCGGCGGCCAGCGCCGTGATTTCGGATATGCGGCAGTTGTGCGTGAGGCAGCCTGAGGCTTGCACCGTTGGATCCCAGGCCGGGGCGATGTTGGGGCAAAAAGCCCAGGCCGGTGCAAAGATGCTTTACGAATTATTGAGCGACAAGGCCGGGCCGGCGGAGACCGGGTCGATCACCGCATCCAGCGGCAAAAAGTTCGATGCCGCGGCGGGGTCGCAGAACACGCTGTTGCCCGAGGATCTGGCTCCGGCATGGCGTGCTCCCGAGCCGCGCATCGAGCTTCCCCGCAAGCGCTCCGTCTAGTCGGCGCCGCCGCGCGAGCGGCGGATCGCGCCACCTTTTTGCGCCAGCCGCATCGGCAGCCTATATATCGAGGGAACCTCCCTCACGGCGGCCTTGCGGCTCACACCATGACTATTGACGAGATCATTGAGAATTTCTCCACGCTCGACGATTGGGATGATCGCTACCGCTATGTCATTGAGCTCGGACGCGCGCTTACGCCGTTGCCGGAAACCGAACGTACCGAGGCCAACAAAGTGCAGGGTTGCGCGAGCCAGGTATGGCTTGCGACCAAAACCCAGCCCAATGGCTCTAGTGGTCCGGTGCTGAATTTCGTCGCCGACAGCGACGCTCACATCGTGCGCGGCCTGATCGCGATCTTGTTTGCGCTTTATTCCGGCAAGCCGGCCCGCGACATTCTCTCCACCGACGCGCTGGCATTGTTTGATCGCATGGGCTTGCGCGAGAACCTGACGCCGCAGCGGTCGAACGGCTTACGCTCGATGATCGAGCGTATCCGGTCCGACGCTCGTTCCGCCTTGGCTGCGAACGCCTGACGTTCAATCTTCCACCAAGAAAGCCGCGCCAGGTGCAAGCCAGGTCCTGATCGGCGCGCGCGGAAGGCCGCGTGCTTCCGAGCCGAACCCGTAATGGCGCGCCAAGCGATCCAGCGCGAGCTGCAACACGATCTTCGCCGATCGTGGCGGCCAAGCCCGCTCCCGCTCCACGTCCTCCAAGCCTTTGAGAAAGCAACAAACGTCGAGCAACAAGCCGGCGAATTCCGGCCCAACCGTATCGAGCGCGTTGCGTACGCGCTGCCGCGCGGCGATGACAGCTTCCGTGAATGAAGTCTCGCCATCGCCGAAACCGCGGCGTCCGCGCGTTCCCGCGGTGCTCCAGTTCGACGTGGTCCGTGGCATGAGTTGAGCGCGCGTGAACTCGGCACGTAATCTCTCACCGGCCTGGAGTTGACTGGGCTCGATCAGCGCCCGGCCATCCCTTCCCTTGCGGCGCGCGAGCCAAGCCAGCGGGCTTTCGGAATCATTGACCGCGACCTCCGTAGGCCCGGCAGCGGTATCGACCTTGCGCCGCGCAAGCGTCAGATGCTGTCCGACAAAGGGATCGATGTCCTCGCCCTTTCGGACAAGCTCCGCGCGCGCCAGACGAGCCAATCCCGCTGCGGTGATTTCGAGATCGTCACCCCGCGGGCGCGTCACCAGGTCCGCGGATATGAGAGTCTCGATGTCGTTGGGATCGGGTGAATAGCTTTGTTTGCTGCCGTCGCCGCGACGGGACGCGATATCGGCAAGCAGCCGCGCCGCCGATCGTCCCAATCTCGGTCTTCTCTTCCTGATCATGAGCCCGCCTCCTCCGTGCGCCGATACCGGAGCGAAAGGCAGGCATCCTCAAGCGCGCCGAGTACCGCATCGAAGACGGGATCGTCGCGCCGTTCCTCAATCAGCCGGCACGCATGCGCGGCGGTGGTGCGGTCGCGGTGAAAGGCGCGTCCGACCTCGGCGTAGCTCAGGCTGAAGACGACGTGGGCGAGATACATGGCGCTTTGGCGAGCGAAAGCGACAGAGGCGGCGCCTCGGGACCGCTTGCGCAGTTGCGACAATGGCACCACGAATATTCCGGCGACCGCGGTTTCGACGGCGTCACAGAGCGGACGCGGATTTTTCCGCAGCGGGTGTCCGCAGGGATAGTCGGCATGAATGTCGAGATAGGCCATAACCCCTCCTACTAGGAAATCATACCTAGATTATGGCTGATCTCCAGCAGGCGGGGATAACTTTTGATTTTGAGAGGCAGTGCCTTGATCTAAATGGCTAATTCCGCAATATGAGCGGGGCGCGCTGGTGTTTATCCCCAAGATTTAGGACTATTATCAGGAAATCGCTGGGCGGAATAAATAGTGTCGCGCTTAGCGCGACAGCTCGCAATTCATGCTCTCGAGATAGCTATTTAGCGCGGCGGCGGCGTTGCTGACCGAGGCCCATCTGCTTGGCCAGTTCCGACCGCGCGGCGGCGTAGTTCGGCGCCACCATGGGATAATCCGGCGGAAGGCCCCATTTCTCCCGGTATTGCTCCGGCGTCACATTGTACTGCGTGCGCAGATGCCGCTTCAGCGATTTGAACTTCTTTCCGTCTTCCAGACAGATGATGTAGTCCGGCGTGATGGATTTTTTCACGGTCACGGCAGGCTTCAAAGCCTCCGCCGGCGCTTCGCTCGAACCATTCGAAACCCGCAACAGCGCCGAATGCACCTGACTGATCAGCGCCGGGATCTCCGCCGCCGACACCGAGTTGTTGCTCACATAGGCCGAGACAATATCCGCGGTCAGCTCGATGAAGTTTCCACTTGTCATGTTTTCGGCCATTGCGTCGGTCCCTGGACTTTCAGCGGATTTAAACTGGACTGAATTACCGGCTTGGTAAGAGGGGTCAGGCTCTCGCCTGCAATTCGCGATTCGAAGTCTAATATTGCTGAAAGCTATTATTGTTCTTGGGTCCGCGCAAGAACAACTTGCGCCAATAACAGCATAAATACTTGCTGTTGTTAAGATGTCGCCGGGTTTACCTCAAATATTGGCCTCCAGCCATGCTCTAACATCGTCGGCTGCCACACAAAAGCGGGCGAGACGGCCTTTCTACATTGAACAAAGACTGCAAAGACTACGAGGATTTTTCCAGATAGGCGCGGAGCTCGGTGATCGAGGCAAACCTGATCGTCCCCTGCGGTAATTCCGCTTCAATGGAGCCATCGGAATAGAGGGTATAGGCCATGCCATCGATGACGCCGGACTTGAGGATCGAAACCGCCTGCGGTTCGGCGGCAGCCTCGTCTGGTTCATGCGCTTCCGCACGCTCCTGTTCTTCGGCTACGGGTCCCGGCATTTCCGGCGGCGGCAACTCCACCTCAGAAATCCGAGCCATGTCTCTCGCACTGCCGGTTGGCCAAAGGGAGTCGAACATTTCGTTCTGCCCTGTCGCGTCGCTCGGCGGCGGCGACCGCAATATCGCATCCAAGCGCGAGATCGGCATCAACTCGGTCTCGGTCGAATCCGCGGACCCGGCGCTGCCGGTTTCGGTTGCGTCTTCCATCCTGTCCGCACGCAGGTCAGGCGCGGAAGACCGCGATGGCGGCGGAAACACGAAAGCCTCGTGGCGCTCGGAAATCACAACTTCCGGCGCGCTCGCCGTCTCCGGGAAGGGCAGGCTCGGCGGATCGAACATCCCGCTTTTGGAAGCGTCGGTGGAGGGAGCGCTATCCAGGCGCGGCTTAACGGCGGTTTCATTCGCCCGGTCTTCCGGAACAGGCTTCGGCGGGAATGGAACGCGGCCCGGTCCGGCAGCGGGGCGGGAAGGTTCAGGAGCAACCAGATCGGGCCGTGGCGCCCATGGGACTGGGCGCGCCATCAATGCCTCGGCAATCCGGCGCAACTGTTTCACCGCGCCCGCCAGTCCAATCAGGATCAGGCCGCCGACAATCGCGGTGGTGCCGGTGATGAGAAGCGTGTTGCCGAGGCTGAACTCGTGGATCGGAATTCCGAAGCCAATCATCGCGACGCCGGCCGCGGTCGCAATAAGGCCAAGCACAAAGAGAGTCACATACATACGTGCACCGTCCTCGGACTTTTGCCCCGTTTAGGCCGATCAGAAGCCGCCGTGAGACTGCGCCACCATGCAATAGAGCATTGGGATCGAGAGCATGGTGTTGATACGCGATGTCAGCATGGCGACACGGGCTGCCTTGGCCTTGGCGTCGGGTTCGCTCGGAACCAGCCCCAAAGCCTTCTGCTGGTTCGGCCAGATGACGAACCAGACATTGAAGGCCATGATCAGCGCCAGCCACATGCCAATGCCGATGGCAAAGGTGCCTCTCTGCAAGGTCAGCGCCGGCATCAGATAGCCGTTCATATAGGCCAGCAGCAGGCCGGTGACGACGGTGGCAAGCGCGCCATAGCGGAACCAGAACAGCGCGCTCGGCGCGATATATCGGGTAATGGCGGCGCGATGCTCGACCGGCTCGATCTTCGGCACGGTTGGGATCTGCACGAAGTTGAAATACCAGAGCAGGCCGATCCACATCACGCCGCTGAGTACATGCAGCCAGCGCATGAAGAATGTCCACCAGGCGTAATCCACCCTGATGAATTGGCCGGTGACGATACCGCCGACAATGATAATGCCGACCAGCAGGATGACGCCCGCAATGATCGTCCGCTGCAAAGATTGAAGAATAGCCGCCATTTGATCTGCCCCCCTAGACTGCCTAGATGTACGATAGCCGAAGTGGATGGAACCGCAAAGCTCCGTCCAGAGTTCATCCATATCGCCGACAATCCCAACCGAGGAGAATGCCATGTCGTTCTCGCTGCCCGAACTCCCCTATGGCTATGACGCGCTTGCCCCTTACATGTCGCGGGAAACGCTGGAATATCATCACGACAAGCACCACCTGGCTTATGTCGACAACGGCAATAAGCTGATCAAGGGCACCGAGTGGGAAGGCAGGCCGCTCGAAGAGGTGGTGAAAGGCGCTTTCGGCAAGAATGCCGGGCTCTTCAACAACGCCGGCCAGCATTACAACCACACCCATTTCTGGAAATGGATGAAGCCAGGCGGCGGCGGTGACAAAATCCCCGGTAAGCTCGAAAAGAAAATCGTCGCCGATCTCGGCTCGGTGGCAAAGATGAAGGAGGACTTCATCCAGGCCGGCGTCACCCAGTTTGGTTCCGGCTGGTGCTGGCTTGCGGTCAAGGACGGCAAGATCGCGATTATGAAGACGGCCAACGGCGAAAGCCCGCTGGTGCAAGGCGCCCAGCCGATCCTTGGCTGCGACGTCTGGGAGCATTCCTATTACATCGATTATCGCAACCGCCGGCCCGACTATCTCAAGGCCTTCGTCGATCATCTCGTTAACTGGGAACACGTCGCCGAGATGTTTGACGCCACCGGCAAAATGGCCAACGCGGCCTAGCAGCCCACTTTTGCGCGGCAGGAAAGCGGGGCGTGCAGCCCCGCTTTCTTTTTGCGGCCAGCGCCGCACTGGTTTCTTGCGGGACGCCGGGCTGCGAACGCGGCATAATCGCCCAATAGCTCGTCACCAACCGGAATTGACCGCGCCCGTGAGTGCTACCCCACCCCTTCCTGGATACTCCCAGCGGACTTGGTCGCGCGACGAGATCTGCGATTGGGCCGCGGTGCTGGTCCTATTCATCGTCGCCGCGCTCGCCGCGCTCACCTTCCGCGACTATGGCCTTGGCTGGGACGATTACACCCATGCGCAATATGGCGAGTTGCTGCTCGCTTTCTACGGGTCGGGATTCACCGACCAGCGCGCCATGTCCTTCGTCAATCTCGAAATGTATGGCGGCGGCTTCGACATGGCGGCCGCGCTGCTGGCGAAAATTCTTCCGCTCGGACTTTTCGAAACCCGACGGCTCGCGGGCGCGGCGGTCGGGCTGATCGGGCTCTTCGTCACCTGGCGTCTAGGCCGCCGTGTCGGAGGCCCGCTCGCCGGTCTCATCGCGCTCGTGCTGCTGGCTACTTGCCCGCTTTATGTCGGGCATATGTTCATGAATCCGAAGGACGCGCCCTTCGCCACGGCGATGGCGACCCTGCTGCTCGGGTTGGTCAGGGCTTTCGAGGAATATCCCCGCCCTCGCGCGGGCACGGTCGCGCTGTTCGGCATGGGTCTCGGGCTTTCGATCGGGTCGCGCATTCTCGGCTTCATGAGCGGCGTTTACGCCGTGGCCGCATTCGCGCTGCTGGTGGTGATCGAAGCCCGTGCCAAGGGTGCGCGCAGTGCCGCGACCCGCGCCGGGCGTTTCGTTCTCATGCTGCTGCCGGGACTGCTGCTGGCTTATGCGGTGATGGGACTGGTCTGGCCCTGGGCCGTGCTGCAGCCGCTGAATCCGTTTCGCGCGGTAGAATATTTCTCTCACTTCTTCGAGAAGCCTTGGCAGGAACTATTCGGCGGCACGCTGATCTATGTTCCCGACATGCCGCGCAGCTACGTGCTGACGCTGTTTGGCCTGCAAATGCCGGAGATATTTCTCCTCCTCGGCCTCGGCGGAATAATCGCGGCTTTATATGGCGCCATGCGGCGCGATCTGCCGCCGCGACGGCGTGCCGTTCTGCTGTTGGTGGCGCTGGCTGCGATCTTCCCCATCGCGCTCACCGTCGCGTTGCGGCCGGCGATGTATAACGGCATCCGGCATTTCATTTACGTGTTGCCGCCTTTCGCCGTGCTCGGAGGTTTGGCCGGGGCATGGCTGTTCGAAAGGCTGCGACGTTTCCGCCTTGCCGCGATCGCCGCTGCCGCGGTTTTTGCCATCGGCATTGCGCTTCCCGTGATCGAAATGGTCCGGCTGCATCCCTATCAATACACCTACTTCAATCGCTTGGCGGGCGGCGTCGCCGGCGCGCGCGACCGCTACATGCTGGATTATTGGGGCCTGTCGTTCAAACAGGCGTCGCAAGGATTGGCGGCGAAGCTTGCGGCGGGCTACGCGAGCAAACCGCCGGACCGCCGCTGGAAACTGGCGACCTGCGGCCCGCATCGTTCGCCGCAAATCGAGCTTGGTCCGGACTTCGAGATCACCTGGGACCCGCAAGGCGCGGATTTCGCGCTGATGCTCGGCGAATTCTACTGCGCCAAGCTGGATGCGCCGGTGCTGGTGGAAATCGGGCGCGACGGCGTGGTCTACGCCCGCGTCTATGACCTCCGCGGCCGCTCCTATCCGACCCTGCTCACGCTGCCGGGGCTGTGAAGGGCATAAACTTGTTTCAAGTAACTCGGATTACCCGTCATGCGCGGGCTTGACCCGCGCATCCATTCCCTTAGCAAGAAGATGGATCGCCGGATCAAGTCCGGCGATGACGAGCGGAGAGCCAATGCGCCGGCCCTTTGATGACGGCTAACAATCCGCCGCGCGTCCCTTAGCGGCGAGACGCACCGCGCCGCGCGGGAAGCAGCTTAAACAGCAATAGCGAGCGGCCGGTCACTTGGTATTCCGCTCCGAACTCCGCGGTCTGGGCATCCTCTTCATCTTCCACATCGGGCAGATTGGTGTCGATCAGCCGCAGCCATGCGCGGCCGCCGGCGATATCCGGCAGCTTGAAGCGCACGACGTCGTGGTGCGCATTCACGATCAGAAGCATGGTGACGTCGCTGCCGCGGCGGCGAATGCCGGTGGCTTGCGCGCGTCCGTCGAGCAAGACACCCATGCAACGTGCTTGGCCGTCTTCCCAATTCTCCGGCTTCATCTCCTCGCCGGCGGGCGTCAGCCAGGTGGAATCCTTGGTTTCGAGCTCTTCGTTCCACTCGCCGGTGAGGAAGCGGCTGCGGCGCAATACCGGATAGCTGCGGCGAAGCTCGGTCAGGCGCTCCGTGAAACGCGTCAAGGCGTGACCTTCGGCGGAGATATTCCAGTCCACCCAGCTGATCTCGTTGTCCTGACAATAGGCATTGTTGTTGCCGCGCTGGGTGCGGCCGAACTCGTCGCCGCCTAGAAGCATAGGCGTGCCCTGGGACAGCAACAGCGTGGCGAGCATGTTGCGTTTCTGCCGCTCGCGCAGCGCGTTGATCGCGGGATCGGCGGTCGGTCCCTCAGCACCATGGTTCCAACTGTGATTGTTATCGGTGCCGTCGCGATTATCTTCGCCGTTGGCTTCGTTATGCTTATCGTTGTAGCTGGCCAGATCGTGCAGCGTGAAGCCGTCGTGAGCGGTGATGAAGTTGACGCTCGCCCAGGGCTTGCGGCCGCGCTGGTTGAACAGGTCGCCGGAGGCCGTGATCCGTGTAGCCAGTTCCGCGAGCTTGCCCTCGTCGCCTTTCCAGAAACTGCGGACAGTATCGCGAAAGCGATCGTTCCACTCCGCCCAACCAGGCGGGAAGTGGCCGACTTGATAGCCACCAGGGCCGCAATCCCACGGCTCGGCGATCAGTTTCACCGAGGACAAAATAGGATCTTGCCGCCCGGAATCGAGAAAGCCGCCGCTTTCGTCAAAGCCGTAAGGCTCGCGCGCCAGAATGGTGCCCAGATCGAAGCGGAAGCCGTCGACATGCATCTCCTGCACCCAATAGCGCAGGCTGTCGGTGACCATCTGCAACACGCGCTGGTGTGACAGGTTCAGCGTATTCCCGGTGCCGGTATCGTTGATGTAATAGCGCGGCTGATCCGGGATCAGCCGGTAATAAGAGGCATTATCGATCCCCTTGAAGCAGAGCGTAGGACCGCGCTCGTTGCCGTCCGCCGTGTGGTTATAAACGACGTCGAGGATGACCTCGATTCCGGCGTCGTGGAATCTCGCCACCATCTCCTTGAATTCCGAGAAGGCGAATTCGGGCACGCTTGCATAGCGCCGCGCCGGCGCGAAAAATCCGACGGTGTTGTAGCCCCAATAATTCTTCAGGCCCTTCTCCAGCAGATAATTGTCGTCGAAAAAAAAATGAATCGGCAGCAGTTCCACCGCGGTCACGCCAAGCGAGCGCAGGTGAAGGAGCACGCTCGGATGCGCCAGCCCGCGAAAAGTGCCTCGCAGTGATTCCGGCACGTCGGGATGCAGCTTGGTGTAGCCGCGCGCGTGCAGTTCATACACCACCGTGCGATCCCAGGGCACGCGCGGCAGGCGGTCCTCGCCCCAGGTGAAAGCCGGATCGATCACCCGGCATTTCGGCACGAAGGGCGCGCTGTCGCGCTTGTCGAAAGTCAGGTCGTCGCCGCTCTCCATTTCGTAGCCGAAAAGCTCGGGCGCCCATTGCACCTGGCCGATGATGGCTTTGGCGTAAGGATCGAGGACGAGCTTGTTCGGATTGAAACGATGCCCCTCGGCGGGCGCATAAGGGCCGTGCACGCGATAGGAATAGATCGTTCCCGGCCGCGCATCGGGCAGAAAACCGTGCCAGACCTCGTCGGTATATTCCGGCAGCTCGATGCGCTCGATCTCGGTTTCGCCTGCATCATCGAACAGGCAAAGCTCCACCTTCGTCGCATGGGCGGAGAACAGCGCGAAATTCACCCCAAGTCCGGTCCAGGTGGCGCCCAAAGGATGCGGAGAGCCTTCGCGGATGCGAGCGCCGATGTGCGTCGCGGTGCCGGGCGGCGAAGTCGTGCCTTGCCCCACCTCTGCGGCAGTGATCGAGGTGGGATTGAAGTTCATGTGAGCGGCGCCTGTGCGGAAGGGGACGCGCTTCCAACGAGCGTCAAAGGCGAATGTTCCCCTCACACGCGAACATGAAAAAAGCGGCGGCGCGCCGGCTTATTCCGCCAGCGCCGCCAATATCCGCGCCCAGCTCCGCGTACCCTTGTGAAACGACGTGAGGTCGAATTTCTCGTTGGGCGAATGCACGCGGTCATCGTCGAGTGCGAAGCCGACCATGATGGTGTCCATGCCGAGCACGCGCTTGAAGTCGCCGACGATGGGAATCGAGCCACCCTCGCCCACAGCGATGGCCTTCTTGCCCCATTCGGCGGCAAGCGCGGCACGGGTCTTGGCCAGCGCCGGGTTGTCGAAGCCCAAGTCGAAGGCCGGCGCCATGCCGAAATTGCCGAATTCGACCGTGCAGTCCGCCGGCAGCCGAGCGCGCACGAAGGCGCGGAAGGCATCGCGGATTTTCTGCGGGTTTTGGGCGCCGACGAGGCGGAACGACACCTTGGCCATGGCCTTTCCGGGGATCACGGTCTTGGCGCCCTCGCCGGTATAGCCGCCGATAATGCCGTTGACCTCCGCGGTCGGACGGGTGGCGATCTGCTCGATCAGCATCCGGTCCTTTTCCCCGGCGGGGACTTTCAATCCGACCGGCGCCAGGAAATCCTCCGGCGTGAGATTGAGACCGGCGAGGTCGGTCTTGATGTCCGACGGCAGTTCGCTGACGCCGTCGTAGAATCCGGGGATGGCGACGCGGCCCTGCTCGTCGTGCAGGGCCGCGATAATTTTCGCCAGCACGCGGATGGGATTTTGCGCCGCGCCGCCGAACAACCCGGAATGCAGATCACGGTCGGCGCAGGTGAGCTTCACCTCTTCATAGACCAGCCCGCGCAGCGAGGTCGTCACCATCGGCGTCTGCGGATCCCACATGCTGGTATCGCAGACCAGTGCCAGGTCTTGCTTCAACTCCGCGGCATTGGCTTTGACAAAATCGAACAGGTGCGCCGAGCCACATTCCTCCTCGCCCTCGATCATCATGGTGATCGGCAACGGCAGCTTGCCGGTGACCGCCTTGAAGGCACGGCAAGCCTCGATGAAGGTCATCACCTGACCTTTGTCGTCGCAAGCGCCGCGCGCGACGATAATTTTCCGTCCGTCCGGCAGCGTGGCGATGCGCGGCTCGAACGGCGGCGTCTCCCACAATTCCAGCGGATCGACCGGCTGCACGTCGTAATGGCCGTAGAACAGTATGCGCGGACCGGATCCATCGCCGCTTTTACCCACGACCACCGGATGCCCGGAAGTGGGCCTAATATCGGCATTAAAGCCGATGCTGGCGAGGTCCGCCGCCACATGGTTTGCCGCCGCCTGGCATTGATCTTTGTAGACCGGGTCGGTGGAGATCGATTGGATACGCAGAAATGCGAACAGCCGCTCGATGCTGTGGTCGAGGTCGCGATCGATGCGATCGAGGACCGCGTCAAGAGAACTCATCATCCGGCTCCGTTGTCACAATGCGCTGCACCACCGCCGCGCCAAACTGAAAAGCGCGTCGCGCGACGTCGATCCCGGCGGCGCGGTGCGCTCCTCGTGGCATATCACTCGCGCTGAGCGGGAGGAAAAAAATTTTCATGCTGTCGGCACCGCGCTTGTCTTATCGCTCGCTTTACGCTCATTATGCGGCAACCCACCCAAGTGTGGGACCGGGGCGAGGACACATGGACGAGCTAATCGGACGTCTTATCGCCACCGTAGGCGTCACTCGTGAAGTGGCGGAAAAATCCGTCGGCATCATTCTCGACTTCCTGGTGAAGGAAGGTCCTCCGGAAAAAGTGCAAGCTCTCGTCAATCGACTCCCTGGAGCCGATGTGTTGTTGCAATCCGCCGCGGCGAATGGCGAAGGTGGCGGCGGCATGTTCGGCGGCGGCATCATGGGCGCCGGTACCAAGATGATGGCGGCCGGGCTGAGCATGGGTCAGGTACAGAGCGTGACCCGCGAAGTTATTTCCTATGCGCGAGAGAAAGCAGGCGAGGACGCAGTGGGTGAGATTGTCGGTGCTATTCCTGGCCTCGGTCAGTTCGTTTGACGCCCACCGAATTGAAGACAAGATCGGATTGAGCAAACCTCTATGTCCTACCCCATCAGCGACATCGAAGGGATCGAGCCGGAGGTTGCCGGCAAGCTGAAATCGGTCGGCATCAGGACTACGGCGAAGCTGCTGGAAACGGCAAAAAATGCCTGTGGCCGCAAGAAGTTAGCCGGTAAGACGGGATTCGACGAGAGGCGGATCCTGTGCTGGGCCAACATGGCCGATAAGATGCGGATCAAAGGCATCGGCGAGGAATATGCCGACCTGCTGCACGCCGCCGGCGTCGATACCGTCAAGGAGCTCAAATACCGCAATCCCTGCAACCTCGCCAAAGCGATGGCGAGCGCCAATGCGAAACGAAAACTCGTCCGCCTGCTGCCATCGGAAAAAACCATCGGGCGCTGGATCGAGGACGCAAAAAAATTGCCGCTGAAGATTACGTATTGAACTAGACACATCGTCATTCGTCATTGCCGGGCTTGACCCGGCAATCCAGCTTTTTGCAAAGAAGATGGACCCCCGCGTCAAGCGCGGGGGTGACAATTTTACAGATACCCGCCGACGCTTGACACCCTGACAGGGACCGCGCAAAGCGACGGCCATGATGTTAGCCGAGCGCTCCACGCCTGCGACTTTCGCGACCGGCGATGCGGCGTCCTGGCTCCCGCACCTCCTGGCGCGGGGCCGGACGACGGTGATGGGCGTGCTCAATGTGACGCCGGATTCTTTTTCCGATGGCGGACGCTTTCTCACCGCGGATCGCGCCATCGCTCAGGCTCGGCGGATGATCGCCGAGGGCGCGGACATCGTCGACATCGGCGCTGAATCCAGCCGGCCGTACGTTGGCGCGGCGCCAATCTCGGCCGAGGAAGAATTGGCGAGGCTTGCTCCGGTGGTTCGCCAAGTGGCCGATCTCGGTACTCCGGTATCGATCGACACCACCAAAGCCGAAGTCGCCGCTTGGGCGATTGAAGCCGGCGCCGCCATGGTCAACGATGTTTGGGGATTGCAGCGCGATCCCGATATGGCGCGCGTCGTCGCGCAGCATGGGGTACCGGTCGTTATCATGCACAACCGCGAAAACCCCGACGGCTCAATCGACATCATGAATGACATCGAGGCCTTCTTCGCGCATTCTCTCGACATCGCTACCCGCGCCGGCATTAAACGCGAGCGTATTGTGCTCGATCCCGGCATCGGTTTCGGTAAAACGCCCGAGCAGAGCCTCACCGCTATCGCCCAGCTTGGCCGGTTAAAGTCTTTCGGTCTGCCGTTGCTGGTCGGCGCATCGCGCAAACGCTTCATCAATGCCGTGGTACCCTCGGAGCCGGACGAGCGTCTTCCCGGTTCGCTTGCGGCGCATCTCGTGGCGGCTGAAAATGGCGCGGCCATCGTGCGCGTCCATGATGTCGCCGAGACCGTCCAGGCACTGCGCGTCGCCGAAGCGATCCGAGGGGCCCGATGACCGACACGATTTTCGTCAACGGCTTGGTGCTGCACGCCTATCACGGCGTCATGGCTCATGAGGGAAAAGTCGGCCAGCCTTTCATCCTCGATCTTGCGCTCGATATTGATCTCGGCGAGGCGGCCCGGTCCGACAAGGTGGCAGACACCGTCTCCTATGACCAAGTTGTAGGAACCGCGAGCGAAGCTTTCCGCGCCAAACGCTACAAGCTGATCGAAGCCGCCGGCGGCGCGGTTGCCGAAGCGATCCTCGCGGCCTATCCGGGCGTGACCAAGGTCCGGATAACCGTGCGCAAGCCGCATGCGCCGGTCGCCGCGGTGTTCAACGATGTCGGCGTTACGCTGACGCGCGCGCGCCGTGGCTGAAGCATTGATCGCGCTCGGCGGCAACGTCGGCGACGCGCGTGCCACCCTTGCCAAAGCGGTAGACCTGTTCTGCGACGGCGCCGACGTGCAACTGCGTGCCCGGTCGTCGGACCACCGGACCGCGCCTTGGGGCGACACAGATCAGCCCGCCTTCATCAACCTATGCATCGCCGTCACCACCCGGCTGTCGCCGCAAGCATTGCTCGACCGCGGGCAACAGGTTGAACGCACGCTGGGACGCGACAGAACGAAGGAGCGGCGTTGGGGACCAAGGACCGCCGACCTCGACATTCTCGCCTATGACGATCTTGTGCTCCAAGGACCAACATTGACCTTGCCGCACCCGCGATTGTTCGAGCGCGCCTTCGTCCTGGTGCCGCTGGCGGAAATCGCGCCCGACCGCGTGATCGCAGGCATCCGCGTACGCGACGCGGTGACTCGTGTTGACGCTTCGAGCGTCGAACGGCTTGAATGACGGTTGCTGGGAATCGCTTAGCCTTCCGAGGAGAGCTGGCGGATGTCCGATGACCAACCCGCAACCGAACTCGCGCAAATCGAGCATGAGCTTGAGGTTCTGCGATCTCGTTATGCCATCATGGAACGCTGGGGCCGGATTCTGAAAGCATTCTTCCTCGTATTTCTTCCGTTAGCCGCTTCGGGCATAGTGATTTATGCGCTCATGGATGATGTTGTCGTTGGTCTATTTATCATCGGCATAGTGCTGGCCGTCGCTGCCATTATATGGCTCAGCAGGGACGACACGAAGAATCCGAGCGGCCTCCCCGTCCGTTGGATCGACATGGCGTCGCCCAACGGGCCTTGGAACAACTATTTCCTTTATCGGGCGGCGCGATTTCCAAGCGAAGCTCGCGCCATTGAGGAAATGATTGCCGCGCGGGAAACACTGCTGGCCGAGTTGAAGAAAATCGCGGGGTAACAGCGCCGCTGCCTTGCGCCCGACGCCAGGTTTGCTAGGATTCGAAATGCCCTTCTCGGCTGCTGATCTGACGCTCTTGCGCATCCGCTGTCCCGGATGCGGTCAGCACAGCGAAAAGCTGGTCACCGTCCTGGTCAAAAAAGATGCCATTGCCTGCGCCATCTGCAGCACTACCATCGACCTGACGACGCCGCATAACACTCTCTTGATCAAGGAGACCGCGGAAAGTTGCGTCCGCATCGGCGCAGCGCTCACGAAACTCATTTAGCTTTGGCGGCGGCTAGGCGCGCAAATAGCCAACTAAGCGCCGATAATTGTTATTCATCACCCAACACCTAGTGTTTTACTCGCTGTTGCCGACGTAGCTTCTCCGCGGAATCCAGTTCGTTCCAATTTTGCGTGTTGCGTATCTCGATCCGGCGCGCTTCCGCGGGATTTTGATTGATAATCGCCCATTTCTCATAACACGCATGGGCACTTGCGAGATTAGGATTACGCCGCCACGTCGCATCGCATTTCTTACGGCACTGCGCGTCACACATGTTGGCCACTTCGATTCGGTGCGCATACGCGTGGCCCTTAGCGTTGATCGCTGACCATTTTTTGTAGCAGGCCTGCGCACTCGAGAGCGAAGAATTGTTCATCCATGTTGCGTCACATTTTCGCTGGCAGACGGCATCACACTTGGCGTCCGCAGTAGCGATCGCGCAGCCTAAGAGGGAAATCGCGGCAAGGATTGTTCTCAGAATCTTCATTTCCGCCTCCGACGCAGCCTCGCTCCTGATGAGAGCCGCTCAGGCCGCGGATTTGTTCTTCGGCTCCGTGAGCCGGACGGCAAGGATCCAGGAAAGCCCAAAATTCAGGAAGAAGCATCCGAGAAATACCGGAAGACTGAGCGTCTCGGAATAACTCGCCGTCAAGGAGCCGAGCCCCCAGGCCACAAAAGCCCCGGCGATAATGATTGCCACATAGATCACGATAAGCTTCATCGCATACCCCTTGAGCAAAAGCGTGGCCGTGAGGCTACAGGAATTCGGCAGATGCGTGAAGACGATTGATGGCTCTCACCGTCCTCCTCACCGGCTTTGGGCCGTTTCCCGGCGCGCCCTTCAACCCGACCGGGACGCTGGTGCGGCGTCTGGCGCGGATACGGCGGCCCCGATTCGCCGCTGTGCGGCTCGTAACCCATGTGTTCCCCACCAGCTATCGGGCGGTCGACCGCGATTTGCCAAAACTCCTTGCCGAATGGGCGCCGGACGCCATCCTCATGTTCGGCCTTGCCGCGCGTACGCCGCATATTCGCGTGGAGTCCCGTGCGCGCAACGCCCTCTCCCCCCTGATCCGCGATACTGAAGGGCACATGACTTTCGCCACTTCCATCGTGGCAGGCGGACCCGCCGCCCTCGCCTTCGCACCGCTGACGCAAAGATTGCTGCGCGCGGCGCGGACCTCACGCGTGCCTGCTCAATTATCGTGGGATGCCGGAAATTACCTTTGCAATTACCTCTCCTGGCGGGCACTCGAGGCTGCGGCAAAACCGGGCGGCCCGCGCGTGGCCGCCTTCGTGCATGTGCCGAAGCTGCGCCGTTACGCAGCGCGCCGCCGCGCCGGCCGCCGACCTCCGCTGATAATGGAGGAACTGGTTCGGGGCGGCGAAGCCATGCTGCTCGCGGCCATTGCCGCCTGCGTCCGCAGATGAAGGAAACGTAATCTCCGCAGTGCCGCTTGCCACAGTTCGGACCGAAACGATTCCTATTTCTCCCTCATGGACGCCTCTATCAACCAATCCCGGTTCTGGCGCCGTAAGCCCGCCGTGCTCGCCCTCCTCGCACTATTCCTGCTTCCTATCGCCGCCCGCGCCGCGATGTTCTGGCTGGGTGAGCATCCGCGCAGCTTTCGCGACGCCGACTGGTCGAGCATCGGCAGTTTGCCGCCCGCGAGCCAATACCCGCAGGCGCGTCTACTCGTGCTGTCCGGGCGCACCGGCGGCTGGAAGGGCGTGCTCGCCGTCCATAGCTGGATCGTCATCAAACGCGAGAATGCGACGCGCTGGACCCGTTTCGATGTGGTCGGCTGGGGCGATCCGATCCGGGTCAACGGCTGGGCGCCCGATGGACGCTGGTTCGGCGACAGGCCGTCCGTGGTCGTCGACGTTACCGGGGCCGAGGCGCAGGCGCTGATTCCGAAGGTCGAAGCCGCGGTGAAGGACTATCGCTTTGCCCATGCCGGCGACTATCGCATCTGGCCCGGCCCCAACAGCAACACCTTCGTCGCCACCGTAATGCGGGCGGTGCCGGAGATTGCCGCGTCGCTTCCGGCCAATGCCATCGGCCGCGACTTCCGCCCGGGGCCCTATCTCGGAACGACCGACAGCGGCACCGGCTTGGAGGCCAACTTATGGGGCCTTTTGGGCATCAAGCTCGGCTGGGTCGAAGGCGTCGAGGTCAATTTTCTCGGCTTGGTGGCGGGGCTGGATTTCCGGCATCCGGGTGTCAAGCTGCCGGGCTTCGGCCGTCTCGGCGTCGATACGCTCGTCCCCGCGGCGCTCGCCGATAAAGCGAAAGCTTAGGCCGCCTGTTCGCCCTCAGCCTTCGGGGCGAGTTTCGCCCAGACATCGGCGGCGGCGAAGACCTCGCGGAGCTGCCGCACGAACTCTTCCTCGGTGTAATAATGCTTCCAGCGGCCGCTGCTGTAGAGGTCTACGAAATGGGAGCGGCGGCGCTCCGCAAGGGCGCGCCATTTCTCCGAGAGTCTCTCGTACGGACGGGCTGTGAGCCGTGCCGACATGATGAGCCGCCGAATCAGTAGCAACTCATCCTCGTGCCGCCGGTGAATCTACGCAAGAAATATTGAGTTAATCAAAGGTTAACAGCGGTGGAAACCGTTTCGCGTGCTAGGCGCTCAGTTTGGCGTCGGTCCGGTAGCCCGCTTCCGTCTTCGCTTTGATCTCATCGAGCGTCACGCCGGGCGCGATTTCGACCAGCGTCATGCCGCCGGAGCCTTTCTTATCGATGCTGAAAACGCCCAAGTCCGTGATCACCATGTCGACGACGCCGGCGCCGGTCAGCGGCAGCGTGCAGCGCTTGAGCAGCTTGGCTTCGTTCTTCGCCGAATGCTCCATCACCACGACGACCTTCTTCACCCCGGCAACAAGGTCCATGGCGCCGCCCATGCCTTTCACCATCTTGCCGGGGATCATCCAGTTGGCGAGATCGCCGTTCTCCGCCACCTGCATGGCGCCGAGGATGGAGAGATCGATATGCCCGCCGCGGATCATGGCGAAGCTATCGGCGCTGGAGAAATAACTCGTGGTCGGCAGTTCGGTGACGGTTTGCTTGCCGGCGTTGATGAGGTCGGGGTCTTCCTCGCCCTCGAACGGAAATGGCCCGGTGCCGAGCATGCCGTTCTCGCTTTGCAACTGCACGCTCATGTTGGCGGGAATGTAGTTCGACACCAACGTCGGGATGCCGATGCCGAGGTTGACGTAGAAGCCGTCGCGCAATTCCTTGGCGGCGCGTTCCGCCATCTGTTCGCGCGTCCACGCCATCACACTTCCTCCCCGGTGCCCGCCGGAATAGGTGGTGCGCTGCGCTTGCGCGTGGTGCGCTGCTCGATGCGCTTTGGCGAATTCGGCACATGCACGATGCGCTGCACGAAGATGCCGGGCGTGACGATGTGATCGGGCTCGATCTCGCCGGGCTCGACCAAGTTCTCTACCTCGGCGATCGTCACCTTGCCCGCCGTCGCCATCATCGGATTGAAATTTCGCGCGGTCTTGCGATAGACGAGGTTGCCTTCGCTATCGCCCTTCCAGGCATGGACGATGGCGAGGTCCGCGACGAGGCCGCGTTCGAGGATGTAATTCTCGCCGTCAAATTCGCGCTGCTCTTTGCCTTCGGCGATCAACGTGCCGGCGCCGGTCTTAGTGAAGAAAGCGGGAATGCCGGCGCCGCCGGCACGGATGCGCTCCGCCAGCGTGCCTTGGGGATTGAATTCGATCTCCAACTCGCCGGCGAGATATTGCTGGGCGAACATTTTATTCTCGCCGACGTAAGACGAGATCATCTTCTTGATCTGCCGGGTTTCCAGCAACAGCCCGAGCCCCGCCCCGTCGATGCCGGCGTTGTTGGAAACGAAGGTGAGATTCTTCACCCCGGAGTCGCGGATGGCGAGGATCAAGGTTTCCGGAATGCCGCACAGCCCGAAGCCGCCGGCCATGACCAACATCCCGTCTTTGAGGACGCCGGCCAGAGCTTCGCGCGCGCTGGGATAAACCTTCTTCATGCTGCTCGCTCATTATTTCAAGGCGCGACTGCATAACCCCAGGCTGTCAAAGGTCAAGTGCCGATGCGCAAGGGTGCATGCAGCTTGCGCAACGCTGCGATGACCGAAAGCGCCGTGATGCGGCCGGTCTTCGGATTCTCCGATGGAACATTCTCAATCGACAGGGTGAAACGCGCGGCATCCGCCTCGACTTCAATCATATGACAGTTCCGCGTGACCTGCGGGTCTGCCCAAATTTCAATCATCGTGCGGTCCGCCCCGATACCGGCCAGCGCCAGCGCGGCGACGACATTGACGTTGGCGGGAAATCCGGCGGCGGCTTCGCGCGCCGTGCCGCTGAACACGCGCTTGGCTTCGCTCAGCCCCTCGACCGAGATGCCGTTCTTTTCGAGATAAGGAGCCCCAACGAGTCCGTTCGGCGGCTTGCGCGTCGTCATCCGCACCGAGTGGATCGTGCCTTCCGCCGCCGCGGTCACAGCGTCGAGGCCGAGCAGCGCGCCGCTCGGAATAATGATCTGCCCGCCCCGCGCCTTCGCTAGATCGATCAAGTCGGGCCGCGGCAGCAGCGCCCCGGCGCTGAGCACCATGACTTTTTTTCCGGCGAGCAGCATCGGCCGGCAGATATCCTCCAGCCGTTCCGCCGGCGCGCATTCGACCGCCAAATCCGCGTGAGCGGGAAGCTCATCCAGGCCGACAACGGCGCAATCGATGCCTTGCTCGCGCAGCCAAGCGCGCGCTTTCGCCGCATCCCCGGCGGCCACGCAGGTCAGGCGCACACCTGGAATGCCTTGCGCGAGATGCCGCACAATGACGCGGCCGATGGCGCCGAGGCCAGCCACGCCGACACGGATCACAGCCATGCGATCTCCTCGTTATAGGGCTTGCCTCATGACCAGCCTGGGAACACGCTATACTAGCGCCGACTGAAGCCGGTAACGGCCAGCCACAGGGAGCAAACCATGAAAAAAACGATCCTCGGGTTCACGTTGGCGAGTTTCCTCGCCTGCGCCGGGCAGGCTTTCGCGCAAGGCTATCCCGATCACCCTATCACGCTGATCGTCCCCTTCGCGGCCGGCGGGCCGACCGATGTGCTCGCCCGCACCATGGGCGAAAGCATGAGCCGGATCCTCAAGCAAACGATCGTCGTCGAAAATGTCGGAGGCGGCGGCGGTATGGTTGGATCGTCGCGCGTCAAAAATGCGACTCCCGACGGCTACACCCTTGGCCTCGGCACGGTCGGCACCCATGCGCAGAACCAAAGCCTCTATAAGAAGCCGCTGTATAACGCCGCCACCGATTTCACCCCCGTGGTGTTGATGGCCGAGCTGCCGCTGGTGCTGATCACGCGCAAGGACTTGCCGGCCAACGATCTCAAGGAATTCGTCGCTTACACCAAGGCCAACGAAGCGAAGATGCAATTCGGATCGGCCGGCGCCGGATCGGCGACGCACATGGGCTGTTTGCTGCTCAATCACGTGCTGGGGACCAAGATCATCCACGTCCCCTACAGTGGCACCGGGCCGGCGATGTCGGACCTGATCGGCGGCCGCATCGATTTCCTGTGCGAGATCATCACCACGGCGAAGCCGCAGATCGACGGCGGGACTGTCAAGGCGATCGCGATCATGACCAAGACGCGTTCACCGGCGCTGCCGAGCGTCGCCACCACCGTAGAGCAAGGTTTGCCGGCGCTCGAAGCCTATACGTGGAACGCCTTCTTCCTGCCCAAGGGAACGCCCGCCGACATTGTGAAAAAGCTCAACGAGACAGCCAAACAGGCGATGAAAGATCCCGTCGTGCGCCAGCGCTTGGAAGGTCTCGGCGCGGTATTCGTTTCCGAGGACCGCACGACGCCGGAATATCTGGGTAAATTCGTCGCCGAGGAAATCGCGAAATGGGAGGCCCCGATCAAGGCCAGCGGGGTGTCGGTGGATTAGGAGCGATCCTGCCGAGATTACCAACCCGCCCCTTTTGCGCCACTGATTAGGCCAAAATACCTCACTCTCGTCCATTTACGGTCACGTCTGCCGTTACCCATGGCCATCCGTCAAATGGCAGGAGGACGTCATGTCGAATATCCGCCTCATGGCCGCGGCCACGACTATCATCGCCGCGTTCAGCCTCGGCGGCGCGCCCGCCCGCGCCTGCGACGGCGGCACGCCGGGTTGCACATCCGCTTCGGCGGCGCAGCCTAAAACTCCTCTCCGCCTCAACCAATTCCTCAAACGCCCGGCACAGCCCAAGGCCGCTGCGACTGCCCAGCCTTCGACCGCCAACACTTCGGTCGTCGCCGCGAGCAAACAGCCGCGCAAAGCGAAGACGCGTACACGCGTGGCCGCGAAAGAAGTTTCCAGTCCTGCTACCGCTTCTCCCGCCGTCGCTTCGTCCGCCACACCAACCCCTGCGCCTGCCGAGCCCCTGAGGATGAGTGACGCCGCGCCGCCACCGGCGGCTGCCTCGGAGACCGACGGCGCCGCGCTTGCCTCCGCCGACGAATTCAACGAGCTCGATGCCGCAGCCGACCAAGTGCGGGTCGTCGCCGCCAACGAAGTAAACGAACTCGATCTCGCCGCCGACACGCCTGTACCGATGGCCCAAGCTGCGCCGGCCAATCAAACTCCTCCCGCCGCCGAAAATACAGCAGCGATGACGGCAATGGCCTCGGCGGATCAGCCTGCGCCCCGCTCGTCCTGGATCGCGTGGATGTTCGTCGCCCTCGGCGGAATGATCGCGGCCGGGGCCGCCGTACTGTTGTTCTTCATCGCGCAAGCACCCGCGCGCAGGCCCGCGTAAAAAACCCATAAAGTTCTTCCGCCGTTTTCCGCGTCCGCTGGCCGGCTGTCTGCCGCGCCGGCGCGTTCTCCTTTGGTATGAGCGAAACAGGCTTGTGCTTCCGAAAGATATTGGCGAACTTGCGTCTCTAGCCAACGGGAGCACTCGCACTTCGCATCCGCGCCGCCGCAAGCTGACGATCCCGAAAAAAAAATAAAAGCGGCCCCAGGGAGAAACCTTTATGTGGAACCAAGTATATAACCCGTTCGGCAATTCTGTTTTGTCGACCATCTGCGCCGCTCTGCCGGTGGTCACGCTGTTGGTGCTGATCGCATCCAACAAAGTGAGGGCGCATATCGCAGCGCTGATCGCGCTCGCCGTGGCCAATCTGGTGGCGATTTATTTCTTCACCATGCCGGCAGGGCTGTCGCTGCGCGCGACGGCGCTGGGCGCGGTCACCGGATTCTTCCCGATCGGCTGGATCGTGCTCAACGTGATTTTCCTTTACCGGCTGACATTGGCCACGGGCGCGTTCAAGACGCTGCAAACCACCATCGGCGGCGTCACCACCGACCGCCGTTTGCAGCTCTTGTTGATAGCCTTCGCATTCGGCGCTTTCTTCGAGGGCGCCTCCGGCTTCGGCACGCCGGTCGCGGTGACCGGCGCTATCTTGATCGGGCTTGGCTTCTCGCCGCTGGCGGCTTCCGGTCTGTCGCTGATCGCCAACACCGCGCCGGTCGCCTACGGCGCCTTGGGCGCGCCGATTCAGGGACTTTCCAGCGTCACCGGCATCGACCCATTCCTGCTTGGCGCCATGGTCGGGCGGCAATTGCCGTTCTTCTCGCTGATCGTGCCGTTCTGGCTGATCTGGGCCTTCGCCGGCTGGAAAGGCATGAAGGATATCTGGCCCGCGATCCTGGTCACCGGGGTGTCCTTCGCCGTCCCGCAGTTCCTGATCTCCAATTTCATCAATCCGTGGATCGTCGACATCGGCGCTTCCCTAATCTCGATGGCCTGCCTCATCGGCTTCCTGCAAGTGTGGCGTCCGAAGGAAATCTGGACGTCGCCTGCCTTGCGCAGCCGCGACGAGTCGGCGGCGACGATGCCGAAACCAGCCGCCCCGGGACCAAAGCCCAGCCGGGCGGAAGTCTGGATGTCATTGCTGCCCTGGATCATCGTTTGCTTAGTGCTGCTGTTGTGGGGCACCAATTTTTTCAAGGGCATCGTCAATCCGATCTTCGCCTGGAATTACGATGTGCCGGGACTTGACCGCGCCATCGCAAAAGTGGCGCCGGTGGTGACGCAGCCGACGCCGGAACGCGCGCAATTCCTGTTCACTTACATCGCCTATACCGGCACCGGCATGTTGATCGCCGCCATCATTTCCGGCCTTATCATGGGCTTCTCGCCCGGGAAGCTGGTGGTGGAGTATGGCCGCACGATCAGGATTTGCGCTTATTCGCTGATCACGATCTCCGCCATGCTCGCCATCGGCACGCTGACGCGCTTATCCGGCATCGACGCGACGCTCGGTCTCGCCTTTGCCAGCACGGGGATATTGTATCCCTTCTTCGGCACCCTGCTCGGCTGGTTGGGCGTGGCGCTGACGGGCTCGGACACCGCGTCGAATATCTTGTTCGGCAATCTGCAGAAGATCACGTCGGAGCAATTGGGCCTCTCGCCCATCCTCATGGGCGCGGCGAATTCCTCCGGCGGCGTCATGGGCAAGATGATCGACGCCCAATCCATCGTCGTCGCTTCCACCGCGACCAACTGGTTCGGCCACGAAGGCACCATCCTGCGCTTCGTGTTCCTGCACTCCATCGCGCTCGCCTGCCTCGTCGGCGTGCTGGTGATGCTGCAAGCCTATGTGTTCACCGGCATGATCGTCGTCGCGCCCTGAGCTTGGCGGATGCACATAAAAACCCCGCGGCCCAGGCCGCGGGGTTTTTGTTGAGCTAGTTCTTCGGCGCGACGATCTCGTTGAACTGCGCGATCACCTCCTTCGGCGTGGCGGCGAGCTTCTCGATCAGCTTGACCACCGCCGCGCCGTCGATCGGGCTGACGTCCAAGCTGAGTTTGTTGGCGTCCTCCAGGAATGCCGGGTCCTTGGTCATCGTCATGAACGCGGTCTGCAACGCCTTGGCGCGGTCCGGCGGCAGATTCGGCGGCGCCACCAGCGGCAGCGCCATATAGAAGGGAGCCTCGGCGAATTCGATCAGCGACAGCGCCTTCGGGTCCTTGGTCAGTTCGCGTCCCGTCGGCACATCCGGGAGTTCGGCCGAACGCGTCGTCCGTCCGAAAGCAATAAGCGGACGGAAGGCGCCTTCCTTCCACAGCGTCGCTTGCCCTGCCTTCATCGAGGCAAAGCCGACCACCTGCCCGTCCAGCTCGCCGCCTTGCTGCGCGAGAAAAACCGTCGCCGCGCCGGTATAGCCGCGCACCACCTGTACGTTCAGCCCGAGCACATCCTTGGCGATGATGGTGAAGATGAGATTGGTGGCTCCGGCGCCGGTGGTGCCGATTTTCGCCGGCGGCACGCCCGGCTTCTTCAAGTCCTCCACCGTCTTCGCCGGAAATTTGGAATTCACCACCAGCAGATAGGCGTCGTTGGCGTAGGACGACAAACTGCCGAGCCACGTGAGCTTCAGCGGATCGAAGCGCGCATTGGGATCACCCTGAATGGCAAGCTGCGGCGTGCTGCGTTCGATGACGCCGATCACCGAACCGTCCTTCTCCGCCTGAGTGAAGAGGCGATTGGCCAGCACCAGCCCGCCCGCGCCTTGCAGATTCTGCACGACGATGGTCGGCTCGCCGGGGATGAAGCGGCCCATGTGTTTGGCGACCAGCCGCCCGACAAGATCGTTCACCCCGCCGGGCGCGCTGGCGACGAAAAGCGTGACGTTGCGGCCTTTGTAGAATTGCTCCACCGACTGCGCAGCGGCAGGTTGCATCATCGCCAAGCCGAGTAACAGCGCCAATCCGCCGCCCCAAAGTTGCACGCGCGCCATTATCATCCTCCCGCTTTTGTCTGGCTCGGATGCATTCATAATGTAGTTTACCGTATCCGCGAAGCCCCGCCCGCCACCCGCCGGAGAGAAGCGAAAATATGCTGATCATCAACAACGATCTCGTCTCCGAACTCCTCACCATGAATGACTGCATTCGCGCCCAGGAGGAGGCGTTCAAAAAACTGCCCACCGGCGGCGCCATCCACCGCCCGCGCATCGACATGTACTTCCCCTGCGACCGCGACGACGGTTACTTCCGCTGGGGCACCATGGAGGGCGCCAACGACGGCTATTTCGCCATCCGCATGAAATCCGACATCATCACCTGGCCGAAGGACGCCGGCGGCAATTGGACCGAGGACAAGCATTGCCGCGAGCCCGGCACCTATTGCGGCCTGATCCTGCTGATCTCCACGCGCAATGCCGAGCCGCTGGCCTTCATCAACGACGGCGTGCTCCAGCACATGCGCGTCGGCGGCGGCGCCGGAATCGGCGTGAAATATCTCTCGCGCGAGGACTCGCACGTGGTCGGCATGTTGGGTTCCGGCGGCATGGCGCGCACCTTCCTCGACGCCTTCTCCTGCGTGCGCGACATCCGCCTGTGCAAAGTCTACAGCCCGACGCCCGGCAACCGCGAAGCCTTTGCCGAGGAAATGTCGAAGCGCCTGAACATCGAAGTGCGCGCGGTCGACACCCCGCGCGAGGCGGTGAGCGGCGCCGACATCCTTTCCTCCTGCACCGACAGCATGCAGCCGGTCTATGACGCCGACTGGATCGAGAAAGGCATGCATGTCACCAACTTGGGCCGCCGCGAGATGCCCGACGCCAGCGCCACCAAGTTCGATGTCGTGGTGCGCCAGGGCACCGCCGGCCTGCAGATGAAACAGACCGAACGCTTCCAGGCCGAGCGCGGTCTCTCGCCCGCCGCTTTCATCGGCGGCACCGTGGAGGAGATGCAGCGCATCCCCGCGAAAAATCAGCAGCCCGGTTTCGGCGGCGATTCTCCGGAATTCATGGATCGGGGCAAAGGCGGGGATAAGCCCGACTTCGCCGATCTGGTAACCGGCAAATGCAAGGGACGCACCAGCCGCGACCAAATCACCTTCTATCGCAACGTCGGCAATCAGGGTCTGCAGTTTTCCTCGGTGGGAGGCTGGGTTTATTCCCAAGCGGTGAAATTGAAGAAAGGCCGCGAACTCCCGACCGACTGGTTCCTGCAAAATATCCGTGATTAGCTCGCGCTGAGATTCAACCGTTCAGGAAGCATCATGCACCTTCGTTCAACCTGCATCACCGCCGCCGTTTCTTTCCTTCTCGCCGGCGGCGCCGTCGCGCAAACTCCGGCAGAATTCTACAAAGGCAAGAACGTTACGTTGCAGGTCGGATTTGGTCCGGGCGGCGACGACGATCTTTGGGCGCGCATCATCTCCAAACACATGGGCAATCATATTCCCGGCAATCCCACCATCGTGCCGCAGAATTTGCCCGGCGCCGCCGGTCTCCTGGTGGTCAACCGGCTCTATAACGCCTCGCCCAAGGACGGTTCAGTGTTCGGTATGATCAATCGCGGCATTCCCTTCGAGCCTTTGCTCGGCGGCCAAGGCACGCAGTTCGATGTGACGAAGTTGAACTGGATCGGCAGCCCCAACCGCGACACCACCGTCTGCGGCGCGCGCAAGGACGCCGAGGTGAAGACGCTGCAGGATTTGACCAGCAAGGAACTCAAGGTGGGAGGCACCGGGTCGGGTGCCGATACCGCAATCTATCCTGAATTCCTCTCCAAGCTGCTCGGCCTGCGTCTCGTGCTGGTCCAAGGCTATACCGGCTCGCATGAAATTCAGTTGGCGATGGAGCGCAACGAGGTGCAGGGCATTTGTCTCGCCTACGACTCGTTCTCACGCTCCACTTTGTTCAGGGAGAACAAGCTCAACATCCTGCTGCAAGCCGCTTTGGAACCCGATCCGCGGCTGAAGGATGTCCCCTCCGCGATCGAGAGCGCGCATTCGCCTGAGGAACGCCAAGCCTTGCAGTTGTTCTTCGCTCGCGCCGCGATCGGGCGTCCCTTTGTGGCACCGCCGGAGGTACCCGCCGACCGGCTGGCAGCATTACGTCAGGGTTTCGAGGAAACTTTGCGCGACTCTGCATTTCTTGCCGATGCTGCAGCGCAAAATCTCAATGTCACCTTTATTACCGGGCAGCAGATTGGTGATATACTCGCCACCGCCTACAAGACGCCGCCGGACGTGGTAAAGCGCACCATGACGGCGCTGGGGCGCGCGAACTAACCTGATGTCGAGCCAAGGCTCCGCCGCGTACAGATCGTCCAAACGTTAGATACACAATAGGGGAGCGAACATGGTTTCCTTCACGCTGAACAACAAACCGGTCTCGATCGATGCGCCGCCGGAGACACCGCTGCTCTGGATCATCCGCGATCACGTCGGATTGACCGGCACGAAATACGGCTGCGGCGCCGGCCTCTGCGGCGCTTGCACCGTGCACATCAACGGCAAGGCGCTGCGCTCCTGTCAGACGCATGTGTCGGAGATCGAAGGCGCGAAGATCGTCACCATCGAAGGACTCTCCCCCGACTCGTCGCATCCCTTGCAGAAGGCCTGGGTCGCCGAAGAAGTGCCGCAGTGCGGCTATTGCCAATCGGGCCAGATCATGAAGGCGGCGGAACTGCTCGCCAAGAATGCCAAGCCAAGCCGCGATGAGATCGTCACCCACATGGACGGCAACATCTGCCGCTGCGGCACCTATAACCGCATCATCGCGGCGGTCCAACGCGCGTCGAGGGAGGGCTGAGCCATGAATATCCCGGTCAAGACTCCAGAAATTTCCCGCCGCAAGCTGCTCGCCGGAATGGGCGGCATGTCGTTCTTCCTGGCGCTCGGCGCCGACGGCATCCGCCTGCTTCCCACTGCCGCAGCGGCGCTCCCGGATACAGGCAAGATGTCGCCATGGGTGCGCATCGCACCCGACGGCACCATCACGATTGTCACCGCGGGCGCGGAGATGGGCCAAGGCACCATGACCTCGCTGCCGATTATCTTCGCCGAGGAGATGGACGCCGACTGGTCGAAGGTGAAGCTCGAATGGGCGCCGTCCCAGCCGGAGATTTACGGGTATGAAGGCCGCGGCGGACGCGCCATGGCGTTCTCCGGCAGCCGCGGCGTGATGATGTATTACGATCAGCTCCGTCTCGCCGGCGCGCAGGTACGAAAAATCCTGATCACGAATGCCGCGGAGAAATGGGGCGTCGATCCGGCGACGCTGAAGACCGAGCCAAGCGCCGTTATCAATCCAGCCAACGGCCAGCGTTTGAGCTACGGCGAGATCGCGGCTTTCGGCAAGGTCCCGGAACAGCTTCCCGCCGTCGACAAGAGCGAGCTGAAGCCGAAGAGCCAGTTCCGGCTGATCGGGAAATCCGTGCCGCGCCGCGATACGCCGTTGAAGGTGAACGGCACGGCGCAATACGCCATCGACGTGAAGTTGCCGGGCATGGTCTATGCCACGACGCTGCATTCGCCCGTGCACGGCAGCGAGCCGGAAAGCTGGAACGATGCCGAGATCAAAGCGATGCCCGGCGTGGTTGGCACTGTGAAGCTGAGCGATGGCGTCGCTGTCGTCGCCGAGCGCTTCGAGCAGGCAATGGCGGCGCGCAACAAGCTGAAAGTAACCTGGAAAAAGGGCCAGCCCGACGGCTTCAATTCCCGCAGAGCCATGGAGGATTACGTCAAGGTTCATGCCGATCCGGCCGCCAAGACCGAACCTGTGGATTCCAAGGGCGACGCGAATGCCGCCTTTGCGAGCGCGGCGAAAACCTACAAGGCCGAGTTCCGCAGCGACTACAGCTACCATGCGCAGATGGAGCCGCTGAACGCGGTCGCCCGCGTCAACGAGGCCGGCGACCACGTCGAGGTATGGGACGGATCGCAGGACATCGGGCATTGCCGCGAGTTCACCGCGCAGACGCTGGGGCTGAAGCCCGAGCAGGTGACCGTGCACCAATGCTACGCGGGCGGCGGTTT